>CALUNJ010000058.1 GCA_944321975.1 uncultured Paraprevotella sp.
ATCAGCATCCTGAACATTATCGTTCTTATTGCTGTTCTGACCGGCGTTGTTGTTAGCCTGACCGGCGTTCGGGCCTGATTGAGCTCCTCCCTGAGCACCTGTTTGTGCATACATTTCTGCACTTGCAGCCTGGAATGCGGCCTGCAGTTCTGCACTTGCAGCATCAATGCCTGCCAAATCCTGAGCCTTGTGAGCGTCTTTCAGCTTTTGAAGAGCAGCTTCGATAGGAGCTTTCTTGTCTGCCGGTATCTTGTCGCCCAAATCTTTCAACTGATTTTCGGTAGTGAAAATCAAGCTGTCGGCCTGATTCAGCTTGTCTACTTTCTCACGCTCCTTCTTATCGGCCTCGGCATTGGCGGTAGCTTCAGCTTTCATACGTTCGATTTCCTCTTTGCTCAAGCCTGATGAAGCTTCGATACGGATAGCCTGCTCTTTGCCCGTGGCCTTATCTTTGGCTGATACTTTCAATATACCGTTGGCATCAATATCAAAAGTGACTTCGATTTGAGGAACTCCACGGCGGGCAGGAGCAATACCTGTCAGGTTGAACTGACCGATTGACTTGTTTTGGGCGGCCATCGGACGCTCGCCCTGCAATACGTGAATCGTCACCTCTGTCTGGTTGTCGGCTGCCGTTGAGAACACTTCGCTCTTCTTGCACGGAATGGTGGTGTTGGCCTCTATCAATTTTGTCATCACGCCACCCATCGTTTCGATACCCAATGTCAACGGAGTAACATCCAGCAGCACTACGCCCTTTATCTCATCTGTCAAGACGGCTCCCTGCACGGCTGCGCCTACCGCTACCACTTCATCCGGATTAACGCCCTTTGACGGAACCTTACCGAAGAAGTCTTCAACCAACTTCTGAACGGCCGGGATACGTGAAGAACCACCGACAAGGATTACCTCATCAATATCGGCATTGTTCAGTCCGGCATCGCTCATGGCTTTCTTACACGGTTCCAAACAAGCCTGGATCAGGTTATGAGCCAGCTGTTCAAACTTAGCACGCGTCAAAGTCTTGACCAAATGCTTGGGAACACCTGCTACCGGCATGATATACGGCAGATTGATTTCCGTTGAAGTAGAGGAAGACAGCTCTATCTTGGCTTTTTCTGCAGCTTCCTTCAGACGCTGCATGGCCATCGGGTCGGCAGTAAGGTCAGCGCCCTCGTCATTCTTGAATTCCTGTACCAGCCAATCGATGATTACCTGGTCGAAATCATCACCTCCCAAGTGAGTATCACCGTTGGTTGACAATACTTCAAACACGCCGCCACCGAACTCAAGGATAGAGATATCGAATGTACCGCCACCCAGGTCAAACACGGCCACCTTCATGTCCTTGTTAGACTTGTCTACGCCATAGGCCAATGCAGCGGCTGTCGGTTCGTTAACGATACGCTTCACATCCAAACCTGCAATCTGACCGGCTTCTTTGGTAGCCTGACGCTGAGAATCCGAGAAGTATGCCGGTACAGTAATCACCGCTTCCGTCACCTCCTGACCCAGATAGTCCTCAGCAGTCTTTTTCATCTTCTGCAGAATCATGGCAGAAATTTCCTGCGGAGTGTACAGACGTCCGTCGATATCCACACGCGGAGTGTTGTTGTCACCCTTCACCACAGAATAAGGCACACGGGAAATCTCCTTTTGCACCTGGTCGTAAGTCTCACCCATGAAACGCTTGATGGAGAACACCGTGTTCTTCGGGTTGGTGATGGCCTGACGCTTGGCGGGGTCACCCACCAGACGCTCACCGTTCTTAAACGCCACGATGGAAGGCGTAGTGCGCTTGCCCTCGTTGTTGGCAATCACCACCGGTTCGTTACCTTCAAATACGGAAACACACGAGTTCGTGGTTCCCAAGTCAATACCAATAATCTTTCCCATAATCGTATCTATTTTTTATTATTAATCAAAGAATGTTTTTGTAACTTGTCCGTTTCCGAACCAAACGCACTTTAGAGGAAACAAACCGTGTGCCAAACTATTCCATAGCGCAGAAAAAGTGATAAAAAAGATTTTTTGAGGAAAAAGACAGAGTTTTTGCGCTATCTTTGTTCCCGGCAGGCGGCGTGTACGACATTTTGCCCCAAGAACTGCCAAAATGACTGAAAAAAACATAGAACATATGATGAGAGCGACACGTTTTCTGCTTTTGGTGTGGATCCTATTTACATCTTGGCCTGCCACGGCGCGCCCCAAGGTGGGAGTGGTTTTGAGCGGCGGGGGCGCAAAAGGCACGGCGCATATCGGTGCGTTGAAAGTCATGGAGGAAGCCGGCATCCCCATCGACATCATTGTGGGAACCAGCATGGGCAGCATCATTGGCGGTTTATATGCCATCGGATATACGCCCGGACAGTTGGACAGCATTTTCATGGCTCAAGACTGGACCGCATTGTTAAGCGACAAATCCGGCCGGACGGCCATAGACTTGCAGGCCAGGGAACAGAGCTCGCAGTATATTCTTTCCGTTCCGTTTTTCGAGAAGCCGCAAGACCTCATCAGCGGCGGCCTCATCAAAGGGCGCAACGTGGGCAACATGCTCTGGCAACTGACTGAAGGCTATCATGACTCCATTGACTTCCGCACTATGCCGATTCCTTTTGCCTGCGTGTCGCAAGATCTTGTCACGGGGAAGGAAGTGGTGTTCCGAAACGGCATATTGCCAATCGCCATTCGGGCTAGCATGTCCATCCCCGGGGTGTTTGCCCCGGTCGACACAGACGGGAAACTGTTGATTGACGGGGGCATCACGAACAACTACCCTGTGGATGTCGCTTTGGACATGGGAGCGGACATCATTATCGGGGTGGACGTGCAAGACCCCTTGAAGAATGCCGAGGAGCTGAAGAATAATTTGTTTTCCCAGCTGAATCAGCTCATAGACCTGCAACGGAAGGACCGCTGGCAGCAAAGCATCGACAGTTCGGACGTATATATCAAAGTGAATGTGAAGGGGTATAGCACGGCAAGTTTTAATACGGTGGCCATAGATTCATTGATCGACCGTGGGGAACAGGCTGCCAGGTTGCAGATAGACACTTTGAAAGCCATAGCCCGAAGGTTGCGGGGGACCGACACCGCAAGCGTGCGCCATCGCGAGGTTCCACCTTATTATTATATGCATCGCCCGGGGGGCGTGGAGGCCCGTTATGCCTCGGCTTTAAAGACCCTTGTGGGCGATGCACCGGACAATTCCATCAATTTGGGATTGAGGTTTGACAACGAAGAACTGGCGGCTTTGCTGTTTAACGGCAAAATGCGGTTGGGGACGAAAAAAAATCATAATTTGGACTTGACGCTACGGCTGGGGATGCAAACTTATGGAGATGTGCACTACGGGCTTCACCTGGGCCGCCAATGGCTTTTTACCCTCGGTTACCGTTATGCTTACAATGACTTCAACCTCTATGAAAAAGGCGAAAGGGCATATGGGATTAATTTCAACCATCATTTGGGCGAAGTGGGGTTCACCCGGAGCTGGAAGTATGTGCGTTTGAAATTGGGCGGCATTTACCAGTTGTACAACTACGGCTCATTCCTTTATCGTTTTGCCGGGCGCACGCCCACAGACATAACCAAGGAGAGTTTCCTGAAATTCGGGGCGGAATATGCCGTAAGCACTTTGGACAACAAATATTTCCCCACGAGAGGCAGCGAGTTTTTCATGACTTATTACTATGCCATCCCGCTGAATGGCAAAAAGGCCTTTCATACAGCCGGCATACACTGGGGAGCCGCATTCTCGTTTAACTCGCGTTTCACGCTCGTGCCCCGTGTCGAAGGCCGTTATCTGACTTCGGAAAACACCGTGGCGGAGATGAATACCATCGGGGGGCAGGAACGTGGAAAATATTTTATCCAGCAGATTCCTTTCTTTGGGATGAATTATTCCGAGATGACGCGGCGTTCGCTGGTGGTCGTTGGCGTGGAGGCGCGTCAGCGCATTGGCGGGAAACATTACGTGAGCGGAGTGTTCAACGTGGCGGCCACCTCGGATGATTGGATGCATTTTTTCAAAAATAGTTTCGGCGGGAGCGAATTGTTGGGCTTCCATGTGTTCGGAGGAGCGATCCGGTATGATTTGCGCACGTTTATCGGCCCGGTCGGACTCACCATTTGTTTTAGCGACCGTGCCAAAACAGCTGGTTATATCCGGGCCGGATTCAATTTTTGAAAACAAGGATTTTTATTTACACAGACACATCCGGGGAAGGTATTCTGCCGTTGAAAAAGGCGTCTTCTTTTCGCCGGTTCAAGATGGGGACGCGATGGGAAAGGCATGGGATTTGAGCAGGACGGATTTTTATGAACTGGATCCGCCACAAAAGGCCAAATGTCCGCCCTCAAGAGGAACGCAAATTTCTCGCTTGAGAGAAAAAAATTCTCGCTTGAGAAAAAAATGTGAATCGCTTGAGGAAAAAAAACAAAATCCAGAGTCCTCTCAATTAGTTGATTTGCAAACACATGCAAACCATTACACAAAAAGTATTCCAAGCGGGCGGATGAAAGATGCCACAAGATTAAACGGAGCCGGACGGGAAACCACAAGGAAAACGCCTCCGGGATGGCACGGCCACAGCCTCACCACGGAATTTTTCTGCGCACGTAATGCGAAACAAAAATCAGGAACTTCTACATTTATCTTATCCTATGCCCCGGCGGAATCATTCGAAGTCCAAACCAAAGGATTCGGGCTCATCTTCATGGAGTCCTGCGATAAGAAAGTTTTTCTCTTGGGCAGGCGCGAAGAGGGCATACCTGTTGCCCTTCCATGCCCCATGGCTGGAGGGGCGAAGAAGTTGTTGCCCCCATTCCCGCCTTCCAGTCTATTGCGAGTTATTAACAGATATTGTTTGGATGGTATTTTATTGTTTTCCTAAATTTGCAGCCGATTCGATGGGATGAATGCCAGGAAGGAAATCCAATATGGAAGCACTGACACCGCCGTAGAATTCTGCCCCCATCTCTTTTGCCATCGCATAAAAATGACAGCCTCAATGAACAGACCATATCACAAGGAAATCCTGCACATCGCCCTCCCCTCAATCCTGTCCAACATCACCGTTCCCTTGCTCGCACTGACCGACCTGGCGATCGTCGGCCACCTGGGATCGGCGGCCTATATCGGCGCCATCGCCATCGGCGGCACCATCTTCAACATGATTTATTGGATTTTCGCCTTCCTTCGCATGGGCACCAGTGGCATGACCTCGCAAGCCTATGGCGCAAATGACCCGGCCGAACTGCAACATCTGCTCTACCGCTCGCTGCTCACCTCGGCCGCCCTCTCCTGCGCCATCCTGCTGCTGCAGTCTCCCCTGCTCCAGCTGTCGCTGTCCATCATGTCGCCTGCCCTCCCCGTAGCCACACAAGCCTCCACCTATTTCCGCATTTGCGTGTGGGGAGCCCCTGCCGTGCTTGGCCTTTACAGCCTGACCGGATGGTTCATCGGGGTACAAAACGCCAAATATCCCCTGTATGTGGCACTCGCACAAAACGCGATCAACATTGCGGCCAGCCTGACCTTTGTGTTCCTCTTCCGCATGGAAGTGGCCGGAGTGGCTTTGGGCACGCTGGTGGCCCAATATTGCGGTTTCTTCTTATCGCTCGTCTTTTGCGCCCGCATGTTCCGCAAAATGCGCTTGCGCCCGGCATTCACCTTCAGCCGTGTGGTACGGAAGAAAGACCTGAAACGTTTTTTTTCCGTCAACCGCGACATTTTCCTGCGCACGCTATGCCTGGTTGCCGTCACCCTGTATTTCACCTCTGCCGGTTCACACCAAGGAGAATACATCTTGGCCGCCAACGCATTGCTGATGCAATATTTCACGCTCTATTCCTATTTCATGGACGGCTTCGCCTTTGCGGGCGAAGCCCTGTCGGGGAAATTCGCCGGCGCGAAAGACCATGCGTCCCTGGCCACCGTCATCCGCAACCTCTTCGCTTGGGGATGCGGGGTAACGGCAGCCTTCACGCTGCTATATGCCTGCGGCGGAAAAGGCCTCATGTCCTTGCTCACCGACGAGCCTTCGGTCATCGCCACGGCCTGTGCCTATCTGCCGTGGGCCACTCTCATCCCGCTCGCCGGCCTTTCCGCATTCATTTGGGACGGTGTATTCATCGGGCTCACAGCCACACGCTACATGCTATGGTCCATGTGCTGTGCCATGATCGCTTTCTTCACGACATACTTCTGCTTCTCCTCCCTCTGGCACAACCACGCTTTGTGGCTTGCGTTTTTACTCTATCTTTCCGTGCGGGGACTCATGCAGCATTTGTTATATAAAAATAAAATCTTACCTTTGCAGGCACATTCTTAACAAACCACGGCAACAATGAACTACACGGGCATTCTTATCGGACTGGCAACGTTCCTCATCATCGGGCTGTTCCACCCTCTGGTCATCAAAGGCGAGTATTATTTCGGCACGAAATGCTGGTGGGCTTTCCTCGTCGTGGGCATCATTTGCGGCGGCGTGTCGCTCTACCTCACGGACCTCCACCTGAGCATCATCTTCGGCGTAGTGTCCTTTTCCTCCTTTTGGGGCATCCTGGAAGTATTCGACCAACGCAAGCGCGTGCAGAAAGGATGGTTTCCCAAAAACCCAAAAAGGCTGAAAGATTACGAAAGGTAATCCGCGCGCCAGAACGCAACATCCTCTCCCCTCCCCCGCCATGCACTCCGGCGTTTGCCGCCCTTCCGGCTCCCCGCCCCCTTCGGGGCATCCCGCCTTCCCCGTCGGGAAGAAAACTTTTTCTCTCACGCCTCCCCCAAAGGCACCGCTGCAAGAATTCCATAAATTGCATCACATTTCATTTTTTTATATTATCTTTGCTCCCGCAAACAGCAATTTTTTAACACATGAATTACGGATTTGTCAGAGTTGCCTCCGCCATTCCCAACGTGAAAATAGGGGATTGCAAACACAACGCGCAACAAATTGAGAGCCTGATCATCCAGGCAGAAGGTAAAGGAGCGGAAATCATCTGTTTCCCCGAACTATGTGTCACGTCCTACACATGCGGAGACTTGTTTGCCCAACAACTGTTGTTGGACGATGCGGAAATGAGCCTGATCAGCATCCTTGACTTCACACGCTCATTGGACATCATTTCCATTATCGGGCTTCCGGTGTCATACCACGGCACACTGCTCAACTGTGCCGCCGTTATTCAAAAAGGAAAAATCCTGGGCATCATTCCTAAAACCTACCTGCCCAACTACAAGGAATTCTACGAACAACGCTGGTTCACCTCAGGCGAGATCCACGGGGATAGCACCGTATTGGTGTGCGGCCAACAAGTGCCGCTCAGCCGGAACCTCATTTTCAACACCCCTTCTTGCCGATTTGGCGTGGAAATCTGTGAAGACGTATGGGCACCCATACCGCCCAGTTCGGAACTGGCCCTCAAAGGCGCGGAAATCATCTTTAACCTGAGTGCAGACAACGAAGGCGTGGGCAAGCACGACTACTTAAAAACCCTGTTGGCCCAACAAAGCGCGCGTTGCTTGTCGGGCTATGTGTTTGCCGGAGCCGGATTCGGGGAAAGCACCCAAGACCTGGTGTTTGCAGGCAAAGCACTCATGTTCGAAAACGGACACCTGCTGGCCGAAAACGAACGTTTCTCATTCAAAGAGCAACTCATCATCAGCGAAATAGACGTTGAAAGATTGCGCACGGAACGAAGGGTGAACACCACCTTCTGTGCCTCAATGGCGCGGGTGAAGGGGCAGAACGCACAATATATTGACACCGAACTGTTCACGCCCAAAAGTTTTGAGCTCACTCGCACCATCGCGCCCACGCCTTTCGTGCCATCGGGCAAGGCCTTGGACGAACGTTGCGAGGAAATCTTCGCCATACAAATCGAAGGACTGGCCAAAAGACTGGTTCACACCCAAGCCCAAGCCGCCATTGTCGGGGTATCGGGGGGGCTGGATTCCACGCTCGCTTTATTAGTATGCGCCAAGACCTTCGACAAACTCGGACTACCCCGCAAAGGCATCATCGGCGTGACGATGCCGGGATTCGGCACCACGGGACGGACATACCGGAACGCCACAGCACTCATGAAAAGCCTGGGAGTCACCATGCGGGAAATCAGCATCAAGAAAGCCTGCATGCAGCACTTTGAAGACATTGGCGCGGACATGGAGAAACACGACGTGACATATGAAAACAGCCAGGCACGCGAACGCACCCAAATCCTGATGGACGTGGCCAACCAAATGAACGGACTCGTCATCGGCACGGGCGACTTGTCGGAACTGGCGCTCGGGTGGGCCACCTACAATGGCGACCACATGAGCATGTATGGCGTGAACGTGTCCATCCCCAAAACACTGGTGAAACACTTGGTCGCATGGGTGGCTGGAAACATCATCGACGACACGTCGCAAGCCACACTGATGGACATCGTGGACACGCCCATCAGCCCGGAACTGATACCGGCCGACGAAAACGGGGAAATCTCCCAAAAGACGGAAGACTTGGTGGGACCTTACGAACTACACGATTTCTTCCTCTATTACACCCTGCGTTTTGGTTTCCGCCCATCCAAGATTTTCTATCTGGCGCAACATGCATTCACCGAAAAATACACGGACGAGGTGATCAAGAAGTGGCTCACCACCTTCTTCCGCCGCTTCTTCTCACAGCAGTTCAAACGCTCCTGCCTGCCCGACGGGCCGAAAGTAGGCAGTTGCAGCCTGAGCCCGCGTGGCGACTGGCGCATGCCCAGCGACGCTTCGGCGGCGGCATGGATTGAAGAATGCAACCAGCTGATGGCATGAACCCTCTGATTTTGTCCGGACGAGAAACGTCCGGACGAAAACTCTTTTACCCCCAATCGGTCATTAGAGATTTGGGATAAAAATGGAATGGGGCAGATACGGATCCAAAAGGAATACGGCCGATCCCGCAGCACACAGCCATAGGCGGCCGAAGGAACATCATTGCGGGGCGGGAGACCTATTCTTCCACAAACCGTAAAGTCTCCACTTTCTCCAACCGCGCCCTGAGACGCGGCATGCCTCCCCTCCGGATGCGAAGCGTCATGCTGCAATCCTGCTCATAGCCTTGGCGGACAATGGCGGGTTCCTCTTCCTTCACAATCCTCATCACAGCGTTCATAAAGGGGTATTCAAAAAGGAAAGAAACTTCTTCGTCCACAGTCTTTTCCACCACACAGGCTGCCTCAATAGCCGCAAACGCAGCCGCCTTGTATGCCTGGATCAATCCGCTTGTGCCCAACTTGATGCCACCAAAATAACGAATGACCACCACCAAGATGTCTGTGAGTTCATGGGAATTGATTTGTCCCAAGATGGGCTTCCCGGCTGTGCCCGAAGGCTCTCCGTTGTCATTGGCCCGGAAAGTCTTGCGATCGGGTCCAAGCATGTAAGCATAACAACAGTGGCGGGCATCATAATATTTCTTCTGGTAATGCACTACCCATTGCTTCACTTCTTCCACCCTGCACACCGGATGCGCAAAAGCGAGAAATTTGCTCCGCTTCTCGCTATATTCACCTTCCGCCGGTCCGCTTATCGTCTTATATACGTCATTTCCCTCCATGTGTCCATGTCATGTATCAAAAACTCCGGCCACCGGCAGAATACCCGGCGACCGGAGTGGCAAAGTTACAATTTATTTCTCTATGAAAGTTTGTGAATGACCAATCCGCTTCGCAATTTGGGCTCAAACCATGTAGCCTTGGGCGGCATGATTTTCCCGCTATCCGCAAGGTCCATGATCTGGCGCATGGAAACGGGATAGAGCGCAAGCGCCATCTTCATCTCCCCGCTGTCGCAACGTCGTTTCAACTCACTCAACCCGCGCAAACCGCCCACGAAGTCTATCCGCTTGTCCCGACGCAGGTCTTTGATGCCCAACAGCTTATCCAGAATGAGTTTGCTGCTGATGCTCACATCCAGGACTTCCACCGGATCCTGTGCATCAAAATGTCCGGGCAACACACGCAGGCGGTACCACGTCTGTTCCAAATAAAGCGAGAATTCATGAGGCCGGGCAGGACGATATTCATCCGCGCCCATGCAGGTCACCTCAAAGTCGCTTTCCAACGCAGTCAGGAAATCCGCAGCCGTATAACGCCCCAGGTCCTTCACCACACGGTTATAATCCAGAATTGTCAATTCCCCGGCCGGGAAACACACCGCCATGAAATAGTTGTATTCCGCGTCTTTCTGGATTTCTCCGTGTTCACGAGCCTTCTCCTGCCCCACCAAAGCTGCCGCCGCCGTGCGATGATGACCGTCGGCAATATAAAGCGATGGCATGGATGCAAACTCACGTGTAATGACAGCGATGTCTGAGTCATCGGGAATCAACCAAAAGCGATGCCTGAAGCCGTCGACAGGAGCTATGAAATCATACAAAGGCGGGGCATCCGCATATTTGCGGATAATGGAAGCCAAGATGTCATTGTCCGGATAAGCCAAAAAGACCGGCTCCACGTTGGCATCCGTGACGCGCACATGCTTCATGCGGTCTTCTTCCTTATCTTGACGAGTCAACTCGTGCTTCTTAATGACGCCGGATAAATAGTCAGCCACAGAGGCACCCAGCACGATACCATGCTGGGTGCGCCCGTTCATCGTCTGGGCATAAAGATAATACATCGGCTTGTCATCTTCCACCAGCCATCCGTTGCGCTGGAATTTGGCAAAGTTTTCCGCCGCCTTTTCATACACACAAGGCGCATGCTCATCCGTGCCTTCCGGAAAATCGATTTCCGGACGGATAATGTGGTACAACGACATTTCATTGTGGCCAGCCTCCTTGCGCGCCTCTTCCGAATTCAACACGTCATAAGGACGGCATTCCACTCTTTCCACCAAATCCTTGGGCGGACGAAGCCCCTTGAAAGGTTTGACCAACGCCATGCCTTATTTATTAACTTGAAACTTCGTACAACCGTCTTTAAAGAAAGCAGCTATTTGGCGTGCAGCAGCCACGCCTGCGTTGATGTTCGCTTCTGCCGTCTGCGCCCCCATCTTCTTGGGTGTAGAGAAATAACGCCCTTCGAACACACGGAACTCTGCATCGGCATCGGGCATGATGTCTGTCATGAATTTCAAATCCCCGCGTTCCTTCATCAAGGCCAGCAACTCCGGTTCGTTGATGATTTCCTTGCGGGCCGTGTTGACCAATATCGCCCCTTTGGGCATTTTACCCACCAATGCGGCATTGATACTCTGACGTGTCTCTGCCGTGGCCGGAATATGCAGCGAGACGATACCGCACTGGGCAAAAAGCTCATCTTGAGATGCCACAGCCTTTACTCCGTCGGACTCAATGGCCGAAGCCGGACAATAAGCATCATAAGCATATACGTCCATATCAAAGCCTTTGGCGATATGCGCCACACGCCGGCCGACATTTCCGTAAGCCAAAATGCCCAATTTCTTTCCTTTCAATTCCGTACCGGCCTTGCCATTATAGAAATTACGTGCGGCATAGACCAACATGCCGAACACCAATTCTGCCACGGCATTGGAATTCTGACCCGGCGTGTTCATCACGACCACGCCATGAGCCGTGGCTGCGACCAAATCCACGTTGTCATACCCCGCACCTGCACGCACCACGATTTTCAATTGCTTGGCTGCGTCGAACACTTCGTTGTCCACCTTGTCACTACGAATAATCATAGCGTCCACATCGGCTACGGCGGCCAGCAACTCGGCCTTTTCCGTGTATTTCTCCAGCATGACCACTTCTATGCCTGCCTCGGCAGCCACTTCCTTGATGCCGTCAACAGCCACTTTGGCAAACGGCTTTTCTGTTGCAACTAATATCTTTTTCATGATCTGTCAATTTAAAAGTATGAAACAAAAATGAACAGGCGCACCCCGCGATGCGCCTGCCTTGTCGACGATTGAATTAATGCTGAGCTTCAAAATCCTTCATGCTCTGTATCAAAGCCTGCACGCCCTCAACCGTTTGTGCATTATAGCACGATGCGCGGAATCCGCCTACGCTACGGTGTCCTTTGATACCCACCATTCCACGATCGGTAGCAAACTGCAGGAAGTCTGCTTCCAGCTCTTTGTACTCATCGTTCATCACGAAACAAATATTCATGAGCGAGCGGTCTTCTTCTTTCGCCGTGCCACGGAACAACTTGTTGCGGTCAATCTCCGCATATAACAATTCGGCACGTTCTTTCGCCCGTTTGTCCATGGCTTCCACGCCTCCATTATTCTTCATCCATTCCAAGTTCTTCATGGCGCAATAAATAGGCACCACAGGAGGGGTATTAAACATGGAACCGCTTTTTACATGAGTCATATAGTCCAACATGGTCGGGATCTGGCGGGAAACCTTGCCCAACGCATCAACTTTCACGATCACCACATTCACTCCAGCCATAGAAACATTCTTTTGCGCACCGGCATAAATGCAGTTATACTTACTTACGTCTACCGGACGGGAGAAAATGTCGGAAGACATGTCGGCAACCAAAGGAACCGGACTGTCCAAATCGTAACGCATTTCCGTACCGAAAATCGTATTATTCGACGTCACATGCAAATAATCCGCATCAGCAGGAATGGTAAAATTCTTAGGAATATAAGTATAATTGTCATCTGCGGAAGAAGCTACCTCCACCACTTCCCCAAACAATTTGGCTTCCTTCATGGCCTTTTTAGCCCATGTGCCTGTATTCAAATAAGCTGCTTTCTTCTCCAAGAAATTATAAGGCACCCGACAGAATTCCGTGCTGGCACCACCAGCCAGAAATATTACGGCATAGCCTTCGGGCACGTCCAGCAATTCCTTTACCAAATCCACAGCCTTGTCTACCACCGGTTGGAAATTCTTTGCCCGATGACTAATCTCCATCAAGGAAAGGCCGCTACCTTCAAAATCCAAGCATGCTGCGGCCGTTGCTTCAATCACTTCGCGCGGCAACATGGAAGGACCTGCATTAAAATTATATTTTTTCATTTCTTTTATATAATAAAGATCAATTCTTGCTGATGCAGATTCTCTGTCTTTTCGTCTTATGCACTGCGAAAGTAGAAAATAAAATCCATAAAAGCAATGATTCTAACCACATTTTTTCACTTCCTCGTTTTTTTTACTATCATATCATATAAAAAAGTGGTTTTTGTGCTTACAAGTCGTTAACTTATCGCGTTTCCTCGAATATCGTTTTTAGCCCCTTTATCTTTTGTCCACGCACGGCCACCAAAACAGCTTTCAATAAATCTCTTTTAACGGCGACAAAAGCATAATGGTCTTTCACGTCAATGCGCCCGATGTCATCCCGGCCTAAGCCGCCGACTTTGGACAGAAAACCGACAACGTCCACTTTGCTGATCTTGTCCTTCTTTCCTTTCCCTATATACAAAGTGGCCCAACGAGGCTTTGCTGGTTTCAAAGCGCATTTTCCTTTCAATTCATATTGGGCAGGACATGCCTTCACATATTCAGGCATCAGCTCGTCAGGGCCCAACAAAAGAAAAGCACTCCCGTTTGCTTCCCATCGCGCCGTCCTTCCATTACGGTGAATATAGGCTTCTTCGTTCATAGGAAGATGGTAATGAATCACATGATCAATGTTGGGAATATCCAATCCACGGGAAGCTAAATCTGTAGATATAAACACATTGCATGAACCATTCGCAAACTTATAAAGCGCACGCTCACGGTCTTTCTGCTCCAGGCCTCCATGAAACATCTCACACGCCACCCCTTCCCTGCGCAAGAAATGGTAAACCCGTTCCACACTCTCCCTATAATTGACAAAAACCAATGAACTCCTATCACCCAGCGTGCAAAGCAATTGCAACAAAGTGTGCAACTTGTCCTTTTCCGGTGACCGCACAAAAAAAACGGAAATCCTGTCCGGAATCTGTTCGCCTTCATCCAAATAATTCAATTTCTGGAAAGTCTCTTCCGAAACAAAAGCCGGAATGGCTGGCGCATCTGTGGCAGACAACAAGACACGGCGGGTCAAATGGGGAAGTTTGGAAACCACCTGGGACATTTCCTCTTGAAAGCCCATTTCCAAACATTTGTCAAACTCGTCAATGACCAACGTGCGAATCTCAGAGACATCCACATTTCCCTTTTCCAAATGGTCATTCAGCCTACCGGGAGTCGCGATAATGACTTGCGGCTTCAAACTCTTCATCACACGATGCTCGTCCATAGCCGGACGACCTCCATAGCAACTCATTACAGGAAGCCCCGTACCCATAGACTTAAACACCTGTTCGATTTGTAAAGCTAGCTCCCTCGACGGCGCTAACACCAATGCCTGAACCTTTTGCTGTTCCTGGGATAAGGACAAGGCCAGCGGAAGGAGATAAGCCAACGTCTTTCCAGAACCTGTAGGAGCCAAAATCACCAGATTTCTACTCTTTCTATATTCATCAATAGCCGTCTGCTGCATCGCAGTCAGCGTGTCTATATGCAAATTCCACAAAATTTCCTTTATTGACATCGTATTTCTATTTTGCTATAAAGTTAATACAAAAAAACGGAACGGCAAGAAATACTCCCCATTCATTTTTTCGTATGACTGGCCTTCGTGCCCTCCTGCCGGACTCCTCCGGTATGGGAAGGCAAGCCCCGTCTTTTTTCCTTTCCGTAAGTTCCATTTCCCGGTCCGTATGGCCGTATGTTGAAGGAAAACTTATTTTATTAAAAATCAATAATATAATGTGCGTTTTGAAACGCTTGGTTTTTTCTCTTGAGATTCACATTTTTTTTGCTTGAGAAAAAAATGTGAATCTCAAGAGAGAAATTTACGTTCCTCTTGAGCGCGGTGCCATCCTATTCGCCACGTTTGTCTTTTCCCTCGCGAGGCAGTAAAAACTTCTTCCGCTTCAGCATTGCTGGTCTTTAGATACCCTCTCCAAATTTCTACTGCGCCAAAACACGCCGAGTTTCGGGGATGTAGAAATTTAGTGGGGATAGCCATACAGCTTAGCGATTCTGAAGAGAAAGAACTTTTTGTCCACGACT
>CALUNJ010000059.1 GCA_944321975.1 uncultured Paraprevotella sp.
TCAGGTCGGGTTTCACCCCTAAATATTGGTGAGCAAAAAACTTGCCAGAACGCCCATAGCCGCATTGGATTTCGTCACAAATCAGCACCGTGCCGTTTTTTTCGCAGGCTTGGTGCAAGCCTTGGAGAAATTCCGGGGTGGCTAAACGTATGCCGCCCACGCCCTGAATGCATTCCACGATGACCGCGCACACGTCTCCTTTTTCCAACTCGGCTTTGAAAGCCTCCAAGTCATTGAGCGGCAAATAGGTCACATGGCGGTTGGCATTGATGGGGGCAATGATTTTCGGGTTGTCAGTCGTTTCCACAGCCAATGAGGTGCGGCCGTGGAATGCGCCTTTGGCCGACAACACCCGGCTGCGCCCGTTATAAAAACTGGCCAGTTTCAAGGCATTCTCGTTGGCTTCGGCACCGGAATTGATCAGGAACAGCTGGTAGTCTTCATAGCCGCAAGCCTTGCCCAGTCGTTCGGCCAGTTCCACCTGCAGCTTGTTGATCACGGAGTTGCTGTAGAATCCCAACAAGTCCAGTTGCCGGGTGAGCATCTCCACGTAATGCGGATGGCAATGTCCCACGCTGATGACGGCATGCCCGCCATATAGGTCAAGATATTCCTGCCCTTTGTCGTCCCACACGTGACATCCTTTTCCTTTCACGATGTTGACGTCAAAAAGCGGAAACACGTCAAATGGTTTCATCTTCTTTCTCTTCCTTTCTTAAAATGTTTGTTGTTTAGAATGCAGACGGTTTCAACCGCAAGCCGGCACGTTCGTCCAGCCCGAACATCAGGTTCATGTTTTGCACGGCTTGCCCGCTTGCCCCTTTCAGCAAGTTGTCGATGGTGGAGGTCACCAATAGTTTGTCGCCGTACTTGTCCACATGCACCAATGCCTTGTTGGTGTTCACCACTTGTTTCATGTCGATCGCCTGGTCTACATAGTGGGTGAAAGCCGCATCCTTATAATATTCTTTATAGAGGCCGGTGAAGTCGTCCGCCTCGAGTGTCTCGTCCACGCGGATCACTTCTGTGGCGAAGATGCCGCGCGCGAAGTCGCCCCGGTAGGGGATGAAGTCGACGGAGCCGGTGAAGCCGGGTTGCAATGTCTTGAGCGACTGGAGGATCTCCGGCACATGTTGGTGGCGGAAGGCCTTGTAGACGCTCAGGTTGTTGTTCCGCCAGCTGAAATGCGTGGTCGCGCCGGGTTTCACGCCGGCTCCTGTGCTTCCCGTGATGGCATTGACCGACACGTCGCCCTGCAGCATGCCCTGGGCGGCCAGCGGGAGCAGTCCCAGCTGGATGCATGTGGCGAAACAGCCGGGGTTGGCCACATGCTGTGCTCCGGCAATGGCTTCGCGTTGCAGCTCGGGCAGGCCATAGACGTAGTCGTTGCCCGGAGAAGCCAGGCGGAAGTCCTGTGCCAGGTCGATGATTTTCACTCGTGCCGGCACGTCGTGCGTGGCGAGGAACTCTTCGCTTTTGCCATGGCCGAAGCAGAAGAAGATCACGTCGACGGCTTCGAAGGGCAATTGGTCGGTGAAGGTGAGGTCGGTCTCGCCATACAAGCCTTCGTGCACGTCCGTGAGACGGTTGCCTGCATTGCTCGAACTGTTGACAAAAACGATTTCTGCGTCCGGGTGGTTGAGCAGCAGGCGGCAAAGTTCGCCTGCCGTGTATCCTGCGCCTCCGATGATTCCTACTTTTACCATGCCGCGGGTCTATTTGATTCGTTCTTCATCTTTGTGGTTGGCGTAGTACAGGCGCAGCGGGGTGGAAGTCACCTTGATAAAGCCCTTGGCGTCTTCTGCCGTCCAGCCTTTTTGCGTCTCGCCATATTCGCCGAATTTGTTCTTCACCAGGTCGTCGGGCGAATCCACGCCCACGGTGCTGAAGCCATAGGGACGGAGTTCGAGCGTCACCACGCCGTTCACATGGCGTTGCGAGCTGGTGAGCATGGCCTCGATGTCCGGCATCACCGGTTCCAGGTATTGGCTTTCGTGGAGGAACATGCCATACCAGTTGGCCACTTGCTCCTTCCAGTATTGCTGCCATTTGCTCAGGGTATATTTTTCCAGGAAGCGGTGTGCCCCGATGATCAGCATCGGCGCGGCGGCTTCGAAGCCCACGCGGCCTTTGATGCCGATGATGGTGTCGCCCACGTGGCAGTCGCGGCCGATGGCGTAAGCGGCCCCGATTTTCTCGATTTCCTGGATGGCCTTGATCTTGTCCTCATACTCCACGCCGTTCACGCTGCAGATCTCGCCTTTCCGGAAACCGATTTTCAGCAGTTCCGTCCCCTCCTTCGTGGGGTGCTTCAGGTAGGCGCTTTCCGGCAGGCCCTGGTTGCTGTCCAGCAGTTCGCCGCCGCAGATGGACGTGCCCCAGATACCCACGTTGTAGGAATACTTCAGTTTGGTGAAATCCGCGAAGAAGCCGTGGGCGTTCAGGAAGTCCACTTCTTCCTGGCGGCTCAGGTTGTGGTCGCGCGTCAGCGTGATGATTTCCATGCCCGGAGCCATGACGAGGAAGGTCATGTCAAAACGGATCTGGTCGTTGCCCGCCCCGGTCGAACCGTGGGCGATGGCGTCTGCCCCTACTTCGTTGGCGTAGCGGGCGATGGCGATGGCTTGGAAAATCCGTTCCGACGACACCGAGATCGGGTAACAGTTGTTGCGCAACACATTCCCGTAAATCATGTAGCGGAGGCTCTTCTCATAATATTCCTTTGTGACGTCCAGGGTCACGTATTGCTTTGCGCCCAGCTTGTAGGCGTTTTCTTCATTCCGCTTCAGTTGCTCTTCGCTGAATCCGCCCGTGTTGGCGCAGGCCGCATAAACTTCATATCCTTTTTCCTTGGCCAGATACATGACCGTATATGACGTGTCCAGCCCTCCGCTGAACGCTACAACTACTTTTTTTGCCATAATGTTATGTCTTTTTTTGTTTTTTGTCTCGTTGTTTTGGTTTTTAACGCAGGTTGTTTTCTGCGGCTTCCTTGGCCATTTTCACCACGTCGGGCGGCAGTTCCACGGGCAGCTTTTCATTCGGGTGCATGGCCGGGTCGTAGAGCATGGCTGTGCACACGCAGTATTTTCGTCCGGTGCGTTGCAGGATGTCGTAATTGATGCAGCACGGATGCTCGGGCGTGCCGCATCCTTTCCAGTAGGCTTCGTCGTCGGTCAGCTCGGCGAAGGTCACCGGCACGTAGCCCAGTGCCGTGTTGATCTTCATCACGGCGCTTTGGCTGGTCAGCCCGAACAGTTTGGCATGCGGCCACCGCAGCCGCGACAGCGTGAACGCGGTTTGCTTGATGCGTGTGGCCAAGTGGTGTCGTCGGAACTTCTCCACCACGATCAGGCCCGAATTGGCCACATATTTCTTGTTTCCCCAGCTTTCAATGTAGCAGAAGCCGGCAAACTCTTCGTTTTCGCCTTCGCCTGCCAATGCGATGACGGCTTTTCTTTCTTTCATCTTCGTGGCCAGGTACTCATGCGTTCTCGAGGCGATGCCCGAACCGCGTTTGCGGGCCGAGTCGGCAATGGTGGCCAGAATGATGTCCACATACTTTTCGTGGCTGGCGTCTGCCACTACCACGCGAATCCCATCGTTTTCTTCCACTTTTTTTCTTCCTTATCTGTTTTTTCCATTTTCTTCCTTTTCCCGGATCGTTCATTTGTGGGGCTGGCCCAAGGCCATGCCGGGCAATGCTTCGGCCATAAGCCGGTGCACGGTCTCCGGCGTGACGTTTTCGGCGAGCACCATGATCACCGTGTCGTCTCCGGCCAGTGTTCCCAGGATTTCGGTGAAATGCTTGTTGTCTATGTCGTAGGCCACGTGGCTGGCATGTCCCGGCAAGGTGTGCACTACGGCCAGGTTGCCGGAAAATTTCACCGAAAGCACACCGGCCTGGTGGGCGGCGGCCGCGGTCAGCGTGGTCTCCGACACCCGGCGGTAGAGGGGCGCGTCGGGCAGCACGTAGACGAACTTTCCCGCGGCGTTCATGGCCTTGGCCACCTTCAGCTGGTGCAGGTCGCGCGAGAGCGTGGCTTGCGTGGGGCTGAATCCCACCCGCTGAAGTTCACGAAGCAATTCCCCTTGGTTGGAGATCTCGTGAGACGACACCAACAATTTGATGGCTTCCATCCGGCTATCCTTGTTCCTCATTCCGCGCTACTCTTGGTTTGACATTGCAAAGGTATATATTTTAAGTTTTCCACAATGCATAATATGCATTATATTTTTCGCAAATATTCAAAATTTGCCGTTTCGGTTTGAAAATGTTGCGTATACGGGCTGCTTTCCAGGTCGCGTGTCTGAATATTTATGCAGCGTGGGCTTCCCGAAGAGTCGTGCGCGGGGCTTCCCCCTTCCTGAAAAAGATGAAAACCCGGGAGGGAAGCACGCATTTCTTCCGGCAAACCAAGCCAGAAACGGGATTTTTATGTAACTTTGCAGGAAACGAATGAAATTTCAAACGGAATCACGTCAAAACACATATATATTATGGAAAAAAGAAAAAGATACTTCCTCGCGGAAGACGAAATCCCACATTACTGGTACAACATCCAGGCCGACATGGTTAACAAACCCATGCCGCCGTTGAACCCGGCCACTCATCAGCCTTTGAAACCGGAAGACATGTTCCCGATCTTTGCGGAAGAGTTGTGCCGCCAGGAACTCAATCAGACGGATGCCTGGATCGAGATTCCCGAGGAAGTGCGTGAGATGTACAAATACTACCGCAGCACGCCGCTGGTGCGGGCCTACGGGCTGGAAAAGGCCATCGGCACTCCGGCACACATCTATTTCAAGAATGAGAGCGTGAGCCCCATCGGGTCGCACAAGCTGAATTCCGCGCTGGCCCAGGCTTACTACTGCAAGAAAGAAGGGGTGACGAACATCACCACCGAGACGGGAGCCGGGCAGTGGGGAGCCGCCTTGGCCTATGCCGCCAAGGTCTTCGGGCTGGAAGCCGCCGTCTATCAGGTGAAGATCAGCTACGAACAGAAGCCCTACCGCCGCAGCATCATGCAGACTTTCGGGGCGCAGGTCACGCCCTCGCCTTCCATGTCCACCCGTGCCGGGAAGGACATCCTGACCCGCGACCCGAACAACCAAGGCTCGCTGGGCACGGCCATTTCGGAGGCCATCGAGTTGGCGCGCGAGACGCCCAACTGCAAATACACGCTCGGTTCCGTGCTGAGCCATGTGGCTCTGCACCAGACCATCATCGGCCTGGAGGCTGAAAAGCAGATGGAGATGGCGGGGGAATATCCCGACGTGGTCATCGCTTGTTTCGGCGGTGGTTCCAACTTCGGGGGCATCAGCTTCCCCTTCATGCGCCACACCATCAAGGAAGGCCGCAAGACACGTTACCTGGCGGCCGAGCCGGCTTCCTGCCCGAAACTGACCCGCGGCCATTTCCAGTATGATTACGGCGACGAGGCCGGCTACACGCCGCTTCTCCCGATGTTCACCCTGGGGCATAACTTCATGCCGGCCAACATCCACGCGGGCGGCTTGCGCTATCATGGCGCGGGGGTCATCGTTTCCCAGTTGCTCAAGGACGGGCTGATGGAAGCCACCGACATCAAGCAGCTGGAGTCTTTCGAGGCCGGCACGCTGTTTGCCAAGGCCGAAGGCATCATTCCCGCGCCGGAATCGTGCCATGCCATTGCGGCGGCCATCAACGAGGCCAAGGCCTGCAAGGAGAGTGGCGAGGAGAAGGTCATCCTGTTCAACTTGTCCGGCCACGGGCTGATCGACATGAGCGCCTACGACCAGTTCTTGGCGGGCAATCTGGGCAATTATGAGCTGAAGGATGCCGACATCCAGCGCAATCTGGACGAGATCAAGGACTTGTAAGTTCACAGGCCGGTTCGGGCCTGTGCGGACGACACCACGGCGGGCACGCCGGGGGAGAGGCGAGGCTCCCCCCGGCGTGCCCGCCGTCGTTTTGGGGTTTCCGGTCCGTGTCCGGAGGGATTGGGGAGCAGTCGAGATACAGAGGGGGACTTCCCCCCTTCCGTAATCTCCCTTTCCCGATCCATATGGTTTTATTTTGAAGATTTTCTATCTTGCTGATGGCCAGCAAAATGGAGCGTGGATAGAAACGTGTGGATTTTTCTCAAGCGATTCACATATTTTTCGCTTGAGAAAAAAATGTGAATCTCAAGAGAGAAATTTTCGTTCCTCTTGAGCGCGGTGTCTTCCTGTTCCGCCACGTTGTCTTTTCCCTCCCGAGGCCGTAAAAGCCTCTTCCGCTTCAGTCTGCAAACTTTCAGACGGTTCCGTCCAAATTCCCTGCCGCCCCGGGTTGGCGGGAGGCGTGCTGCTGTGCGTATTCCTCCGAGGTCGTGCAGCAGCACGTGTTCGAAGGGTCGGCGTCCGAGTGCCGGTACCAGTCCGAGTAGGCGATGTAGTGCCGGGCGTAGGTGGCGTTCAGTTCCTTGGCTTGCGCGGGGTCCACCTTTTTGATGAATCTGGCCGGCACGCCGCCCCACAGCTCGCCGTCGCCCACTTGAGTGTTCTTCAGCACCAGCGCGCCGGCGGCCACGATGGCCCCGTGGCCGATCACGGCATGGTCGAGCACGGTGGAACCCATGCCGATAAGGGCGCCGCTCTTCACCTCGCAGCCGTGCAGGGTCACGTTGTGGCCCACGGTCACGTCGTCGCCGATGAGGATGGGGGCTTTGCCCAGGAGGGTGTGCAGGCAGGAGCCGTCCTGGATGTTCACGCGGTTGCCGATCTTGATGTAATGCACGTCGCCGCGCAGCACGGCGTTGAACCACACCGTGCAGTCGTCGCCCATGGTGACGTCGCCGATGATGGCCGCTCCTTCCGAGAAGTAGCAGTGTTTCCCGAATTTCGGGGTGAGGTCGTTCAGTTTCTTGATAATTGCCATGTGTGTATTGTGATTAAAAAAAATGATTCATGAGCCGTGCGGGCGGGTGGCTTCGCGCAGCCAGGCGCGGTGCGCCTCGTCGAGCAGGGGCGAGAGCCGGGCATAGACCCGCTGGTGGTAGCGGTCGAGCCATTCGGTTTCTTCCCGGTCGAGCATGCCCCAGTCTATGGGGGCCGTGTCGATGGGGCAGAGGGTGAGCGGGTCGAACCGGAGGAACTTGCCGGACTCCGTTTCCCGGTAGGGCAGGATAATCTGCGTGTTCTCGATGCGCACGCCGTGTCGTCCGGCCTTGTAGATGCCCGGCTCGTTGGTCACGGTCATGTAGGGGAGCAGCGGGGCGGGCATGTAGTTCATGCGGATCTGGTGTGGGCCTTCGTGGACGCAGAGGCAGGAGCCTACGCCGTGGCCCGTGCCGTGGAGGTAGTTGATGCCGTCCTGCCACATGGCGTAGCGGGCGCACGCGTCCAGTTGGGTGCCGCTGCAGCCTTGCGGGAACTTGGCGCGCGCCAGCCGGATATGGCCTTTCAGCACCAGCGTGTAGTCGTGCCGTTCCTCCTCCGTGACGGGGCCGAGGGCGATGGTGCGGGTGAGGTCGGTGGTGCCGTCGTCATATTGTGCGCCGGAGTCCAGCAGCAACAGGCCTTCGGCCTTCAGCGGAAGGTCCGTTTCCGGGGTCGGCTCATAGTGCACGATGGCCCCGTGGGCGGCATAGCCCGCGATGGTGTCGAAGCTGTTCCCGCGATAGTGCTCCTGTTCTCCGCGCAGTTCGTCCAGCTTGCGGCAGATGCCGAGTTCCGTCTGTCCGCCGGCTTCCACGGCCGGTTTCAGCCAGCGCAGGAATTTCACCATGGCCACGCCGTCGCGCAGCATGGCGCGGCGGTAGCCCTCCACTTCGGCCGGGCATTTCACGGCCTTGAGCATCGCCACGGGCGAAGGGGCCTCCTCCACGGCGCATCTTGCAGGGATGGCGTTGGACAGCATGAAGTTGACGCTTCCGGGGTCGAGCATCATCCGTTGGCCTTGGAACTGCCGGATGCCGTCCGCGATGTCTTCGTAGGGGCGGACTTCCACGCCCGCTTCCGTCAGGTAGGCGAAAACTTCTGCTGTGAGCTTCACCTTATTTATATATAGGGCGCAGTGCGTGGGGGTGACGAGCAGGTAAGCCACGAACACCGGTGTGCAATGCACGTCCGTGCCCCGCAGGTTCAGCGTCCAGGCCACTTCGTCGAGCGCCGTCAGGATGAGTCCGTCGGCTTGCCGGGTTGCCATGGCCTCGCGGATGAGGCCCAGCTTTTCGGCCACGCTCCGTCCGGCGTATTCCAGCGGCTGGATGCGGACGGGGGCGTCGGGGATTGGCGGGCGGCTGGTCCACAGCGTGTCGGCGGGGTTTTCTGTGACTTCCAGATGAATGCCATTGAGTGCAAGACTCTTTTTCATCGTGCGGATGTCGTCTACGCTGCCCGTCCATCCGTCGATGCCCACGCGGCTACCGGGCGGCAGAACCTCCGCCAGCCATTCGGCGACGGTCGGCGTGCCCTCGACCCGTTCCTTCATCAGGCGGAACGGTGTGCCTCTCAATTGTTCCGCCGCCGCCAGGAAATAGCGGGAATCGGTCCAGAGCGCGGCATCGTCCGATGCGACGACGGCAGTCCCGGCTGAGCCGTCGAATCCGGAAATCCACTCGCGGACCTTCCAATGGGCGGGCGGGTATTCGCTGTTGTGCGGGTCGGTGCTAGGGAAAATGTAAGCGGCCAGTCCCTGGCGTGCCATATAGGCACGGAGGTGGCCGATGCGTTGTCCGATGTTTCCTTTCATGCTTGTGGATTTTATGTGAACGGGCAAAAATACAATTATATTTGCGTATGGGGAACAAATCAGGGTGGAAAATTGAGCGGTTTCTTCTGCTGTGATGTCTTTCTCGTTCGGGGGGGCAGGAAACTTCCCAAAATAGCCGCCATTTCTTTGGCTTATTAAAAAAAAACGCCTATCTTTGGGAGGACAGCAGAAGAATAACCCCAAACCTATATATATATATATATGAGAGCATTCGTGGTCTTTTTGGGCTTGTTGTTTCACCTTTCCGCTTTCCCTCAGGATGCGATAAGGTTTGCATACGATGCATTGGGCAACCGCGTGAAGCGGGAAATCGTGCTGCAAAATTCAGCGGTAGCCCCACGGAACCTGTCATCGGAAGAAAAGAAGGAGGATAATGCCTATTCCGAGATGCTCTCCGAAAAGCAAATCCGCCTTTGGCCCAACCCCACGGAAGGGCGCCTGAAAGTGGAAATCCAAGGACTCGCCCCCGAGGAAAAAGCCTGTTTGCGCGTCACTTCGACGGGCGGGGCGGTTGTGGACGTCAAGGAAACGGCCTCGCCCGTTGTCGAACTCGACCTGGGTCATTGCACGAAGGGCATTTACCTGCTTCATATCGTGGCGGGCAGACAAGAAACCACCTGGAAAATCATCAAAAAATAGGCGCGGATGAAACGGTTCCTGCTTTCTCTCTTCCTTTGCTCGTGCTGCCTCCTTGCCGCCTTCGGGCAAGAAGGGTATCCGGCCATAGACAACGATTATGTGCCGACCACTTACAAGATAGACACAAGAAATGAAGCGGGACAAATAGACATCACTTCAGGAGTATCTCCCACGGGTGCACGCACCTATACTGTCCCTATATCTGCTTATAAAGGAATACGGGGATTTAATCCGGAATTATCCTTGGTATATAATAGCCAGCAAGGCAACGGTTTATTAGGAGTGGGATGGTCTCTTTCCGGATTGTCCGTTATTTGCCGTACAGTACAAACACCTTATTATGATGGGAAAATCGCCCCCATAGCTTTCAACCGTGAAGATGTTTTTATGCTCGATGGGATGCGGTTGGTCCAGGTGGATTCCGTCACTTATTTGAGCGAGCGTGGCTATATACGTGTCAAAGCGAACTATGCCGGTAATTCCTTACGATATTTTGACGTGGCCTTCCCCAATGGCAGAACAGCCATATTCGGTTACAAGACCAATACCGCCAATAATCTGTATTACCCTCTCACGGAACTGAGCGATTTGTGGGGCAATACCATTACCTATCATTATACTTCCCAAGAAAACCATTACCGGATAAGCAAAATTACGTATAACGGAGCTTCCATAGAATTTTCGTTTGCCGGTTCACGGACAGACCCGGTGTCCTTTTATCTTTCAGGACAGAAAGTGACAGTATCCTCTTTGCTGAAAACCATAACCTGCAAGTTTGGCAACACCGTATTAGGAACTTACAAGCTCAATTATAGGAATGGAAACCAAACACCGCTCAAACAATCCCTATTGGAAGAAGTTAAGTATATGAGTGGTGTGGAAAGCTTTCCACCCTTGCATTTCTACTATGGCGAGGGAAACAAGGCCACAGGTTATGACACCCATTCTTTCGTCTGCACAGGTTATGCCGGAACCTCTTCCCCAAAACGTTTTGTCATAGCGCGGAACACAGACCATGGCAAAGCTGACCTAATCGTGGAAGTACCCGATTACGACCCTTATATCATCCAAAACGAACTGGAAGTGGTAAATGGTTATGAAGGCTATTCCTGGATTGAAAACGGTTATCCCAGCGGGGATGCCGTCAATTATTTTTCTTCCATGGGAGAAACACAAGCCGGCCGCTTCTATTTGACCCCCAGCGGCGGTGGGTTTATCGACATCTTGGCCGCAGACATCACAGGTTGCGGGCGTGACTGCGTGGTGCAAATAAACAACACCATAGCAAACAAGGAGGCAGATTGCGTCACTTTTAGGATTTACGACAGTGAAAGCCTTTTTATGCATAAGTCGCCTCAACAACACACATATAACTTTCCCACCCTGCACTCTAGTGTGTACGGGAATGTGGAAGCACTCAGCATTCAGCCCAAATACTATTATCCGGGAGATTTCAACGGAGACGGGAAAGTCGAAATATTGGGCGTATCTGCCCACCAGCCTTTCGGTGACGCCGGCCTGCCTTCCCAATGCTATATGTTTGATCTGCAAAAAGGGACATTGCTTTATCAAGGCCACATATTCCCCTTCCATGTGGAATTCCGGACTACTTGGAATTCCCCGACTCCTGATTTCATATACAACCGGACAGACAAAATATTCGTGTTGGATTATGATGGAGACGGATGCAGCGAATTTATCCATCAGAATCGTAACGGGGCACACATTTACAAATTCGACATAAAAGGTTCGGTCTGGACTCCCCGTAAAATAGCAGATGGACACCTCTTGGTCTTTACCGACAATACAAAATTCCTCACAGGAGACCTTAACGGGGACGGACTGACAGACATACTTCGATATGTTACCCGGACTTCCAACCGGAAATATTGTGAATTGTATATATCTCAAGGCAATGGGGTATTCGACGTAAGTAAACTCGACCTGCCTTTACATGAGGGCGAAAGCTTAGGACAAGAACGCCGCTATAATTTCTTGCTTCAGGATGTCAACGGGGACGGCCGTTCGGATTTGATTGATTATGCGGACAAAGGATTCTATACCTATTTCTATGATAATTCCGGACGGTTCGAGGATCCTTTCTTTACTCAATATCCTTCTTCCGGTGGACAATTGTTACCGTCACGCCAAAAGATGAAAGGCGATTTTTCCAAACTTGCTTATGTCAACGGAAATGATATTCATTTGTATTCTTTCTCACGTAACGACAAAAAAGAGAGTCTTGTCACTGGAATGGTGAACAGCCTTGGCGTCATAGAAAAGAATGATTATGCCATTGTCAACGGGGATGCCACATTTTCTTCCGTATATATTCAGGGTTCCCAAACAAGCCATCCTTACGTTGAAGCCTTTGACAATCTTCCCTTGCTTTCCATTTCGGAAAAATATGTAGACGGGAAGCAAATGGATGGATGGCACTATTATTATGAAGGAGGAGTAAAACATCTCACCGGAAAAGGATTTTGCGGTTTCCGGCAGACCCGCACCGTGGATTTCAAAGGAAAGGAGCTTGTCCGTGACTTTGACCCTGAAAGGCATGGGATAATGACCCACGAGGTGTACGACCTGGCTTACGAAAACTATTATGAGTATGGAATCGTGGAGCATCCCAACCGTATGGCTGAAGTCAACCTGTACATAAAGGATGAAAGGGATTATTTAAGAAATGCCTATAACCTATACTATTATGACGGACACCAGTTCGGCTACCCTTCCACGGTAGAAATAGAATATGGGGACGGCCATAAGACAAAAACCAACACCGTTTTCAAACCGGTCTACACCGGATGGGCTAAAAACAAGGCCGGCCATATGTCACCGGACAGCATGGACGTGTGCCGCATGCTGGCTTACCTGCCTTCCGGACAAGAATACCTTTTCGGACGCATCCACGAACAGACCGTCACAAATACCACGGCCGGAGGAAAAAGCGTGTCACAAAGAACCGCCATTCCCTCGTGGCAATATGACAGGCCCACAGCCCGGAGGGATTACCTCGGAGTAGAGACACGTTATGACAACCAATATGATGAAAAAGGAAATCTCATAAAGGCAGTGACGGAGTGGGCCGGCCAAGCAAGGATTTCCGAATCCTGGGAATATGACGATTACGGGAGTATGTCCTCGCACACTTCAGAAATAGGGACAACGGAAAAGTATGCATACGGGACAGACGGCAGGCTGAAGTCGCACACCGACAGCCGGGGGAATGCCACGGCCTACACCTATGACGGATTGGGGAGGCAAGCCGGAATAGAACATGCGGACGGCACCACCGTGGCCTATGAATACGCATGGTGCGATGAAGGCCCGGGAGGAGTATATGCCGTGACCACCCGGGAAACGGGAAAACCGGACACGAAGACCGTCTATGACGCATTGGGACGGGTGGTCCGCCAAAGCGAAATGACTTTCGACGGAAAATGGAGGAACACCGACACGGAATATGACGTTTACGGACGTGTCGCACGCAGGTCGCTGCCTTATACTCGGTCCGTCCCTTCCCATTATACGGTTTACACCTACGACGATTTCGACCGGTTGATTTCGGTTACAGACCGTCCCGGACATACCACCACGTACGCTTACAGCGATGACGACTACGGATATACTATAATCACCACGCAGGACGGGGTGAAGACCACAAGGGCGTACGACCTCCGCGACCGCCTTGTCAGGGTGGACGACCCGGGAGGCACCACCCGTTACGAACTGGACGCGGACGGCCAGCCTCTGACCATCACAGCCCCGGACGGAACCCAGGCCAAGTTCGAATACGACGCCATGAGGAAATGCCGTAAAAGGACAGACCCCGGATTCGGGGAAAGCACTTATGCATATGAGGCTTTCGGGGGCATCGCGCAGGAAAGGAACGCCCGGGGGGAAAACATCAACAGGGTCTATGATGCCTACAACCGGCTGACGAACATAGGATGGGGAAGCCCCAACGTGGCATATACTTATACGCCGCACGGCGAAACAGCCACCGTCAAGGGGTTCAACGACACATTCATCACCTATGCCTATGACGGGTTCGGACGCCTGGCCTCCTACCGGGAGGATGCCCCGGACGGAAAGTGGCTGCTGAAAGATTACACGTACAAGGACGGGAATGCGGCTTCCGTCACTTACACCTCGCAGGGCGGCAAGCTGGCCACTGAATTTTATACGTACCAGAACGGACACCTGACGGAAATAAGGCTCGACGACGGCACCTCCGTCTTCAAATTGGAAAGTGAAAACGGCTTGGGGAAGCCCACCAGGGTGCAAACGGGAAACCTCACAAGGCTCTACGAATACGATGCCTACGGTTATCCCCTGCGCCGGACCGGGAAGACCGGCCAGTCAACTTGCCAGGACTTCACCTACACGTTCGACACCTCCCGGCAAAACCTCCGGACACGTACCGACCAAAGGTCGGGAAAGACGGAAACTTTCAGCTATGACGGGATGAACCGCCTGACGGGGGACGGGACATCCGTTCTGGAATACGCCGCCAACGGGAATATCCTAAAGAAATCGGGCGTGGGAAGCTATACGTACGGAATGCCCGGAAAGCCCCATGCCGTGACCGGCATCTCCCCCGGGGGCGCCCTCACGTCCGGATGGGGCACGCAGGAGGTCTTCTATACCAAAGCCTTGCGTCCGGACTCCCTACACGAAGGGGCGTTTGAGGCGAAGTTCGTCTACAATGGGCACCTGGACAAGGTGAAAATGACCGTCACGCAGGGCCAGGGACGCTCCTACCTCCGGAAATATTATCTCGGGGGCTGCTATGAGCTGGAAGAGTCCTCTTCCGGCCCGGCCAGGGAGAGGCTGTATCTGGGCGGGGATTATTACGACGCCCCCGTGATGTGGGAAAAGACAGGCCCCCTCGCCCAATGCCACAGCCTGCTCCGCGACTATTTGGGCAGCATCACCCACGTGGTACGTTTTGACGGATACCTCACCAATGAATTGAGCCACGACGCCTGGGGCGCACGGAGAAGCCCCACATCACACAGTCCGGAGGCGCGGCCTTCCACCTTGTCGGCCCCGGCCTTCTCACGCGGGTTCTGCGGGCATGAACATTTGGGCGTGTTCGGGCTTGTCGACATGGGCGCCCGGCTTTACGACCCCGTAGTCGGACGTTTCCTCTCGCCCGACCCGCACGTGCAAATCCCCGGCTTCTCCCAAGTACTCAACCGCTATACCTATTGCATGAACAACCCGCTGGTCCATGTGGATGAAAACGGGGAGACCCCACTCCTTGTCATTGGTGCCGCCGCATTAATCGGCGGCACGG
Source organism: uncultured Paraprevotella sp. (assembly GCA_944321975.1). Lineage (GTDB taxonomy): Bacteria > Bacteroidota > Bacteroidia > Bacteroidales > Bacteroidaceae > Paraprevotella. Next base: position 14,682 of record CALUNJ010000059.1, read on the forward strand.
CCAATTTGGGTTGGAAAGCCATTCACGGCCAAATCGATGATTGGGGAGATGCCATATCCGCGTTCAGAATCGGCGCGGCAGCCGGCGGATTCGGTGCGGCCGCCGGGTTCGTGGCCGCCCCAATCGCGGGTGCGGGGTTCTTAGGTGGCTTTGTTGAGGGCGCATTCTCCGGCGTGGTGTCAAGCTCCATCCTCAGTGTGGGAAACTCCCAAGCCTTCGGCGATCCCCAAATGGGTTGGAAAGGATATGTTTGGAGTGCCATCGGAGCTGGTGTTGTTGGAGGAGTCGTGAACGGCGGGGTGGCCGCAAGCCA
>CALUNJ010000060.1 GCA_944321975.1 uncultured Paraprevotella sp.
CATCTTCCTTGAAGGCAACTGCGTGGTGCTCAACGAACCGGCCGACATCAAGGTCTACAACGCCAACGGTCTGCTGATGAACGCCGCCACGCATGCCAGCCGCATGGACATCTCCGACATGCCCAAAGGCATCTACATCGTGAAAGCCGGCGACGCCACGCGCAAAGTAGCCGTGCAATAAGCCTGCAACGGTCACACACATCTGTCTTTATACCACGAAAATCCCCCGGGGCGACCTGCTGCCCCGGGGGATTTTTTTAATTCGCAGAAACGACCCCGTGCGCACCGTGCCGGACTTGCCGGCCATCACTGAACACACCATGGGTTTGCGGCGTGGAGCGGAAGAGTTTTTTCAGGACGGCCTCGTGGGGGAAACACATGCGCGGCGGAACAGGAGAAAACCGCGCGCAAGAGGCACGCAAATTCCTCTCTTGAGATTCACATTTTTTTCGCTTGAGAAAAAAATGTGAATCTCAAGAGAAAAATCCACGCCTTCCAAGAGGCGGAAAAACAGCCGCCCTCCGAATTTCTGCCGCCCCGCCTTTCACCGCCCCGCCCCGACGACCGAGTCGCGCAAGACGAGCAAGGCCTCGGGGCCCATGTTGAACAGCAGGTCGGCCACGCTCAGGCCGGGCTGGAAACCATATTTCCGGGCAAACACCTGGTAGTAGGGACGAGGGGCGAAGCCGGCATCCGCCTCCCACGGCACTTTCGGGCTGATCGTGTCGCGCAGGTCGTCGGCAGGCCCGCCCGTAAGGCCATAGGAAGCCGTCTGGCGCACTGCAGGCTGCAGGTCCAACAGTTCGCACACCTTCCGGCGTATCGCCTCGTTAAAATCAAAAAGGAAGTCCCACTTCCGTGTGTAGAAAGGCTGGAAGTCGTCGGCATAGAACTCAAAGAAAGGGCTGTTCCCATAGGCCGCCACCAAGGCGTTCCAGTGCAGGTGGCGCCAGTTCCCATGGTCGGAAATCCGGATGTCCTTCATGGGGCACTTGTCCGCGGCGGGCTTCACCACCGGCACGGTGAGCACCTGCGTCCCGCCGGGCGAGGCTATCAGGCAACGGTTGCGCCAGGTCTGCTTCACGTAGTGTTCGCAAGCCTCTATCCACACCTCGGGATAGGCGTAAAGTTTCGCATAGTACTGCACGGGAGCCCAGTAGGCCGAAGAAAGTAAACAGATGCGGTTTGTCATGAGTCATTTTGCTGTTTTTAGCGGTGGCAGGCACGCAGAAGGGGGAAAATTGCGCGGGAGCCTTCAGGGCTCCTCCCGGCCCACCTTCATCATCGTTCGGCGGAAACGCCAGCGGGCATACCACGGCGCGCCGGCATCCCAGGAATAGACCACGCGCGCCAGCCGCCCGATGACATGCGTGTCGGGCACGAAACCAAACGTGCGCGAGTCGGCCCCGCCCCGCGGACTGGCCGCCGACACCCAATAATAGTCATGCGTGAAGCGGAAACTCGACACGAAATGGCCCTCCACGCAGAGCGAGTCCGCAATGATCTCGGCATGGGCGCCCTCGTGGAGGTTGATGACCCGGCAATACCAGTGGATGTTGTCCGGCGTGACGGAAACATAGGCGTCCTTGCGCGGCAGTTCCACCCTGCGGCACTCGCGCCCGTCGGCCGGCCGGCGGCGGTACACCTGCCCCCGGCGGTCCACCCACAGGCTGTCGCCCGGCACGGCATAGCAATAGCCCACGAACACCGGGCGTTCGTCGGGCAGCAGGCTGTCGGGGGCCGAAGGGTCGTTGAAGGCCATCCACTCGCCCAAGGGCACGCCGCGCGCGCCCAGCCGCACGTAGCCCCACCACTCCACGGGCCACAGCCGCAGCCCGTAGGCCACCTTGTTCACCGCCACGCGGTCGCCCGGAAGGAACACAGGCTGCCCGCCGTCGCCCGGTATCTCCACGATCGACACCCAGCACAGCCTCACTCCCGCCGCCAGCAAGAGGGCGGCGGCAGCCACGGCAATCCAACCTATGACCTTCTTCCACATCGCTCCGTCAATGCTACTTAATGTGATCCACCAACCGGAACAGGCGGTTCCAGCGCACATGCCCGTCGCCCCAGGCGCGGTCTTTGTCCGTCGAAAGCCAGATCATGATGGGCTTGCCCACGATGTGGTCCTCCGGCACAAATCCCCAATAGCGCGAGTCGGCCGAATTGTGGCGGTTGTCGCCCTGCATCCAGTAATAGTCCATTTTAAAGGTGTAATGGTCCGCTTCTTTCCCATTGATGAAAATGCGGCCGTCTTCCACTTTCAGCTCATTGTGCTCATACACCCTGATGGGACGCTCGTAGAGCGCGATGTTGTCCTCCGTGAGCCGCACGCTCTTCCCCTTGGCGGGAATCCACACCGGGCCGTAGTCGTCACGCGTCCATCCGGTATAGGCGTTCAGCGGATAAAGCCCGTCGGGCACGGAGTTCAGGTTGTCGCGGACAATGCTGTCCACGATGTCGGGGCAGGCTTTCAGCCTTTCGTAGGCCTGCCGCGTGAGGGGCATCGTGCCCGTCTCCGAGAGCGACGCCAGGTCTTCCCCGCTGATGCCCAACTCGCGCACCAGCGCGTCGGGGATGGGTTGCTTCAACTGCACGAAATAGTCATACTGCACGTGGTCCGGCTCTTTGTTGGCCTTGCCGTCCAGGTACACCACCCCGCCTTTCAGCTGCAGGGTCTGCCCCGGCAGTCCCACACACCGCTTCACGTAGTTTTCCCGCCGGTCCACCGGTCTCCACATCACCTCTCCGAACAGCTGCGGGTTCTGGTCGATGTAGGTCCGCCCCATGGCGTAGAGCATCGCGAAGAAGTCGCGCTGCTGCTGGCGGGTGAGGGAGTCCATCGGGGGCAGGCCGCCGTTGAGCTGCATGTACTGCTGGCCGCCGATGCCATAGGCGATGGCATAGAAATCCATGTTCTGGTAGGCCGGATTCGAGACCACCGTGTCGCCCGCCGGATAGTTGAACACCACGATGTCGTTCAGTTTCACCCGTCCGCCCGGCACCCGCTCATAATCCCACTGCGGCCACTCGAGGTAGGACTTGCAGCCGGCCACGGGCAGCGTGTGCTGGGTGAGGGGCATCGACAGGGGCGTCATCGGCTTGCGCGGCCCGTAGCTCATCTTGCTCACGAAAAGATAATCCCCCACCAGGAGCGACTTCTCCAGCGAAGAAGAAGGAATCGTGTAGTTCTGGAAAAAATAGATGTTCACGAAATACACCGCCACCAAGGCGAAGACAATGGCATCCACCCAGCTCATCACGGTGCGGGTCACGGGGCTTTCCGCGTCTTTCCACCACGTCCACGGGATGCGCTTCGTGATGTAAGCGTCGAAGATAAACGGCACGACCAGCAATCCCCACCAGCTCTTGACCCACAGGAGGAACAGCAGGTAGAGCGCCACGGACACTCCCATCTTCACCCACTGCATCCGCGTGGGTTTCTGCCTGATTTTCTTCATTCCGCCTCCATGTTTTGGAAGTTAAACAAATCATCCACCGTGAGCCACCCTTCGTGCGCATCCGCGTACTCCGCGGCCAGCACGGCGCCCAGCGCGAAGCCCTTGCGGCTGTGCGCGTCGTGGGTGATGGTGATGGCGTCGGCCTCGCTGTCGTAGGACACCGTGTGGATGCCCGGCACCTCGCCGCGCCGCACGCTGTCGACGCGCAGCTCGTCCGGGGCACAGGCGGCGGTCCCGGTCACGGTACCGTCGGGAGCCGTCAGCGTGCCCTTCACCCACTTGTCTTTCCGCGCGAGGTTCGCCACGATGTCCTCGGCCAAGGTGATGGCCGTTCCGCTCGGCGCGTCCAGTTTGTGGACGTGGTGCACTTCTTCCATCGTCACGTCATAAGCGGGAAAACGGTCCATGACGCGGGCCAGGAAACGGTTCACGGCCCTGAACACGGCCACGCCCACGCTGAAATTGCTGCTCCAAAGCAGCGTGTGCCCGGCGGCACAGCGGCGGCGCATTTCTTCTTCGTGTGCCGCCATCCAGCCGGTGCTGCCCGACACGACTTTCACGCCCTGGGCAAAAGCCTGCATCACGTTGTCGTAAGCCGCCTGGGGAGCAGTAAATTCTATGGCCACATCCGCGCTGCGGAAAGCCTCGGAGTCGAAATCCGAACGGTTGTCCACGTCGATGACGCTCACAATCTCATGCCCCCTCTCGCGGGCAATCTGCTCAATCATGCGGCCCATCTTGCCGTAACCTATCAATGCGATTTTCATGTTTTCCTGTCGTTAATTTATTTTTTTCTTGGGCAAAGATAGGGATTTTGCCCTGAATTTCATTACTTTTGTCTGTAAAAAAGTCCTATTATTCCCCTGCGAGCCATGGAAAAACTGCTGTACTACATTTGGAAATACAAACTCTTCCCCCTCCGGCCTCTCCAAACCACGGACGGACAGCCGGTGGAAGTGCTCGACCCCGGTGTGCTCAACCGCGATGCCGGACCGGATTTCCAAAATGCCAAAGTGAAAATCGGGGGCACGGTGTGGGCCGGAAGCGTGGAAATCCACCGGCAGGCGTCGGACTGGTACGCCCACGGGCATCACGAAGACGCCCGCTACAACAATGTAGTGCTCCACGTGACGGGAAAAGCCGACCGCCCCGTCGCCACCCAAGAAGGGCAGGCCTTGCCGCAAATCGAACTGGAAGTGCCGCCCCACCTGCAGGAGAACTATGAAACCCTGTGCCGCACGACGGACTATCCCCGTTGCTACCGCATCATCCGCCACATAGACCGTTTCACCATACACAGCTGGCTGAACACCCTGCTCTGCGAACGGCTGGAACAACGGGCGCAAGCCGTGGCCCGCCGCGTGGAAGAAAGCCAAGGCGACTGGGAGCAGGCCTTCTTCGTCACCCTGGCGCGCAACTTCGGATTCGGCGTCAACGGCGACGCGTTCGAGGCTTGGGCAAGGCACATCCCCCTCCAGTCCCTGGCCCGCCACCGCGACGACCTTTTCCAGGTCGAGGCCGTGTTCATGGGGCAGGCCGGACTGCTGGAGCCCGACACCATCCCGCAAAAATACCGCGAAGAAGCCATCGGCGACGGATATTACCCGCGCCTGAAACGGGAATACGACTACCTGGCCCACAAATTCTCCCTGCAGCCCATCGACGCGGACGCCTGGAAGTTCCTGCGGCTCAGGCCGCAAAACTTCCCCCACGTGCGCATCGCCCAACTCGCGCAACTCTACTACGGGCAAAAAGCCGGCTTCTCGAGGCTCCTGGAAGCCAAGACCCTCGAAGAGCTCCGCGACATGCTGCGCACCCACGCCACGCCCTATTGGGAATCGCACTACACCTTCGGGTGCCCCAGCTTCAAGAGAACCAAAACCCTGACGGCCAACTCCCTGGACCTCATCACGATCAACACCGTGGTGCCGGTGCTCTACGCCTACGGCATGACCCATGCCCAAGACACCTGTTGCCAACGGGCGCTGCGCCTGCTCGACCCCATCAAGGCGGAAGACAACCACGTCACCCGGCAATGGGCCGAATGCGGCATACAGGCCGAAAACGCGGCCGACTCACAGGCCCTGCTCCAACTGAAAAAAGAATACTGCGACCGCCGTTACTGCCTGCACTGCCGTTTCGGCTACGAATTCCTGAAACATAAAGAAAAACTCACGTGACATGAAAACAGACTACATCTTTGAATTGGAAATGAAAGTGCGCGACTACGAATGCGACCTGCAAGGCATCGTGAACAACGCCAATTACCAACATTACCTGGAACACACGCGCCACGAATTCCTGCTCTCCCAAGGCATCAGTTTCGCCGGACTCCACGCCCAACACATCGACGCCGTGGTGGCCCGGCTGAACATGGCCTTCAAGACCCCGCTGCGGAGCGGCGACTCCTTCGTCAGCAAGCTGCGCGTGGAAAAAGACGGCATCAAATATGTGTTCTATCAAGACATCTACCGCCTGCCGGACATGAAATGCTGCCTGAAGAGCCAAGTGGACACGGTGTGCCTCATCGAAGGACGGTTGGGCACCTGCCGCGAGCTGGACCGCATCGTGCCCGGAGAAACAAACTGAAGGCCAGCGCGTCCCACCCCCACACGAGCCACATGACCGAACAAGAAATCCTCTACACCATCGCGCTCACCCGCACGCCGCGCCTCAACACCGCCACACAACGCCGGCTGATGGAAGAAGCAGGCAGCGCCACGGCCATCTTCGAACACCGCCACCACCTGCGCGGCCTTTTCCCCGACGCGTCGGAAAAAATGGCCGACGCCTTGGCCGGCATGGACGGCCAACTGGCACGGGCGGAAGAAGAGCTGCGGTTTGCCCAAGACCACCGCATCAGCTGCCTGGGAGTCCACGACACGGACTACCCCGCACGGCTGCGGGAATGCGACGACGCGCCGCTGATGCTCTACTACAAAGGCCATGCGGACCTCAACCGCACACAGGTCGTCAGCATGGTGGGCACCCGCCACTGCACGGAATATGGCAAGGACATCTGCCGCCATTTCGTGGCCGAACTGAAACGTCGGTGTCCCGACGTTTTGGTGGTAAGCGGACTGGCTTACGGCATCGACATCCACAGCCACCGGGCGGCACTGGACAACGGGATGGACACCGTGGGCGTACTGGCCCACGGGCTGGACCAGATTTATCCGCGCCTGCACCGCGACACGGCCGCGCAGATGGTCTCACACGGCGGACTGCTCACGGAATTCATGAGCCGCACGAACGCGGACAAAGTGAACTTCGTGCGCCGGAACCGCATCGTGGCCGGCATGGCAGACGCCGTGGTGGTCGTGGAATCGGCCGAACGGGGCGGCGCGCTCATCACAGCCTCGCTCGCCACAGACTATCATCGCGACGTGTTCGCCTTTCCCGGCCGCGTGGGCGACCCTTACTCGCAAGGCTGCAACCAACTCATCCGCGACAACAAAGCCGTTTTGATACAAACCGCACAAGACTTCACCGATGCCATGGGATGGGCCACGGCACAGAAAAAAAAACTGCCAGTGCAGCGGGAACTTTTTCCCGAACTCTGCGAAGAAGAACAGCGCATCGTGGACTGCCTGCGGCAGACCGAGGAACAACAAATCAACGCCTTGGCCGTCTACACCGACCTGCCCGTGCACAAGCTGAGCGCCTTCCTCTTCAATCTGGAAATGAAAGGCATCATCCGGATGGCCGGCGGAGGGAAATACCGCCTCAACTGACTGGCAGGGAATCGGAAACAGGAATATTCGTGCCCTCAAATGTATTCTTTTCCTTCTCTTTCCGGCTGAATGTTTCAAATTCAAAAATTCCTGTTACATAAACGAAGACTTCCTCCCGTCCTTTTTTGTTATCTTTGCGCATATCAAGAATCATTCCATCCATCAAACCCGGACAAGCATCATGAAAAAGCCCATTACCCTTATGCTATGCGCCTTGGCCTGCTGGACTTACAGCCCGAGGCTCCTATCGGACAACGCGCAGGACGTGGTAGTCCATTTCAGCGACGACACCCCTCGCGCCTCTTCCTATTTCAACAGTTTCCGGAACATCCCATTGTCTGCCCCGTCTGACGAAGCCGTCTTCAAACACGCCGAAAGACTGTTGTTCGCCCGCGGCAGGATCTTCGTCGTAGACCGGGTCGGCAACAAGATTCTCATGTTCGACGAAAAAGGGGACTTCCTGAAATCCACGGCCAAGATGATAGGAGACGGCGACCATGCATACCGCCGGGTCATCGACGCGGCAGTGGACGCGGAGGGAGGAAAGCTCTACGTGCACTGCGATGCCCCCTACCAGATGATGATCCTTGACCTGGACTTGAACGTGAAGGAAGTCATCCCCATGGATTACTACATGAGCGAGATGACCATAGACGACGGATTCGTGTACGGGCTGTGCCATCACACGAAAGAAAAGAAGAACATCGGCTACAGCCTGGTCGCCGTGCCCAAAGACCGGCTGGACGAAGCCCCCGACACGCTCCTTTCCCACGACAAAGGCGTGGCTGGGCTGCTTGCGGGAGGCAAATCGCTCAACGCATGCTCGGACGGTGTCTACGCAAGCCTCGCCTTCGACAACACCATCTACCACATCGCCCACGGGAAAATCCTCAACCAATATGCCATCGACTTCGGGGAAAAGGGACTCCGCGCGCACCCCATCCCGGAAGGCATGAACCGCGAACAATTCCGCGAACAATACAAGGACATCAATTGGGCCATCACGAACGTTTGCGGCTCCGACTCCATCCTGATGTTCAACACCAACCTCACCACAAACTACATCCTCAACAAGCACACGGGTGAATGCAAAGGCGTCAAAGCGTTCGGCTGCGACATGTCGAAATGGACCATGTCCCACTTCACCCCCTCGCAAGGGCTGCGCCACGGCATGGTCTACGCCCTCAGCCCGTTCATATTCTCCGAATTCAAGAAATTCGTCCAGGAAGAAGGAGCGAAACTGGTGGACCCCGAAATGCTGAAGACCGCCCAGGAAAGCAAGCCCGGCGGCAACCCCATGCTCATCGTGTGGGAAATCAAATGAAGGCCGCCAGAAGGCCGGGACAACGGGAAGAAGCCCGCGCACGCCCCACGGGATGTAACAATTTCTTTTGCGAATGTAATATCCAAAAGAAGATGTTACATTTCGCGCATCCTTTTTCAACGACTTGCCTTATCTTTGTGTAGGATTATTTCCTCCATGCAAACCAACAATCCAACTTAATACACACAAAAGATGAAAAAAACAACATTGAGACACAAGTGGCAAGACAGAAGCCGGAGAGCCATGCTCCTGGCCTGTTCGCTGCTGGCCGCCGGGGTCTTCTCCGCGACGGAAGCCCGCGAGCGCAAGAACGCTCCGGTGTTCACCCAGTTCACCTACCAGGGCGACGACCAGATCTACAAAGACCACCCGCTGGAGGCCGATGAGTTCTACAGCCCCATCCTGCAAGGCTGTTACCCCGACCCCAGCATCACCCGCAAGGGCAAAGACTACTACCTGGTGAATTCCTCGTTCGCCATGTTCCCCGGCGTGCCCATCTTCCACTCCACCGACCTGGTCAACTGGAAACAGATCGGCCACGTGCTCGACCGCAAGTCGCAACTGAAGGTGGAGGACTGCGGCATCAGCATGGGCGTCTATGCCCCCGCCATCTGCTACAACCCCCACAATGACACGTTCTACATGATCACCACGCAGTTCTCCGGCGGGTTCGGCAACATGGTGGTCAAGACCAAAGATCCGATGAAAGGCTGGAGCGACCCGATGAAACTGAACTTCGACGGCATCGACCCCTCGCTCTTCTTCGACGACGACGGCAAGGCCTACGTGGTGCACAACGACGCCCCGGCCAAAGGCCAGGAGCAATACGAAGGGCACCGCGTCATCAAAATCTGGGACTACGACCTGGAGAAAGACCAGGTGGTGCCCGGAACGGACAAGGTCATCGTCAACGGCGGAACCGACATCCGCAAGAAGCCCATCTGGATTGAAGGGCCGCACATGTACAAGAAGAACGGACGCTACTACCTGATGTGCGCCGAAGGCGGCACGGGCGACTGGCACAGCGAAGTGATCTTCGTGGGCGACAGCCCGAAAGGCCCCTTCACCCCCGCGCCGAACAACCCGATTCTCACCCAACGCTACTTCGCCAAAGACCGCGCCGAGAAAGTCGACTGGGCCGGGCACGCCGACCTGGTCGAAGGCCCGGACGGGAAGTACTACGGCGTGTTCCTCGCCATCCGTCCCAACAACAAGGGCGTGGTCACCACGGGGCGCGAGACCTTCATCCTACCCGTGGACTGGAGCGGGGAATTCCCGGTGTTCGAAAACGGGCTGATTCCCCTGCAGGCCAAGCAGAAAATGCCCAAAGGCACGGTGAACCGGACCGGGAAGGACGGCTTCTTCCCCAACGGCAACTTCACCTTCGAGGAGACGTTCTCCGCCTTCCCCCTCGACTTCCGCTGGATCGGCCTGCGCGGCCCGCGCGAGGACTTCATCGCCCAAGCCAAGAAGGGCGGACTCGAAATCACCCCCTTTGCCACGGACATCAAGGAAGTGCGCCCCACCTCCACCCTCTTCTACCGCCAGCAGCACCGCGACTTCGCCGCCACCACCACGTTGAAATACGACCCGAAGGCGGCCAACGAACTGGCGGGCATCACCTGCTACCAGAACGAGAAGTTCAACTACGTCTTCGGCATCACCCGCAAGGAGGGCAAGAGCGTCCTGCTCCTGGCCAAGACCGAACGCGGCAACACCACCGTGGTGGCCCGCGCGGAGATTGACACGGACCGACCCGTCTCGCTGCGCGTCGAAGGCAAGGGCAACGACTACCGCTTCAGCTACGCCACGGACGGCGGTTCGTTCACCAACCTCGGCGGCACCATGGCGGGCGACATCCTCTCGACCGACGTGGCCGGCGGATTCACCGGCGCCCTGATCGGACTCTACGCCACCACGGGCAACTCCATCCAGCCGTAAGAACGGGAACACATCTTTCTACTATAGAAACACACGCTGCGGGCCTGCCTTTTGCCGGAGACGGCAATCGGCAGGCCCGCGTATTTCCGGCGCGCCGGAACACCCGGCAAGGACGCGGGGGCACAAAAAAAGGAGAACGCGCTTCCGGGGGGTAATGCATCGGAAGGCATCCTCCAGGGACGGTCCGGGCAAAGACTCGAATAGAACCCGCGACCGAGGGGACTCATGGCGGCTTCACCAGCCGCAATCCAGATAGTTGTTAAACCTCATCGAGCCTTTTTGCCGTTTTGGGGCACGCACGCGCACGGCCCGGCGGGCCACACGCATGCGCGAAGGCAGTTCTGTTTTCAATTGCCCCAGATGTCGCCGAACTCGTTCTTGTTGGCCAGCACGTCCAAGTCCACCTGGGCCGGTTCCTCGTAACGGCTGAGGCTTGCGGCCATCATGGCCGTGGTTTCCACCTCACACACCGACACAGCGAGTGCCACATACGCTTTCTTTTCCATTTTCTTTCGCTTATTTTAAAGTTAATATTTTCAAGACTCACCGTTTTCCCGGTTACTTCACGGCGACCTTCACGCCGTCCACCACGTAGATGCCTTTCTGCAGGCCGTTGAGGGCTTCACCCTTGGCCACGCCCTTGCGCACGAGCACGCCGCTAAGGCTGTAGACGTCCACCAGGGTGTCGCCGCCGGCCACCGTCGCAGTCCCGATGCCCGTCACGCCGCCGTTGAAGTCCAGGCTGAGCATCTGGGCGTTGGCGAGCGCTTCATCGGCTTTCAGGTAAACGCGGTAGGCGTTCACCAGCGGCTGCGCGCCTGCGGCCACCTTGTAGAAGCCCACGCCGGCTTCCTGGTTCTGCAACACGTAGGAGCCGACTTCGGCGGCCATCGGCACGTAAGTACCTACCAACAGGCCGGCTTCATGCTGGTTCCCGGGTGTGCCTTCCACCGTGCCGCTGAAGCTGTATGCATCGGCTGCGCCTTGGAGGATGTACGGCGTGTGGGCGGCCAAAGAGGCTGCGGCCACCAGATCCAACGACGTGGTGCCGTCTTCCTGGGCGGTGACACCCTCGCAGGTGTAAGCCGTCAGCCCGGCGGGAACATCAGCCGCGAACGGCAACATCAACGTGGCCCATCCGGCTTCCGTCACGGTCACGTCCACCGTCACCTCACGGTCTGCATCCGTCAGTTCGCGCACGAACGCCAGTTTGAAATCATCGGCACCGGCCATACATAATCCGTCCCCGTCACAGTCCGGTCATTCGTGCAATTGGCATAGAATCCGATTTTAGCCTCGCCGCCAAAGATGGCCACCTCCGGCGTAGTCGTCCATTCCCAGCCACCGCCCAGTTCAGCATCTGCCGCATCATTCTTTTGGGTAATAGGTGCTTTCGCGTCATTCAAATAGATGTAACCATTAGCCACATGGCTTTCTCCACGTGTGGCCGCCGTCAGCCGGTATACTCCGGGGCGCAGGTTGGAAACGACCTGATACATGTTGATAATGTTGTTCACAGTAGCATTGTTGCCGTCCAAATAGCAATTGTCCGGCGCGCCGGTATACTGTTGATCCCATCCGGCATGCCCGTTGGTCCATCCCGTGGCGGCTTGGTCGGACACAGCGGGGTTGGCCATCAAGAAGGTCACGTCAAAGGTGTAGCCTGCATTGGGCACACCTGCCACCACGTATGCCTGACGGCGGCAAATCCGGCACGAGGGAGCGGCACGGGGATGCTCCCTCCGAAAATGTCCGGAATTCCGCCCCTCGCGCACCGGAAGCGCCCACCCGCGCCGCCTCCGGAAAGCCCCAGCGGGAAGCCCGTCGGCCCGCCGCTTCAAACACACCCGGAATCCACTGGAAACCAAGAGAATAAACGCAAAAGGGAAAAACCGGATTTTTCTCAAGCGAAAAATTTTCGTTTCGCTTGAGATTTGCATTTTTTCTCAAGCGGGAAATTTGCGGCCGGCCTGCCCGCTTCCGAATCCCCGGAAAAAGGAAGCCGCACGGCGGCTCCCCCCTCGCCCGCACGACGCACAAGAACCGTCAAGAAAGAAGAAAACCCACGCGGGAGCAAAACAAAAGGGCGTGCATGGCATGCACACCCTCCGGAAAGTTTAGCTCTAAGATGCAAGGACTTGCCAAATAAGGGATTGAACCCCACCCGCCGCTTGGCGGACGGCGGGCGGCAAGCCGCGCTCCCGGGGCCAGCGGCGCGCATCCGCCCGCCAACCGCCACGAAGCGCGGCAGAGAATACATGTTACTCGGCCACGTAAGGAATGTGGACCCAGGTGCACTCGTTGGCCCCGTCGCCCACCGTGGTCGGTTCGGGCTTCTCCACGTGGATGGACACCTTGATGTAAGGCGTGTCGCCGTCCTGGCCGCTCAAGCCGCGATATACGTTGTACTTCACGAGCAAGCCGGCTGCGGGAGAGTTCTTGGAGAACGATGCGCCATCGGCATTCCAAATGGCCTCGGAAAGATCCATGCCGGTCTCGGCTGCGGGCCAAGCCTCGGCACCGATCCAAGCGGCCTTGTCCTCGGCGGTGAACAGTTCGCCATAGCCACCGGTGCCGTCATTGAGCAACTGCTTGTTCTCAATCCAAAGGTAGGTTTCGAACGTGTAGTCCTTGGCAGCGGCGAAGTCCAGTTCCTCCAGATTCTTCACCACCACTTTGAGGTTCTGCTCTCTCAGCACGATGTCCAAGGCGTTCACCTTGTTGTTATTCACCGTGATGTCCTGATAAACGCCGTCCACGCGGATCGCGAAGTCGTCGGCCTTGAGCTTATATTCGCCGAAGCCTTTCAGCACGTCGTCCACACAGCTCAGGTCGACGCTGAACTTCACGTTTTTCCCGTTGGCGCGGGCCATGGGAGCCCCCTCTTCATCCAGAGCGCCCACGGACATGGTCACGCCGTTGGCAAACTCCACGGAACCAGAGGAAGCGTATGTCTCGGTCGCCGTCACGTTCTCAGTCACACCACTCATCTCGCCCACTTCGTCTGAGGAGCAGGCGGCAAACAGCGCTGCGGCTGCACAAAGGAAAAATAATTTTTTCATCTGTCTTTTTCTCTTTTAGTTAATGAATCATTTCTATTCAGGGTCCCGCATCTCTCAAGCTAACCCGTTTTATTCAGAAGAAAGAAGGGAGGGAGGCAGGGAGCCCACCGCCCCCGCGTCCGCCCTTCTCTTTTTTGTTCACACTTTGCCACCGCCACGCTCCGGAGCCTTGCCCCCCGGAAACAAGAACGGAAGGAGGACCCCCGGGCGGGACGGGCACGGCTCACTGGGCCAACTGCGGATAGACGCCCACGTTGGTGTCCTCGACCGCCGTGGCATCACGCTGCACGTGGATGGACACCTTGATGTAGGGCGTGTCGCCATAGCCGGTCGCCGAATCCACATGGCCGCTCAGGCCGCGGTAGACGTTGTAGCGCACGACGTAGCCGGCGGGGGAATAGACATTCTCGTCCTCGAGCAGGGACGTGATGTCGCAACCGTAGGGATCATCGGCATAGGGATCGTTCTCCGGGTTGACCCACTCGGCATACTTCAGGGCGTCGAAGAGCGGGCCGTAGCCGCCGGTGCCGTCGTTGAGCAGCGTGTGGTTGTTCACCCACAGCCACACCTCGTAGGTGTAGTCGTTGCCTTCGAGGATGTTTTCCTCACTGAGGCCCGACACGGTGAGGGTCAGCTGGTCGTCCACAATCCGGATGTCGCCCAGCGAAGCGGTGTTGCCCTCCACGACGAGGTTCTCCAGATATTCGCCGTTCACGCGGATGGCGAAGTCGTCGGCACGAAGCGTGTAGTCGTCGACCACCCAGGTCGGCACCTCGAGCACGATGTTGTCCCCCTCGCCCGGCGTGGGTTCTTCTGGATCCTCTGGGCCGGGTCCCGGCTCATCGCCGCCGTCGTCCACCGTGAAGCCGGGGTTGCACTGCACCTCATCCGTGTTGATCGTGGAAATGTTGTGCTTCGTCTGGTCCACAGGATCGGCATCGGCCCAAAGTTCCTCGTAGTTCACATAGAGCGTGGGGTCGATGATCTGTTCCCAAGTCACCCGGTTCTCTATGGTCACCGTGTGGGCCGACACGAGCGCCTTGTCGGTCTCATGCGCCGCAAGGAGCATGGAGTTGCCCAGGTTGAGCTTGTCCACGTCGATCACCCCGCCGTCGGAAATGTAAACGTAAGCCATGTCGCCGCTCATGCCGCCAGACACATGGAGCAGCTCCGTCTTCACATAGGCCGCACAGAGCACGGCGCCGTTGGTGATGTTGATCGAGGATTGGAGCGCGTCCGTGGCCTCGAGCTTGCAGTCGGCATGCACGTTGGCACCCTTGCTCGCCGAGAGGCTGTACACCGTCATGGCTCCTTCCACGCAGACATCCACCTGGTTTTCAAGCGTCACCGCGCCAGTGCCCTCTTCCACGTTTCCGGCACCGTTATAGACCGGATTGACATCGACAT
>CALUNJ010000061.1 GCA_944321975.1 uncultured Paraprevotella sp.
GCCATCGACGGCGACATCGTGCGCAACCCGAAGACGGGGGAATACGTGCTGTTCTTCAAAGACGAAGGGCGCTCGGTCGTGAACAAGGGTTTCCGTACGCGGCAGGGCGTGATGCGCGCCACCAGCCAGCGGCTGACCGGCCCGTACGCCATCGAATGGCGGCACCTGCAAAAGGAGGGACAATACCCCGTGGAAGGCTCCAGCGTGTTCCCGCTCATCGGTTCGGACGAATACGTGCTGATGTACGACTGCTACGCACAGGGCTTCTACCAGTTCTGCAAGAGCAACGACCTGAAGAACTTCACTTTCGTGCAGAACACCAAGACACACGGCGACTTCACGCCCCGCCACGGCTCGGTGATGCACCTCTCGGCGGCGGAGCGCGAAAGGCTGGAAGCCTGGTCAGCCCTCAGCATTGCCGTGAACGACCTGCGCGCCCGCCCTGTCCCTACCCTGACGCTGAAACAGCTGGCACAACGGCCGGCCTTGCTGGAAGAAGCCCGGAAAGTGCTCGGCACCACGACAGATGTCTCTACGCTGGAAAAAATGGCCCAGAAGATAAAAAAGTTCAAATAAACAGCCACAAGACCGGGGCAAAACGCTGTCCCCGCAGGGGGCATGCAGGAAAACGTGGAAGAGGGGATGTGCGGCCAGCATCCCCTCTTCCACGTTTGTCATGGACAAACCGCCAGGTTTTCCTAAGGTTCCACCTTGTCGGGCAAGGTGATGCGACGCACGGTGTCCATCCAATAGCGGCGCACATCCTGCCAATGATAGAGCGGCGCCACGTCGCTCTCCACCGGCAGGGTTGCCGGACGCTCGTTCAGCAAAGGCAGCACGAGGATGTCACGGTTTCCTTCCTTGCGGTAGAAAACGAGCTGCACGTTGCCACACATCGGGATGAGACGGTAAGTGCGATAGGTGTCGGCTATGCGCTGCCAATCCGTCGTGGCGGTCTGAAGCCGGTTCATGCCCATCAGGGTGGCCAACGGGGCCAGATTGGTGTCATGCCCATAACGCAAAGTCACGGCGTTGCGCCCCGAGGCAATGACCGTATCTGCCGTCGTCACAAAGTTTTCCAGCAAGTTGCGTTCCAGCGTAAACATCCCGCCGTCGCTTAACGGTGAAGGCCCCTTTTCGTAGTACCATTCAAAATTGTTACGCTGCCACAGGTCGTAACGCTCTTCATCCGTAAACAGGAAGCCCAAATCAGGCTGCCCATAGCTGCTCTGGCTGATGCCGTGCAGTTCGAAAAGTCCAGCCATCAGTCCGGCGGGATCACCGATGTGGGCTGTCACATAGGCCGAATCATTGAACAACTGCGTCATCAGCCGTCCGGGATGGACATACACACTGTCCGCAGCACGGTAGACCGCATCGGCATTGTCCAGGTGCATGGCCTCGAATAGCGGATTCTTATACTTGATATAATAAGCGTCGTGCTCGCTGGCCTCCGTGGTGATATCCAGCCGGGGGTTCAAGCCTTTCAATTCCACACAAGCCGCAGCCATCGACAAGAATGCACGGGTCTTGTAAGTGGAACGGGCATCCACGTGCGTGCCGTCGGCAAACACCTGCGGATAGCGGCCGAACATGCGCCGCACCAGCTCGCGGTGCTGCCGTGCGCCCTTGGGCGTGAGTTCCCCATATCGCCCTTCCGCTTCCTGGCGCAGAGCCGCCACCACCTTCAAGGCGCGTTTTCCATCAGCTGTGAGCGCACCCTCGTCATTCGCCTCCAACAATATCTCCAACGGCGCGTCATATTTCTTTTGTTTCGTCAGGTAACGCGAACCGTGCCGGGCGAACATGGAAATATAAAAAGGCTGATACCCCTTGGGGACTTGAACCGGAAGGTATTCCGGAGCTTGATAGGCATAATACTTCCCTGCGGCCAATGCCGGATCGGCCAAGATTTCCTCCCTGGCACTTTGGGCTGTAACGGCCAGTGCCATTACGGTGCAAGAAAGGAAAGTGAAAAATCTTCTCATAATGAAATGCATGTTACGTTTGACACGACAAAGTTAGGCTTTTATCATCGGTACGATTTGTTTCTGTCCATAAAAAAGCATCCGGTCTCCGGGCTTGTAACACAAATGTCACAAAAATGAAACTCTTGGCCTAAGATGAGCCACATCCTTAGAATCCATTGGGAACTCACGCTCACGGCAAATAATCCCCCTTCAACAGTTCCGGCGCAGCCAAGGAACGAAGACAGCCATCGGCAAGCAAGAGATGGCGTGTGGCAATCGCACACAGCGCACAGTGGTTGTGGTCGGCAACGACCAGCCCCTTTTCCTTTGAAAGGTCTTGAAGATAGTGGCTCACCGCCTCCACCAGAACCGGAGAAAGCCCGGAAAACGGTTCATCCAGGAGCAAGAAAGGAACCGGACGCGTGGTCACATACAAAATCTCCAGCAAGCGGAGTGTCCCCCCGGAGAGATTCTTGAGCCTTTCCGACTCCACCGGCATGCCCCCTCCCTGAAACAATGAAGTAACATGGGACATCCCGGCCAACCGTAAAACCTGGCGGACCTTCAAATCTGGCGGCAGGAAATGATATTGTGGCAAGAAAGCGATCTGCCCCGTACGATATGCCTTGCCGGTGACGACTTTTTCATTGATGCGGACAAAAGAGTGTTCGGCTCTCACCGTGCCGAAAACAATCTCGAACAAGGTGGACTTGCCGCTTCTGTTCCTCCCCCACAACGCAACCAGTTCTCCTGTTTCACAACGGAGGTAGACATCGGAAAGGATCACCTTGTGGCCGTAGGATTTCAACAGGCTGTCAGCTTCCAAACAAGACTTCATAGCAATCTTGAAAGATAAAAAAACGGAACTGCAGACAGCAGCGAGATGACAAAAGAAACCACATAGAGTTCAACCACGCTGCAAGTAGCATTCTGATAAAACCGGAATTCTTCCCGGCGCACAAGGAAACGGAATCCGGCATCGATGGCCAAACCGAAAGTAGGATAAAACAAAGAAGAAAGCCGCAAGGCCTGGCTAAACCAGTCCGCACTGCCTATTGCTGCCAGGCCTCCCAGGAAGAGTGCGGCAAACAAACTGCGGCAGGCCACGCCACGATAGAAAATGGCGTATGCCGCAAACTTGGCATGGCAGAACAAGCGTATCTGTTCGTGTGCGTTCATTTTTTTTGGTAGGCGATTCGCGGACTTTCCCTTGTATAGATAATGCCACATCTTCTGAATCCGTTGTCTTCCAACAGTTTTTGCATAAGTTTGTTGTCAGCGTGGGTGTCTGCACGCAAGTTGGCTTGCCGCGCAAAGCACCATTCGACACATTGCCGCGCAACGCCTCTTGCCTTGCCATTGGAAGCCAAACGGTGGATCACCCCATAAGGAGCGCCGTCCAGCCATGCCCCTTCAATCGCGGCATAGGTCGGGTCGTCTCCAACGGAAAAACAAAATGTGGCCACGATGCCATTCACCCCGTCGTCACACGCCTGGCAATGCCCGCGCCTGATTTCTCCCTTCATGAGTTCTTCCGAGGGGTAGCCATCTTCCCACTGGTGGGGATTCCCGTTTTGACGCATGAAAGCCTTGGCCTGCTCGAAAATGGCCATGATGGCAGGCAGGTCCTCCAAACGAGCCGTCCTGATGTTCAGGGTCATGGTTGCCCCTCCTCTTTTTCTTCCCGTGCCACAGGTTTTTCGAAACGCGCCCCGCAGTGGCGGCAAACATATTCCCAGTGGGCGGTCCCCGGAGGAGCCACGGCCAACAAGCTGAACAAAGCTGCAAAAAAAGCACGCAGGCCATGGCCTTTTTTCCGCACGAGCCGGATCTGCGGCGAATGGCAACAAGGGCAATATTTCAAATATTCAGGCACCATCTGATTGCGTTCGAGCACCTTCATGGCACGGTCAAAGTCGTCGGCATACACCAGCACATCCACGCCGGATATGGTAGGAGTCAGGCCGCGGAGAATATTGGATGTGTTCTCGTTGTGCAACACCGAAGGAATACCCTCGTTTTCCAACGCGCCTTGAACAAGATGTGCCTGGAAGGCATCATCGCAGGTCATAAGTCTTACGGTTCTCATAAAAGGAAAAATGAAGTTACTATTTGACGAAATACCCGATGCCGACGGAACGCCCTTCCTTTCCCAGCGTGCGAAGCTGATACACGCCCCTTGGCAACCGGGCGATGGAAAGCCTGCGACTGTAAGGTGCCGTGGCGACAATGCGCCCATACAAGTCAACGACGGCAAGATAAGGAGTGTCTTGCAGGGGAACGGACAACGTGTCGGAAGCATGGGGCAAAAAGCCCTCAAAAGATTCCGACCCGCCAGACAAGCCGGCAGAGAACCGCACCGGCGCACTTTCCCTCCCGAAACGATCCATGGCCGTCACTGCAAAATGCACGTCGTTGAGCGCACAGAAAACGCCATCGACAGGAAAGCTGCAAGAATCCAGCCCGGCGGCGACCAGGTTCTCGGCCGAAGCGACATCGGCAGGCACTGCCCGCGAGGCATAGACGTTATAGCGCACGCCGCCATTCCGCGAGGCGGTGGCGGCGGAATCCCAACGCAACACGTAGCGCGAGGCTTCGCGGCACCCGCGCAACCGCCCGGGCGAAGCGGGCGGAAAACTGTCGGCGGCGGCGACTTCCGCCGGAAGCGAGGGGAAAGGATAATACATTTCTTTCAGGAAATCAAACAAGCCTTTGAGGTTGCCGTCAAGATGGGCATAGCGGAAATAGGCCTGCCCGCCCAACCCGATGGCACGGACGAAATAAAGCTCGCGGGTGACATCCGTCAACGGCCAGTCTTGCTCCTTCGGGCCGAGCATGTAAATGCCCAACCCTGGAACCACGGGACGGCCGCAATCGTTTTCTTTCCAATCCAATGCAAAGGGATAGAAATGGTTGTCGCGGAAATACATCATCGGGAAAAGCAGGTCTTGGATGCCTTCACGCAGCCAGCCTTGCGCATCCTGATAGACGGCAGCATAAGCATTCCACGCATAAGACGAATAGCGGCTGAGGTCGCTGAATTTGCCAATCGGCGAGGAACTCACTTTCACCCAAGGCTTTACGGCCTTTATGGATTGGTACATCTCGCGCACGCAGCGGGTGATGTTGCCCCGCCGCCAGTCCGCCTTGGAGGCCCCGCCCCCATATTTCCGATAAGATGCACGGTCGTTGAATCTCCCCGCATGCTCCGGATAACGGATATAATCGAAATGAATGCCGTCCACGTCGTAGCCCGCCGCGATTTCACGGCAGATGGAAGCCAGATAAGCCGCCGTGCCCGGCACTCCGGGATCCAGATACCAACTGTCCCCGTGGCGCACGCACAAATCCCTATGGGTATTCAACACCGATTTCGCCCCCGCCCTCCGGGCCGCAGACACCTTGAAACAGGGTATGGCCACCAGCCAGGCATGCAGTTCCAGCCCGCGCTTGTGGCATTCCTCGACGGCAAAGGCCAAAGGATCATAGCCCGGCGCACGCCCGGCGGTCCCGGTCAGACAGCCGTCCCACGGCTCTATGGCCGAAGGATAGATGACACTGCCGCGCACACGGGTCTGCAACAACACGGTGTTCAAGTTGGCCTCCTTCACACGGTCGAGGATGCGCCGCAGTTCTTCCTTCTGCGCTTCCACGCCGGCGGCGTCAACCGCCTTGTTTTTCGGCCAGTCCAAGCCGCCATAGGTCGTGAGCCACACGGCCCGAGTTTCCCGTTTGGGCGGAGACGGCATGCCGATGCCCTGCGCCTGCAACTGTGACAGCAACAAACCCATGCACAGTGCCAGGAGAATATATCGTTTCGTCATTCCTTTGCACGTTTAACCTATGCAAAGTTAATCTTTTCGGGAGATAAAATAAAAATTTCAGCAACAATTGCCCGGTTTTACAAGGCATTTTATTATTTTTGCGTATTTTTATAAATTCATTCATAATGGTTACATTTTGTATCGCTTTACTGTTACTCGTGCTGGGATATGCCGTCTATGGCGCCGTGGTGGAAAAGATTTTCGGCGCAGACCCTTCCCGGAAGACTCCCTGCTACACCATGACAGACGGCGTGGACTATACCCCGATGCCCACGTGGAAAGTATTTCTCATCCAGTTCCTCAACATTGCAGGGACAGGCCCCATTTTCGGAGCCATCCTCGGCATACTCTACGGCCCCTCGGCCTACCTGTGGATCGTGCTGGGCTGCATTTTCGGCGGTGCCGTCCATGACTATCTCTCGGGCATGATTTCCTTGCGGAAGAACGGGGCCAGCCTGCCGGAGATCGTAGGCGACGAGCTGGGAAGCGGCATACGTCTCGTGATGCGCGTGTTTTCATTAGTGCTCATGGTGCTGGTAGGCGCAGTGTTCGTCACCACTCCCGCCGGCTTGCTGGCCTCGCTCACCGAAGGATGGGGCACGTGGGGCAGCCCGATGTTCTGGAGCATCGTGATTTTCGTGTACTACATTCTGGCCACGTTGCTTCCCATCGATGCCCTCATCGGCCGCATCTATCCCGTCTTCGGCTTTGCGTTGCTGTTCATGGCCGTCGGCGTCCTGTGGGGCATCTTCACGCATGAGGGCTGGATGCCTGAAATCACATCGGCTTTTGAGAACCACCACCCGAACAAGGAACTTTCCATCTTCCCCATGCTGTTCATCACGATTGCCTGTGGCGCCATCAGCGGTTTCCATGCCACACAAAGCCCGATGATGGCACGGTGCATGAAGAACGAGAAACTCGGCCGCAGGGTGTTCTATGGCGCAATGATCACCGAAGGCGTCGTGGCGTTGATCTGGGCCGCCGCAGCCATCAAGTTTGCCGGAAGCTACGAGGCGTTGGCCCGGCTGATGGCCCCTGACGGGAACTCCAACCCGGCCATCGTCGTGAATGCCATTTGCCATGACTGGATGGGAACGTTCGGCGCGGTATTGGCCATCTTGGGCGTGGTTGCCGCGCCGGTCACGTCGGGCGACACCGCGTTTCGCAGCGCGCGCCTGATCACGGCCGATTTCCTGCACTACAACCAAGGTTCCGTGTGGCGCCGCCTGGCGGTGTCCCTGCCGTTGTTTGTGATTGCCGCCGTGTTAATGAATATCAACTTCGACATTTTGTGGCGCTATTTCGCGTGGTTTAACCAAACTTTGTCTATCTTTACGCTTTGGGCGGTCACGGTATGGCTGGCGCGCAAGGGCAAGGCATTCTATGTCACGCTCTTCCCGGCTTTGTTCATGACCGCGGTATGCACGAGCTACATCCTCGTGGCTCCCGAAGGCTTCAGCCTGCCCCACATGCCGAGCTGCGTGGCGGGCGTCGCGGTGGCCGTGGCCTTGCTGGCCTTGTTTGCCAAATGGTACGCACAATTTAAAAAGGCATCGGCATGAGCAGGCGGAAACGGATGCGGAAATCCACCTTGATCCTGCTGGCTTTCGTGGTCTACACGCTGGGAGCCTATGCCTATTTCCTGCCGCGCACGGACATGGACACGGGGCAGATTGCTTTCACGATATGCATGAACATCGTGGTGCTTGCGGCACTGTGGTATCTTTACCGGAGAAAGGAAAACATGGGCGGAAACCGGAGACAAGGCCAGACGGAAAAAACAGAATGCGGACACGGCGCGACAGGGCTTCGTGACGGACAACGTAAATGAACAATATACAAACATAAATGACAGAAGATGAAGAAAATCATGCTTTCCTTGCTGCTGCTGATGGCAGCGGCAGGTGCGAACGCACAATTTGAGAAGAAAACGACGTACATTTCGGCTTCGGCCACAAACCTGGGGCTTTCTTACAGTTCAAGCGAAAAAGTGAACTTCGGATTTGAGTTCACCGGAGGTTATTTCGTGGAGAAAGCATGGATGATCTACGGACGCATGGGGTATGACCACACCCGTTACACGGATCATTTCCAGCTGGGGGCAGGCGGCCGTTACTATTTTACGCAAAACGGCGTTTACATGGGGCTGGGATTGCAATATGAACATGCCACCAAGAGCATCAACAATGTGCAGCTCTGCCCCGAAGTGGGCTACGCCTTTTTCATCAACAAATTCATCACCATCGAACCTGCCGTGTATTACCACATGAGCCTGAACGATTTTTCCGACGGCAGCAAAGTGGGACTGAAACTGGGGCTGGGCTTCTACTTCTGACCCCCTCCGCCGTTGCGGACATCCGCAAAAAGGCGCCTTCACACCCCCCGCAAGAGACAGTCCCGGACTGTGGGCTTGCGGGGAATTCCTTCATCCTTAACTCTTGCCTTTTACAAACCTGATTTCGTGGAATAGGAAAACAATGGAATGGAAACGTGTCTTGATGTCGGGCCTCATGGCCGTCTTTTGCTCTTTCTGCAACGCATGGGGACAAGGACAGATTGAGCCGGGAGAAGTGTGGACAGACCATGCCGGACGACCCATCAATGCCCATGGCGGCGGTGTCTTGTGGCACGAAGGGCGTTACTATTGGTACGGCGAAAACCGTCCTGCCAGCGGATTTGTCACAGAAGTGGGCGTGGAAGTCTATTCGTCGCCCGACCTCGTGCATTGGACCGACGAGGGAGTGGCCCTGGCCGTAGCGGAAACACCGGGAAGCCCGATAGAACGGGGGTGCATCATGGAACGCCCGAAGGTGGCCTACAACCAGCTGACTGGAAAATTCGTCATGCTGTTCCACCTGGAATTGAAGGGACAGGGATATGCCGCCGCACGTGTAGGTTTTGCGGAAGCGGACAGCCCCGTGGGCCCCTTCCGGTTCATCCGGTCGCTGCGGCCGAACGCAGGAAAATGGCCCGCAGACTTTTCGCGCCGCGACATCCGGCGGGCAAAGAGATTGAAAGAGGCCGACTATCCTGAATGGTGGACACCGGAATGGCGGAAAGCCGTGGCCGAAGGGCTCTTGCTGGCACGCGACGTGCCGGGCGGGCAGATGAGCCGCGACATGACCGTGTTTGTGGACGACGACGGAAAGGCTTACCACATCTTTGCAGCCGAGGAAAACCTGACCCTGAATATCGCAGAACTCACGGACGACTACCAAGACTACACCGGACGGTTCGTCCGCGTGGCCCCGGGAGGGCAAAATGAAGCCCCCACCATCTTCAAACGAGACGGGACCTATTGGATGATCACGAGCGGCTGCACAGGATGGACACCCAACGAAGCCCGCATGTTCAGGGCTTCATCCGTGTGGGGGCCTTGGGAGCAGCTTCCGTCCCCGTTCAGGGGCGAAGAGGCAGGGACCTCTTTCCGCACACAAGGCACCTACGTCCTAAAAGTGAAAGGAGCGGAAGAGGGGTTCGTCTTCATGGCCGACCGCTGGAACCCGAAGAGCCTGCAAGACTCCCGCTATGTGTGGTTGCCGCTGGAATTTAACGAGGACGGCATGCCGGAACTTCATTGGAAAGACCGCTGGTCGCCTGCAGAATGTTTTGACACAACGGACTAACCCCGGAACAAAGGGAAGAGAAACGCCCCGTTTCTAAACAGGAAGTCTTGAAAAATAGACGTGAGAGATCCGAAATGAATTTCCGGCGCGCCCCTTTGCACCCGTGTTCCGCTAATGCAAACCATCCGAGCGAGACATGCTAAGAGGAAACCGCCCGGAACCCAACACACACGGAACCCAACGACCAAGCGCGGACACAGGCTTCATGCCCAAAAAACGGACACAAGAGACGCTGGAATTTTTCGCTTGAGAAAAAAGCAAGAATCGCTTGAAAAAAAAATGTGAATCGCTTGAGAGAAAATCCAGGCACTCAAAAAACACCTTATCATACTGGCATTCAAACAGTTCAAAAGACAGAAAAAATCAGACAAGCTCGTCGCCCACCCACAGGGCGGCACGATAGTGCGTGCGGAAAGCCACAGGCGAGAGTGGAAAATAGCCCGCAACCCACCGCTCGCCCGACATCCTGAAAGGCGACTCCCGCAGCGCACGGCTGTGTGCCGCCTGCAACCCGCCTTCGGCCGCACAATAGTCTATGGCAAAACGGGCCTTTGCGCCAGGCGCAAGGAAACGCGCCAAATCGGCCGCCACACGCCCCATCGTGCGGCGCAGATTGACTTCCACGCAAGGATGCACGCACAATCCGTCCCGCCCCTCCACACGGCACAACATCATGTCCACCCCCAGCGGCCCCCGATAGCCGGTGCCCAGCCAACGGGAAAGATAACTCACGAGGTCATCCCTCAACGCCTGCCACATGGCGCAGGGCACAAAGGACAAAAGCCAGCCGGAATGAGCCTCTTCGGCCGCGACCAGATTGCCCGCATACGTGCCACGCGGAGTGGTGTGGAAACGCGACAGCCCCTTGTAGGCCACCCGCCCCCGGCCGTCGGACTCAAACTCCATGGCAAAGTCATACACCTTATTATATATAGGCTCCACCACCACGCCGCCCTGCTCCCGCAACACCCGCCGGCACCATCCGGCCAGCGGCGGCACATAGCCTCCATGCCCCAGCCTAAGCCCCTTCCCGCTGCCTGACCACGGCTCCTTCAACAAAGCCTCCGGCCAATCGGCCAGCCGGCGGACAATCGCGGCCTCGTCCGTGCAATAGGCAGAAAGCCCGCAAAGCCTCTCCCCCCACTCGCGCCCCGACCGCGCGCCACCGCCGCGCAACCAGGCCAACAAGGCCACGGCGTGGCGACGATGGGACCAGTCACGATAACGGCAAAGATCCGCATCGGAAGGCAACAAGGCGGGAGGGACACCGGCCCGGCGCAACCGGCCGGCCACCAAGGGGCTCCACCCCCACGGGCATACCTCAGTCACCCCCAGCCCCGCCACATCGTCCGCCCACTCCAAGGGAACCGCCAACCCGGCATCCGACGCCCACGCCCGCGCCACGTCCGGAAAAGGCACACACACCGCGTCGCCCGGGCACGCCCACCACGCCGGCAAAACCGCCAGATCGCCAGCCAAGAGCCGCGCCGAACGTGGCGGAATGAAATGAGGGCTGAAGCAAGCCAGCGCCAAATCATTCTCGGGATTGAAAACATGCCATCTCATGCCTGCAAAATTAAGAAAAAAGAAAATATTTTGCCAACCCTACTTTGCATTTCTGCAGTTTTACATTATCTTTGCAAGACGTATCGAACAGAAGGGATGGAATCGTTTTTCAGAACACACGCATATCTTGTGGAACACACAAACGCCCCTGTCCGTCGCGCCCTCATGGACGAGATAGACTGGAACGACCGCCTGATAGGCATCAAGGGGACACGCGGCGTAGGAAAAACCACCTTCCTGCTGCAATATGCCAAGGAACATTTCCGGGTGGAAGACCGCAAATGCCTCTACATCAACCTGAACAACTTCTATTTCCAAGGAAAAGGCATCGCCGAGTTTGCCAAAGAATTCTACGACGCGGGAGGAAAGGTGCTGCTCATCGACCAAGTATTCAAGCAACCCGACTGGAGTTCCGACCTGCGGAAATGCCACGACACGCTGCCCGGACTGAAAATCGTGTTCACCGGGTCGTCTGTCATGCGCCTGAAAGCGGAAAACCCCGAACTCAGCGGCATCGTCAAGTCCTATAACCTGAGGGGATTCTCCTTCCGCGAGTTCCTGAACCTGCAAACAGGCAACAACTTCCCGGCCTACAGCCTCGACGACATCCTCCAAAGCCATGAACAAATCGCGCGGCAGATTCTCCCGCAGGCCAGCCCTCTGAGATATTTCCAAGACTACCTGCACCACGGTTTCTATCCTTTCTTCCTGGAAAAACGCAACTTCTCGGAAAATCTGCTCAAGACGATGAACATGATGCTGGAAGTCGACATCCTGCTCATCAAACAAATTGAGCTGAAATATTTGACGAAAATCAAAAAATTGCTATATTTGCTCGCGGTGGACAGCCCGGTCGCCCCCAACGTGAGCCAGCTGGCCGAAGACATACACACTTCGCGCGCCACCGTGATGAACTACATCAAATATCTGGCCGACGCGCGACTGATCAACATGATCTACCGGAAAGGAGAAACCTTCCCCAAAAAACCGGCCAAAATCATGATGCACAACAGCAACCTGATGTATGTCATCTACCCGTGCCGGCTGGAAACACAAAACATACTGGAAACATTTTTCCAAAACACCATGTGGAAGGACCACAAGGTGAACAAAGGGGAGAAAGGCACGTCTTTCCTGGTGGACGAACACCTGCGGTTCAAGATCTGCCCCACAGAAGAACGGAAACGCAACCCCGAAACGATATATGCCCGGCACGACATCGAAACCGGGCATGGAAACGAAATCCCGATCTGGCTCTTCGGGTTTCTGTACTGAAAAAAGAAATTGTAGTTTAATCTCGTAATATTTGACTGATTATGGCAAAAGAAAAAAAGTTTATCACTTGTGACGGCAACCAGGCCGCAGCGCATATCTCGTATATGTTCTCGGAAGTGGCCGCCATCTACCCCATCACCCCGTCGTCCACAATGGCAGAATACGTGGATGAATGGGCCGCACAGGGCCGCAAGAACATCTTCGGCGAAACGGTGCTGGTACAGGAAATGCAGTCGGAAGGCGGCGCCGCAGGTGCCGTACACGGTTCGTTGCAGGCCGGCGCGCTGACCACGACCTACACGGCTTCGCAGGGCTTGCTGCTGATGATCCCGAACATGTACAAAATCGCAGGCGAACTGTTGCCGTGCGTGTTCCATGTTTCCGCACGCACCCTGGCCTCACACTCCTTGTGTATCTTCGGTGACCATCAGGATGTCATGTCCTGCCGTCAGACCGGTTTCGCCATGTTGTGCGAAGGTTCTGTGCAGGAAGTGATGGACCTGGCCGGCGTGGCCCACTTGTCAACTATCAAGAGCCGCGTGCCGTTCCTGAACTTCTTCGACGGTTTCCGCACCTCGCACGAGATTCAGAAAATCGAGATGCTGGAGAACGACGACCTCGCTCCGCTCGTAGACCAAGAGGCACTGTCCGAGTTCCGCCGCCGCGCCCTCTCTCCCGAACATCCCGTGGCACGAGGCATGGCCGAGAACCCCGACACGTTCTTCACACACCGCGAGTCTTGCAACCCGTACTATGATGCAGTGCCCGCCATCGTAGAGGAATACATGGACAAGATTTCCGAAATCACGGGACGCAAGTATGGTCTGTTCTCTTACTATGGCGCAGAGGATGCCGACCGCGTCATCATCGCCATGGGTTCCGTGACCGAAGCCATCCGCGAGACCATCGACTACCTGGCCGCCAAGGGCGAAAAGGTGGGCTTGGTGGCCGTACACCTCTACCGCCCGTTCTCGGCCAAGCACTTCTTGGCCGCCGTTCCGGCCAGTGCCAAGAAAATTGCCGTTCTGGACCGCACGAAAGAACCGGGTGCCAACGGCGAACCGCTGTACCTGGACGTGAAGGAATGCTTCTACGGCAAGGCCGACGCCCCCGTCATCGTGGGCGGACGCTACGGTCTCGGCTCGAACGACACCACTCCGGCTCAGATTCTGGCCGTATATGAAAACCTCGCCCTTCCGGAACCGAAGAACCAATTCACTTTGGGCATCATCGACGACGTGACCTTCACTTCGCTCCCGCAAGGAGAAGAAATAGCCGTGGGCGGCGAAGGCATGTTCGAAGCCAAGTTCTACGGCCTGGGCGCCGACGGTACGGTAGGTGCCAACAAGAACTCCGTGAAAATCATCGGCGACAACACGAACAAGCACTGCCAGGCTTACTTCTCTTACGACTCCAAGAAGTCAGGCGGTTTCACTTGCTCGCACCTGCGCTTCGGCGACTCTCCCATCCGCTCCACTTACTTGGTGAACACGCCGAACTTCGTGGCTTGCCACGTACAGGCTTACCTGCACATGTACGACGTGACCCGCGGTTTGAAGAAGAACGGCACCTTCCTGTTGAATACGATTTGGGAAGGCGAGGAACTGGCCAAGAACCTGCCGAACCGCGTGAAGGCTTACTTTGCCAAGAACAACATCAAGGTTTACTATATCAACGCCACGAAGATCGCACAGGAAATCGGCTTGGGCAACCGCACCAACACCATCCTGCAGTCTGCCTTCTTCCGCATCACAGGTGTCATCCCCGTGGATTTGGCCGTAGAACAGATGAAGAAGTTCATCGTGAAGTCTTACGGCAAGAAGGGACAAGACGTGGTGGACAAGAACTATGCAGCCGTTGACCGCGGCGGCGAATACAAGGAGCTGGCCGTCGACCCGGCATGGGCTACGCTCGAACCGGAGACGGCACAAGCCAACGACGATCCCGCATTCATCAACGAAGTGGTACGCCCCATCAACGCACAGGACGGCGACCTGCTGAAAGTTTCCGCCTTCAAGGGAATCGAGGACGGCACCTGGCCGCAAGGCACCGCCGCATACGAGAAGCGCGGTGTGGCCACATTCGTTCCGACATGGACTCCGGAGAACTGCATCCAGTGCAACAAGTGCGCCTACGTTTGTCCTCACGCCGCCATCCGTCCGTTCGTACTCGATGCTGAAGAAGTCAAAGGCCTCAACGCGGCAAGCATTGAGATGAAGGCTCCTGCCGCCATGAAAGGCATGCACTTCCGCATCCAGGTGAGCGTCATGGACTGCTTGGGCTGTGGCAACTGCGCCGACATCTGCCCGGGCAACCCGAAACTGGGCAAAGCCCTCACGATGGTGCCGTTGGAGCAGGAACTCGACGAAGCTGCCAACTGGGACTACTGCGTGAAGAACGTGAAGAGCAAACAAGACTTGGTGGACATCAAGAGCAATCCGAAGAACTCACAGTTCGCCACTCCGCTCTTCGAGTTCTCGGG
>CALUNJ010000062.1 GCA_944321975.1 uncultured Paraprevotella sp.
GGCTTGTATTCCCCATAGCGCGCCACCCACACGGGATAGGCTTTCAGGGCTTCCGGAGCAAAAGGCAAATGGCGGTTGACGAAATTCTGGTTCACATATAATATAGGTGTGGTGCCGGTGCGCCGTCCCACAATGTCCAGCCACGTGAGCATTTCGCGGAAAAGCACGTCGCGTCCGCCCATGGCCGCAATCTTGCGGTCATTCAGTTCCATGTCGAGCATGGGTGGCAGGTCGCCACGCTTCAGGTTTGCATGGCGCAGGAAATAAGCAGCCTGTTTCCGGGCCGGACGTGTGGAAAAGAAGTGGTATGCCCCCACGGGATAACCGTGGCGGCGGGCGGCACGAAGGTCTTTTGCGTAATAAGGATTGCGCACCGTCATGCCTTCCGTACACTTGATATACACGAACGAGACGGGGTAATCCACCTCGCCTTCCACCTTTTTCCGGCTGATATGCCCCAAGTGCGTGATGCGCAGCCTCGGCCAGTCAATGCCATACACCCGCCGGCCACGCACGTGTTGATACTTGGAAATGTCAATGCCATAGACCCGTTCGGCATGGTAGAGCATCTGTTCTCCACGGAATGTCCCGCGACGCCACACGCCGCACTTGACCACTTCGCCGGGGCATACGGAAAAACCGAAACCATTGCGCCGCCCGTCAGTCCATTGTCCGGAATAATAGCTGCCGCCTTTTCCTATGTGCCGTCCGTGTCCGTGTGCTTCCAGGTTGCGGTTGAACCTTCCCCGGTATTCGCCCATGCTGTCGCGGCAAGTTCCCCGTTGCAAGGTGTCGGCTTGCCAATGTCCTTGGAACACCCGTCCTGCCGTGTCCGTCCATTCGCCGAAACCTTCGCGCCGTCCACGTTGCCAATTCCCGCTATATGTCCCATTGGGAAATTTCATTATGCCTTCCCCTTCGGGAATGCCATCCGCCAACTGGCCGTAATACGACGTGTCGCCTTCCTGCCACGTCCCATATTCCAATAGCCGGGAGGCATGGGGTGTATCCGTCTGCCATGTGCCCGTCTCCTTCCAATGTAGCCAAGCATCCCGCAGGTGCAGGCCCCATGCCTTGGCGTCTTCCCATACGCACCATGCCCACGCTGCATGTGCCATTGATTGCCGATATAGTTCCCATGAGTCCCATATCCGGCCATGGGCGTACATCCCTGCCAGGCAACCCGCAGTGCCGAATACGGGGGCGCCGTTCCCGCCGTCCACCAACGGCACCGCTGCCATTGCCTTTGGCATGGCTGTCCGCACGAGGGAAGGCCGGATACCATGTGCTGCCGCCTCGCGTCCATGGCTGCCCCAATGGGCGCATACGCTGAAAAGGCTGCCGGGCAGACGAAGCGTAAAATAAGGAAAAGGAGCCAACCGGAAACGGGGAATGCCGTGAGGAACCTTCCCGTTGATGGTTTGCCAGACTTCCATGCCCTGCGGCTGTCCCGACAACAGGCGGCAAGCCAGACGGAGCATCCGTGCCGTGTCGCTTGCCGCATGGAAACACACTGTGCGTTCCGCGCGGAAGCGCACTCGCGCCGTTGCGCCTTTCAGGGCAGCTTCTACCACTTGCCGGCACCGGCTGATGTCCTCGGCCTGTGCCCTGATTTCTTCATCGTGCGCCATTACCTGATGGAAGCCGTCGTCCACGACCGAATGCGTCCGGCGGTAATAATCCATTTCGTCCAGCAGCACGGTACAGGTTTTCTGCTTTTTCGTCAGCTGCGCCAATGCTCCCCGTAGCATCTTGTGCAGGTCTTCCGGTTTTTGTCCGGGGCGTGTCAATGAGTCGGCCGCTGTCAGCAACCGTCCCGACCATGCCACGAAAAAGGCGTTGCTCCGAAATGTGCGGGGAACCTCTTCCTGGCGGGAAGAAAGCCCTGCGGGCAGTCCGTCTCGTCCGAATGAAGTGAAATAGAGCGTGTCCACGCCTTTCACTTCCAGTTCATACCACGACACCGTGCAGGCTTCGCCCACACCCTTTCGGCATCGCCCGTCGGAAGCCGGGGAAAAAAGCAAAACACAGGCTACGACCGCTGCGGCCATAGCCAAAATCCATCCTATCCACTTTTTCTTTCCTATTTTTCTCATACGCCAGTCCCCCGCCTGTTCCATACTTTTCGCCTAACGAATAACAAAAATATAAAAAAATGTTGCAAGTTTAAACGAATATAAGTATTTTAGCACCGTGAAAACAATTCATTAATATACTAATTTCTGATCACATCATGAAAATCAACTCACTGCTTGCCGGTCTGGCTCTCTTGGCATCTTCCCATGCGGCCTTTGCGCAGGACAACACCGTGACGGTACAGACCAAGAAAATCGGGGCTGAAATCCAGCCGACCATGTATGGCATTTTCTTTGAAGACATCAACTTCGGAGCCGATGGCGGGCTCTATGCCGAACTCGTTAAAAACCGCTCCTTCGAATTCACGCCCGACCATTACATGGGCTGGAAAATGTTTGGCAACGTCACGTTGCAAAATGATGGACCGTTTGACAAGAACCCGCACTACGTGCGCCTCGCCTGTGCCGGACACGGCGACATGTGGACCGGCATCCAGAACGAAGGCTTCTTCGGCATCGGACTGAAAAACGGCGAGGAATACCGCTTCTCCGTGTGGGCCCGCGTGCCGGACGGCAACCCGGTGACGCTGATGGTGCAGTTCATCGACCAGAACACCATGGACAACAACCAGCAGTTCGTCAGCCAAGACCTGGTCATCGACTCCAAGGAATGGAAGAAATACACCATGGTGATGAAGTCCAACCGCACCATCGCCAAAGCCAACCTGCGCATCTTCCTCTCCAACCCGCAGCACAAGTCGGGCAACGGCACGGTGGACCTGGAACACGTGTCGCTCTTCCCCGTGGACACTTGGATGGGGCACGAAAACGGCATGCGGAAGGACCTGGCACAGGCACTCTACGACTTGCGCCCGGGCGTGTTCCGCTTCCCCGGCGGCTGCATCGTGGAAGGCACCAACCTGGAAACGCGCTATCAGTGGAAACACACCATCGGCCCGGTGGAGAACCGCCCGCTGAACAAGAACCGCTGGGAGTCCACCTTCATCAACCGCTACTACCCCGACTATTTCCAGAGCTACGGGCTCGGCTTCTATGAATACTTCCTCCTGAGCGAGGAAATCGGCGCGGCCCCGCTGCCCGTGCTCAACGTGGGCATGGCCTGCCAGTACCAGAACTGGAACAACGAGAAAGCACACGCCGAATGCTCGGCCGAAGGGCTGAAGGAATACATCGACGACGCGCTCGACCTCATCGAGTTCGCCAACGGCCCCGCCGACTCGGAATGGGGCAAGGTGCGCGCCGAAATGGGACATCCCGAACCGTTCAACATGAAATACCTGGCCATCGGCAACGAGCAGTGGGACAAGTTCTACTTTGACCGCCTGAAGTTCTTCGTGGAGGCCATCCGCAAGGCGCATCCCGAAATCCTGCTCATCGGCACTTCAGGCCCCGACTCGGAAGGCGAGATGTTCGACCTCGGCTGGGAAGACATGAAGAAACAGGAAATCGACCTCGTGGACGAACATTTCTACCGCCCCATCGACTGGTTCAAGAACAGCATGAACCGCTATGACGACTACGACCGCACCGGCCCGAAAGTGTTCGCCGGCGAATATGCCTGCCACGACCACGGCCACGGCATGAAGTGGAACCACGCCGGCGCTTCGATTTATGAAGCTGCCTTTATGACCACCTTGGAACGCAATGCCGACATTGTACACATGGCCACCTATGCCCCGCTCTTCGCCCACGTGGAAGGCTGGCAATGGCGTCCCGACCTGATTTGGTTCGACAACCTGAACAGCGTGAAGTCCGTCAGCTACTACGTGCAGCAGATGTATGCCCGCAACATGGGCACCCACGTCGTGCCGGCCGCGCTGTCCACCCCGACGCCCAAAGGCGAGGACGGGCTGTTCACCAGCGCCGTGTATGACAAGAACACGGAAGAATACATCGTCAAGGTCATCAACACCACCGAACAGCCCAAGACCATCGACATCAAGTTCGACGGCCTGAAGGAGGTCAAAGGCAACGTGGCCACGCTGACCCTCGATTGCGCCGAGTTCGCCCTGGACAACACCCTCGAGGCCCCGAACGCCGTCGTGCCGCAGGACGGCATCGCCCGGGCCGAAGGCAATACCGTGAAAGCCACCATCCAAGGCAAGAACTTCGTCATCTTCAAAGCAAAGAAATAAGCCTCGAAGGCAGGCTTTTCTTCAAACCTGTTTTTTCGGGTGCCCTCTTCCATAAAGGGGGCACCCGAAAACTTTTATCCTCCCGCCCAAAGACGCAGGAACGGTTTGGAATATCCAAGCGTGCGATAATGGGGGGATGAGTTTTCAAGGCTGTTGGGCTTCCGTGACGGAGAAGATGGCGGGCTATCAGACGAAGATTTCAATCCGACAAATTTTTCCGTATGCTCCTTTTATCCCCTCATTCCCCGAATGCCGGGCACTGGTCAATATCGTCCTATTTCGGGATTTTTATATCCATTTCAATACCAATAAGATAGATTCTCATTGAAGCCCATTTGTTTTTCTCAAGCGATTCACATTTTTTTCTCAAGAGAAATGCAAATTTTCTTCAAGAGGAAAATTTGCGTTTCTCTTGAGGTGCTTTTTGTCCTATTCCGCCACCCATAATGTCCCTCCGTGCCGGATTTGTTCTCCGGCACGTCCACATTCCTTGAGAAGAAAAAAGCGTAAGCCATTCCAAAACGTTAAAGGAATCTCGCCACAATTTTAAATGTATTAACACAAAAAGATGGGATTATTCGTCCAAAGGATCTAATTTTGAGAGAATTTAGTATCATATCAACCCTTAAACCCAATAATTATGAGAAAGATCGTTACGCTTGTCAGTGCTGTTTTTGTCTCTTTCGGATTGCACGCACAAATCAAAATGTATTCCAACGGAATGTAGATATCTCACGTACATATTGAAGCAAGTGACGACAACAAATATTGCACGAATATCATCCAAACTTATACCAGCCGAGAGCGAGAAGAACCCTATTTATCCGTTTACTCGCAGGACAAGAAAAACCCTCTATTACATTAATGCAAGATGTGATATCTCATACAAAGTAAAGGAGGGAACCAAACGGATTCATAGTTCCTCATTTAAAGGAATAGTTATTGAATAGCCCGTTCAGTTTGGTTCTCCCGGCATCTTTCTTCCCTTGGGGGCTTAGCCGAGCAGCCCGATGAGTCTCTCAACTCCTTTTCTCACGGATTCCAGCCCGAATAGTTCCGGCCGCACTTCCCTGAGCGGGATCCATTGGAGTTCGGCGGCATCGTCCATGGCGTGCGCCCCGTGGCTGTCGGCCACGGTGCAGCGGAAGAAATTGTCAATGGTGTGGACGAGAAATCCGGAGTAGAGGTAAGTGTTGGGGAGGGAGAACAGAAATTCCGTCTGGGTCACGTCCAGCCCGGTTTCTTCCTTGACTTCCCGTGCCACGCCCTCTTCGCTCGTTTCGTAGCAGTCTGAGAAACCGCCCGGAAGGTCAAGCGTGCCTTTGGCAGGCTCTTTTCCACGCCGGCAGGCCAGCAGTTCCCCCCGTCCGTTCAGGATGACGGCCACGGTCGCCGCGCTGGGGTTGAAGTAATAAGTGAAGCCACAGGTCTCGCAGTGTTTCGATTTCCCGTTATGTACGGTGAATTGTGGCGATCCGCATTTGGGGCAGAAGCGGAATTGCGCCAAGGGGTGTTCTTTCGCCATGATTTTCGTTGTTTTTGGTTTGTTTTTGCTGTGGTTGCAAAGTTAAGCAAAAAAGCGGATTGGGCATGGGCTTGTCCGTTTGTTTTCGGGAAACCGGGAGCGGATGCCGTGTCCGGGGCTTTTCCTTTGCGATGGCCTTCCCCTTATATATATCGGGAAGGGAGATCTTGTGCAGCAGGGTGCCGGAGGGGCAGATGGGTTTCAAGGGATAGGGGCGGGTTGTCGGATGGCCTGGACGGGGGATGCTGAAAGACATTTTTCATCCAGGTTTCGTTTTGGGTTCTTTGAAGTTAAGCTGTTGTGAATCTTTTGTTTCGTTACAGCAATTTTACGGCTCTGCAAAACAGTCGAAACATCGGGTGGGTACTTTTGCAGCGGAAAAAGCAGAGAATGTATCAAAGAACCAAAAGAGATTTGAAGAGATGAGTTTATCGAAAAAGAGAGCGAGACTGAGTGTGACACTGATGATGGCTGGCGTGTTGGCCGCCCAGGCGGGTGACATTACAGGCACGGTGATCGACAAGGAACTGAACGAGCCTCTGATGGGGGCATCGGTCCGCATCGCGGGCACACGGTTGGGCGCCACGGCCGACATGGACGGCAAGTTCCGGCTGCGCAACCTGAAGGCCGGCACCTATACGATCGAGGTGTCCTACGTGTCGTTCTTTCCTCAGAAACTGACGCTGAAAGTGCCTGCGAAAGGCGAGGTGTCGGTCGAAGTGGAAATGATGACCGACGACAAGCAACTGAACGAAGTGACCGTGACGGCGCGCAAGAACCTGGAGTTGGAGCGCGCCTTGTTGGCCGAACGCCAGGCCGCCGCTTTACAGATAGAAAACCTCGGGGCGAGCGAAATGTCCATCAAGGGCATTTCGAACGTGCAGGAAGGGGTGAAGAAACTCACGGGCATTTCCGTGGCCGAAGCCGGGCAGCTCATCGTGCGCGGGCTGGGCGACCGTTATAGCACCACGACGCTCAACGGCTTGCCTATCGCTTCGCCGAATCCGGACAACAAGCTGATTCCGCTCGACATTTTCCCTTCGTCGGCCGTGCAGAACATCACGGTGAGCAAGGTGTACGAGGCCGGGGCGTTTGCCGACTATTCCGGTGCCCACGTGGACATCAGCACGAAGGAGGGCGGCACGAAGGACTTCTTCAGCCTGTCGTTCGGCACGGGCGGAAAGGTGGGCACGATGCTGGGCGATTTCTATCAGATGGACCGTCCGAACACGATGTTCACTGCCATCTCGATGGACCAGACGGCTTTGGACATGCCTTACGCCGGATTTGCGGATTACAGCCGCACGCACGACATCTTCAACACCGGCTTCGGGGTGGACAAGTCGTCCGCACTGCCCGATTTGTCCGGCAGCTTCGGGTTGGGCCGCACGTTCGACGTGGGAAAGGACAAGATAGACCTGTTGGCCACCTTCGGGCTGGACACGGGGAACGAGAGCCTGGACAACGCCTATGTGCGCACTTTTGAAGCCACGGGCAACGAGATGAGCCGCTTCGACTACGATTCCTTTACGAAGAAACAGAGCATGGCGGGACTGCTGAACGCGGGATATAACTTCCGCCGCACGGACCGCATCGGCATCTCGGCCTTCTTCGCGCGCACGGCCTCGGACACTTACATGCTGCGCCACGGCGTGGACGAGGAAGGCCGCATCCTGACCGGCAGCCACCAGACGAGCCACGTGTACATGCTGCAGAACTACCAGTTGGCAGGGCATCATGTCTTCGGACGCTGGGACTTGGACTGGAGCGGGTCCTACAGCCTGACTTCCAGTGACGAGCCGGACCGCCGCCAGGCGATGTTCCAGCAGATGGCGGACGGAACGTGGGATTTGTTCCGCCTGAACCGCCAGGGCAGTTCGCGCTACTTCGGTTCGCTGGACGAGGACGAATGGGCGGCCGACGTGCGCACGCAATACAATTTCAACGACAAAGACAAGTTGCGCTTCGGATTTGCCATGAGGGACAAGTCGCGCGACTTCACCAGCACGCGCTTCTATTACAACCTGACCAATCTGGAACGGCAGAATGTGACGGACTTCTACCACGCGGACAAGTTCCTGAACTACGGGAATGTGCAGGACGGGGTGCTGGCCATCGAACGCAACCGCCAGAAGCGCGACGGATACACGGCGGGCAACCGCATCCTGGCCGGGTTCGTGGAGGCCGACTATTATCCCGTGGATCCCTTGCTCGTCAATCTTGGGGTGCGCATAGAGAGCAGCCGCCAGTGGGTGGACTATTTCGACGACGGGGGGCGCGCGTTCCGCCGCAACCTGGACACCGACGAGTTCTTCCCCGCCCTGAACCTGAAGTACAACCTCAACAAGCAACACAGCCTGCGGCTGTCCGGCTCGCGCACGGTGACGCGCCCGTCGTTCGTCGAGATGGCGCCGTTCCTCTATCAGGAATCCTATGGGTCGGCCCAGGTCCGCGGTAATGCCGACTTGGAGAACGGCTACAACTACAATGTCGACTTGCGCTATGAGTGGTTCCATCCCGCCTCGACCGACATGGTGGCCGTGACGGCATACTATAAATATCTGGACAATCCGATCGAACGGACGCAGACCACGTCGGGCGGAGCCATGATGCACTCCTTCCAGAATGCCTCGAAAGGCCTGGCCGCCGGAGTTGAAGTGGAATTCCGCAAGGAAATCGTGAAAGACTTGCGCCTGGGCGTGAATGCTTCCTACATGTACACCGACGTGAAGCTGCCCGAAGGCGGGATTTACACCAATTCCGAGCGTCCGCTGCAAGGCGCGTCGCCCTATCTGGTGAATGCCGACCTGACGTATGCGCCCAAGTTCGGCGGGGAAAAACAGCTGACCATGGCTTTGCTCTACAACTTGCAGGGCGAGCGCATACAGGCCGTGGGCATCCAGAACATCGGCGACGTGAAGCAGCAGGATCTCCACACGCTCGACTTCAACGCCAGCATGAAGTTCAGCAGCCATTGGAGCGCGAAAGTGTCGGTGAAGAACATCCTGAATTCCGACGTGGTGTTCCGCCAGGAAATCCCGCAACGCGACCGGGAAGTGGAAGTGGAACGTTTCAACGAAGGCGTGGGCGTGAGCCTCGGAGTGACTTATACATTATAAATCCAATACAAACAATTCAAAACCTTTTAAAACAAGAAAGAAGATGAAAGCGAATTTTCTGAGAACCGCCACTTGGGCGATGGTATTGTGTGCGTCTATGACGGCCTTCACGGCTTGTGACGATGACGAAAATGAAAATGAACAGCAGCAGGACCAGACTGACAACGGCCTGAATCCCTCAAGCAACGTGCTGGGCGGCGACGTGACTTCCGACCTCACACTGGAAGCCGGCAAGTCCTACACGCTGAGCGGCGCGCTCCAAGTGAAGGCTCCGGCCACGCTGACCATTGAAGAAGGCGTGACCATCACGGCCAACAACGACGGCCAGGTGGACTACATCCTGATTGAGCAGGGCGCGAAGATCGACGCTCAAGGCACTGCCGAGAAGCCCATCGTGATGACGGCCGAGAACAAGGTCATGGGGGCCTGGGGCGGTCTGCACATCTGTGGCCGTGCGCCGATCAATACGGCTTCCGGCACGGGTATGTCTGAAATCGGTAACGCTTCGTACGGCGGCAACGACGCCAAAGACAATTCCGGCGTGCTGAAATATGTCCGCATGGAATATACCGGCTATGCCTTTGACGAGGAGCATGAGTCCAATGGTATTTCCTTCTACGGCGTAGGTAATGGCACGAAGGTTTCTTACGTGCAGGCCTACATGGGTTCGGATGACGGCCTGGAGTTCTTCGGCGGCACGGTGAACATCGACCACTGCGTGGTGGTCGACTGCACGGATGACTCTTTCGACTGGACGGAAGGCTGGAGCGGCAAAGGCGATTACTTGGTGGCTTTCCAGACGGACAGCAGCTGCGACTGCCTGATCGAGGCTGACAACAACGGTGATGACAACGACGCCACTCCGGTTTCCCACCCGGTCCTGAACCACTTGACCTTGGTGGGCAACAACAGTGCCGACAACAGCCGCGGCGTGCGTCTGCGTGCAGGTACTCAAGTGGAAATCAGCAACGCCCAGATTACCGGCAAGCCCAAGGCATTGACGGTAGAGACGACTCAGACGGAGCAGGCTTTGGCCGACGGCATCTCCAAGCTGGCGAACGTGGCTATCTCT
Organism: uncultured Paraprevotella sp.; assembly: GCA_944321975.1. GTDB lineage: Bacteria > Bacteroidota > Bacteroidia > Bacteroidales > Bacteroidaceae > Paraprevotella. Next base: position 9,948 of record CALUNJ010000062.1, read on the forward strand.
GGCGAACTGGATTCTGAGAATGGCATTTACACGAACGCCATGTTCGTGGCTGCCGGCAACCGGACGAACCAGACGTTCGACCTGGGCAGCCGCGACAAGATCGAGGCCGCCAACATGTGGATGTCCGGCTGGACGAAGTAAGCAGGATTCTTAAAGAGAACTGGAACTTGTTCTTGAATGACACCCCCCGGCGCGCAGCGGCGTGCCCGGGGGGTGTTTTGGAATCGTAGCCGGGGGATTGGTTCTTCTCACGGAATGACGGCCTTGATGGTTTGTAGCCCGTTGGTCACGAGATAGCATCCTTTGGGCAGTTGGAAACGGTGGATGCTGCTTGTTGTGGCTGTGAAACGGTGGAGCAGTGTGCCGTCCGTGTCATAGACGGATATGGTTTGGTCTTGTGGCGCGGAAACGCAGAGGGCTTGTCCGTTGCTCCACGTGCGGAGGCTTTTCGCTGTCTTTGTGGTGTTTATTCCTGCAGAGTTTCCAGGGAGGATGTCAAGGACGGTTTGGGAGCTTTCCAAAGGAAGTGGCTTTCCTTCGATTGACATGGCGGATAACGAGACAAGCTGGTATAGGTTGCCGGTGGGGTGACTGAAGGTCAGGGTGAAATCGTAAGGCTGTCCGTCTCTTATCTCTGGTATTTCTACTTCCGCGCACACATAGTCGCCTCCGCCCGAATAAGTCCCGTCAGTGTATGTAACCGGTTGGGGCACTCCATCAACTTTATAATCCATTTGCACGTTTTTGCTGGTGTTGTATTGAAATATGAATTGCTGGCTGGCCGGCAGGCCTTCTATCATCTTGTTTATTCGTGGTGTCACGGTCAGTGTGAGTGGCTGGCCGGTTTCTCCTTCCAGCCTGTTGGGGGACAAGTATATGTTGCATGTGGGAACGAACGTCACGGAGTGGCCTTCGGACATGCCCAATATTTTGTTCCGCTCGGTATTGTATAGCAAGATGTCGTAGTCCATTTTTCCTGCTTGGTCAGACAGGAGTTTCATGTAGGTCGTGCCATAGCCGATGTTGTCCCCGTTGGAGCGGATTGGCATCCACCATTTCCCGTCGGTGACGGCCAATGCCGTTCCGCCGTTTTCTTTCCCAATGAGGAAGTCACCGTAGTATGCCCTGAGGTGTGTACCCCATGTGGAATCCTTTAAGGCGAAGCAGAGCCAGGTGTCGCCTTCGGTACCGTAGATTTCATAGGTGATGTACGATGTGTTGTGGTAAGATTCCGTACTTCCGTCTGTGGTGGCTTCCAAGAATTTTTCTTCGAGACCATTCCGGGTCATTTTGAAATAGGCCGGTTGCTCTGGTTCGTCCGGTGTCGACGGAATGAGTCCGTCTGGGCCTATGCCCGGTGACACGCCTGGATTGACCGGAACCAGTTTCCAATCGGACTGTTCGGTGGCGTAGACGACGGCGATGTATTCGGTGGCGGAAAGCGGTGTGCTTAGTGTGAAGCGGGCCTGGCAGTTGGCGAAGTAGAATCCATCAGATCCGGCCTTGAATTTGTAAATATTGTATTGTGCAGGGATAGGAATGGATAAAGGTTGCTCATTATCCACTACGGCAAGCCCCATGAAATAGGTCACGGCTTCGTCTCCGTGATTTGAAAAGGTGTAATTTACGGTCAGGGGTTCGTTCTCCGTTGGGACACCTCCTCTGTAACTCAATGCTTTGAGGTGTGGATGTGGCGTGGAAAGTATCGGCTCGTTTCCTTTTGGGGTGATGCCTACCACGACATTTTGGTCGTTGGAGTAACCGCTGCCGTCGAAGTCGTAGTCTAAGGTGGAAAGCAGGAAGTAGCCATTGTATCGTCCGCCCCATCCCCAGTTGATGTGATAGGCTCCGTCCGTGGTGTAGCCATCGCAGACGAAGGCATGTCCGTTGCTGTATGGTTCCTGCCCGTCCATGATCACCGGTCTGCCATTGTCTATTTCCTCGTTGATAAGGGCTTTCCATTCAGCCCATCGGTAGTTTTCTTTTCTTTCAAAGCGTACGGACGGGGCATAGCCAAACACTTTTTTCAGTGCGGTGACAATCTTGTTGATTGGGGCACTGCTACTTTCTGCGGTGTATTGCATGCCGATGTTGGCTCCGCAGTGCCACATCAGCTCGGCCACGGCATTTGCTTCGGATTCGGTGTAATCGTGGCTGTAATCCATCCGCATGTTTGCCCAGTCATATCCGTCATATTCCAAGGTGGTCTCTTGGGGCGATCCGTTGACGTAATAATAGGTAAGGTGAGAGGAACCGACGGCGGGACATTCGGGATATTGGTAGTAGCGCATCACAATCGCCATGGCCGTGGCCACGCAGCCGGTGGGTGCGTGTTCACCATCGATGACGGGGGTCATGCGGTTGTAAGGTTCGTGTTGGCTCCATAGGGCAGTGGGGTAGGGGAGGCTTACTGTTTGGGCAGTTTGTGTTGCGGTGTGCGTCAGGAACTGTTCCCATTCCTTGGCCACACTTTCCGAGGTGGCGGCTTCGCTGGCTACGATATGGGCAATCTCTTCTTGGTAACCTTTTAGCCAAGCGGCCATGTTCGGTGGTAGGTCGTCGATTTCGAAATGCCCTTGTGGGCTATAACCTAATATGGGGCGTACCCGGTCTTCTCCGGCTACGATGATGAACCCCTTTTCGTTCCCGCAGTTGAACACGTAGAAGTCGGCATCTTGTGTGAGGCTCCTTGAGGTGGCTTGTTGCCCGAGTGGGACTGCTTTGTATGCCAGGGTCATTTCGTTTGTGCGTTTCAATGTTTTGCCATTGCTCCAGCCGGCCATGATTTGTTCAGCCACTTGCCGGGCTTGTGTCACGTTTACGCGTTTGGCTTGCACCGTGCTCAAGGTTAAGGTCGCAAACAGAAGTGGTAGGATTGTTCTTTTCATTGTGTATGATATTTAAGGGTTGGATTCGGTATTTTTCTGTTTCCTGTTGGGAATCGGACAGATTGTCTGCAGGAGATGGTTCTCAGATAAAAAGTTAGAAAATAGTTATAAGAAAGAAAATATTTGAGGACAGGTTCTGCAAGATTATTTTGGGATAGGATATGAAATTTTTCGACTTCATACAATGAATACTGTCTCTGTAATTACTTTATAATCTACATTCCATTGAAGTATAAACGAATTTGGATAATTTATTAGTAATTAGTTTTTGTATTACTTACATGGTTTGATATGGAAAAGAAAATCTAACTAAAGTAATGTGGTAAAGCAAACTTTTCGCTGCAGAAATCCGGCGGGATGCGGATTCCTTTATCTGTCAAGTCATGAATGGGAGTTGCAATTTTTTTTGGGGCGGACTTCAAGGCCGAAATGATTATGCTACATATCTCTCAAAACCTGACCCATCAAAATCTTTCGGTATGTTCTGCGTCATGAGAAAATCCGCAAGTGGTGTCACATTTCATCGTTTTTGTCCGTTGTATGAGGGCGCGGAGGAATTTCAGCGGGGGTGCCTGGAAGTTTGCGGGGCTGAGGTGGGGGTGTTTCTACCGCCTTGTGAGGGAGAAGAAAGCGCGGCGGAATAGGACAAAATCGCTCTCAAGAGGCATGCAAATTTTTCTCTTGAGATTCACATTTTTTTCTCAAGCAAAAAAAATGTGAATCACTTGAAGGGAATTTGCGTTCCGGCTTTTCTTTCAAAATAGGGCCATGTGGGGTCCGGGACTTGCGGAAGGGCGCGGGGCACAAGAAAGGCCCCGCAGGTTGATGTGCGCCTGCGGAGCCTTTTGTGTCCGGTTTGCCGTGCCGGCCGTCAGGCCATGATGGCGGCCACCAGCGCGAGAATACCGTAGAGTTCCGGGAGGGCGGCGTAAATCAGCGTCTGCGCCATCACGTTGTGGCCTTGGGCAAGGCCTGCGATGCCGTTGGCACAGACTTGGCCCTGGCGGATGGAGGAGAAGAGGCAGATCAGCCCCACGCCGAGTCCCACGCCGAAAAGAAGAGGCCCGTCGGCCGAGAGGTCGCGGTTGAGGATGCCCATGATGAAAGCCACGAAGCCATACAGACCCTGCGAGGCGGGGATGGCCGAGAGGATGATGTAGCTGGCAGCCTTGGTGGGGTCTTTCTTCAGTGCCCCTTCTGCCGCGTTTCCTGCGATGGTCGTGCCATAGCAACTGCCGATGCCGGCCAGGCCCAACATGAAGCCCAAGCCCAGATAACCTAAAATTTCGTTCATCATAATGATTCTGTTTTTTTTATGGATTAATTGTTGTTTTCATACACGCTGAAAGGCTTGTAGGCCGTGCCTTGCCCGTCATAGCCGGAGTTTTTGAAGTATTCCACGAAGGTCAGACGGAGCGGGTGGACAAAGGCGCTCAGGCAGGACATGGCGATGTTGAGCGAATGGCCCAGCACCAGGATCAGGCCGCAGCAGATGATGCCTGCCACGCCGCCGGCCGCGTCCTGCACCATGAAGGCCAGCTGGTTGAACACGCCGCCCAGCAGTCCTCCGGCCAGCCCGAGGGCATAGAGGCGGAGGTAGGAGAGCACGTCGCCCATCAGGCCCGAGGCCATGTTGTAGGTGTCCCACAGGCCCGCGCCGATGTTGGCCAGCACGTTGCGGTGCAGGTTGTTCAGCAGGTAGAT
>CALUNJ010000063.1 GCA_944321975.1 uncultured Paraprevotella sp.
TCCCCCTTTCCGGTGGGGATGATGACGATGCCGGAAGGCGTGGAGAGCAGCTGGCAGTCGTAATACGTGGTGTCGCGGCCGAAGATGCGGCAATGTGTCATGCCTTCCGTGGGAAAGTTCCGCTCGTAGTTCTGGCCGGGGAAAGAAATCTTGGAGAGTGTCCACACGCCCGGCAGGCCGTACAATTCCGGTCGGGGCGTATGGTCGCGGCACCCCGTCAATCCTATCAGGAGACCGGCTATTCCTGTCAAGAGGATTATTCTGTGCATTCTGTCTATTGGTTTCATGTCACGGTCTCCTCCTCCCTGCGGGCCTTTTACTCGCTGCCAGAGGCAGATGTCTGAGTGTTCCCTTCTTCCGCGAGCAGGCTCTTGGCCGTCTCGTCTCCCAATTCGACGGCTTTGCGCAGGCTGGCCAGCCCTTCTTCGCGTTGCTGCACGGCCAGTTGGCAGATGCCCATGAGCCGGTAGGCTTCGGCATAGCCGGGGTCGAGTTCCGTGGCGCGGCGGGCGGCCTTGATGGCCTCTTCTGGTTCGCCGATGCGGTAGAGCACCACGGCACGTTCGGCGTGGTAGAGCGGTTCGTCGGGAGCCATGCGGATGGCGCGGTCAATGTCGTCCATGGCCTGCTGGAACATGCGGCACTGCATTTCGGCTTGTTCGCGCTGGTAGTAGAAATGGGCGTTCACTTCGTTGCTCATCAGGTGTCCGTATTCGTTGAGGTCGAGCACCGCCTCGCGGTAGCGTTTCAGGGAGAGCAGGGTGTTGGCGCGTTCCAGCAAGGCGGGTGCGGCGTCTTTCATGTAGGGCTTGGTGAAGCAGGCCACGGCACTGTCTTGCAAGGCCAGTATCTGCAGGGTGTCGGCTCCGGCCATGCGCTTGCATTGGGCGGCATAGCGGAAAATGTCGGCCGAGCGCATGTTGGTCTCCTTCAGGGATAGGAATTTCTCGCAGGCTTGGTCGTATTCCTTGAGCGCATAGAGGATGTTGCCCTCTTGCTGGATGTAGAGCGGGAGCGGGTTCAGGGCATAGGCTTCGCGGACGTAGGAGAGGGATTTCTGCAAGTCCCAGTCCTTGTAGAGCTGATAGCCGGGCTTGAGGTTCAGCTCGTACATCAGTTTGCTGAGGGTGTAGTAGGCTTCGTCTTTTTGTTTGGCCACGTCAATGGCTTTCTCCAGGTCGGTTTCTGCCGCGGCGTAGTTGGCGTGTGCCATGTAGAAGTCTGCCCGTTGCGTGTAGGCGTCGCTGCTTTCGGGGAATTGTGCGGCATATTCGTCCAGGTATTTCCCGTAGGTGGCAGAGTCGCTCCGTGCGGCCATCATGAACAGGAAGGTGCGCGCGTCGTTTTCTTCGGCAGGCAGTGCTTTACGGATGCCTATGGCGTTGAGGTCGTCGTCGCCCACGGACATGCTGTTGGTGGCCAAAGAACGGCCGTAGGCCACGCTGATGGCATATGATGTGGCTTTGGCGTCTTTGGCTTTGCGTTGGATCATGCCCAGCACTTCCCCTTCGTCGTCCATGACGGGGCTGTTGAGGTATTTGTCGTCCAAGTGCCTTCCGAGGGTGTAATAGCCGAATTCGCCGTTGAACTTCTGGATGTTGAATAGCGTGTCATTCAGGCAGGTCTGGTCGTCTTTCGTGGGATAGGGGAGCACGTAGACATGCTCTTTGGTGGCACCCAGCCGGCTGGAGATGGTGAGGGCGGGCGTTTTCTTCTCGGTCTTCACGCGGAACTTCACGAGGTCATAGAGCGAGCTGGCTCCCAGGATGGCGTCGACTTCATATTCTTTTCCGTCTGCCCCGACCACTTTGGCTTTTTGGGCTTGTTTGAAGAGTCCGAAGTCGGCCAGTGCCGTGCCTTGTTCGTCAATGAAGAACCCGCTGCCCGATTGCAGCATGTTGCCTTGGGCGTCCAGGGTCATGATGGTGATTTGTGCCTTGGCGGCTTTTTTGAACCATTTCGGGTTTTGTGCCTGGAGGTTTCCGAGCGCCAGCCAGGCGGCCAGTATGAGTGCGATCTTTTTCATTTGCGGTTGGTGTGGGAATGGTTAAGTAACTCTTTGGCATTGTTGATGGCCGCGTCGGTCAGGGTGGATCCGCTGAGCATATGGGCGATTTCTTCCACTCGTCCTTGTTCGTCGAGACGGACGATGTGGCTGGTCGTGCCTTCCGGGCGGTCTTCTTTGTACACTTTGTAGTGTGTGGTGCCGAAAGCGGCGATTTGGGGCAGATGGGTGATGCTGACCACTTGTCGGTTCATGTCGCCCATCTCTTGCATGATGCGGGCCATTTTTTCCGCGATGTTGCCCGACACTCCGGTGTCTATTTCGTCGAAAATGATGGTGGGCAACTTGACCGCTCCCGATATCATGGCCTTCAGCGACAGCATGACGCGGGCGATTTCGCCCCCGGAAGCCACTTGGGCAATGGGTTGCAACGGTCCGCTCCGGTTGGCACTGAACAGGAAGTTGATTTTGTCGGCTCCCGTTTCGTCCGGTTCTTCCTTGGGTGTCAGTTCCACCTTGAACCGCACGTGGGGAATGCCCAGCGGGACGAGCCTTTCCTTCATTTGCTCTTCGGTGAGGGCGGCGGCTTTCCGTCGCAGGGCCGTGAGGCGGGCGGCCTGGGCGGCCATTTGTTCCCGGGCCTTGTCGCTTTCGGCCTGCAAGGTTTGCAGATGCGCGTCGCTGTGGGCTATGGCATTCAGTTTTTCGCGGTAGTCGTTTTCAATGGCTATGAGTTCGTCCAGCGTGTCCGCCCGGTGTTTCTGTTCCAATTCATAGATGGTGTTGAGGCGTTCGCTCACGTAAGCCATGCGTTCGGGGTTGAATTCGATTTGTTCCGTGCGGCCGGCAATTTCCCCTGCGAGGTCTTTCAGCTCGATGTAGCATGATTCCATGCGTGTGGCCAGTTCGTTGCCGTCGGGGTAAGCCCTTGTGAGGTTGTCCAGCAGGTGGTGGGCTTCCTTCAGGGCGTCGAGTATGCCGTTCCGGTCATTGTCCAGGATTTGTCCGGCTTGGTAGAGGGTTTGTTTGATTTCCTCTGCGTGGGAGAGCAGTTCGGATTCCTGTTCCAGTTCTTCCTGTTCCCCGCTTTTCAAGGCGGCACTTTCCAGTTGTTCCAATTGGAAGGCGAGGTAGTCTTCTTCCTCGCGTGCCTTTTCTGCGGCTTGCTTGGCCTCGCAGAGTTGTTTTTCGGCTTTCTTGTAGGCGGAAAAGGCTGCCTTGTAGGCGGACAGTTCTTCTTTGTCGTGGGCGAGGATGTCGATAACCTTAAGCTGGAAATTCTCCTTGTTAAGCAGGAGGTTCTGGTGCTGGGAGTGCACGTCGATCAGCATTTCGCCCAATTCTTTGAGTTGCCCCACGGAGGCCGGCGTGTCGTTGACGAAGGCGCGGCTTTTGCCCGAAGTGGTGATTTCGCGGCGGACGATGCATTCTTTTCCGTCGAATTCCAGGTCGTTTCGTTCGAAGAAGTTTTCCATGCCGTAGGCACTCAGGTCGAATAGTGCTTCGATGATGCATTTTGAGGTGCCGGACTTGATGGATCTGGTGTCGGCGCGCTGGCCGAGCAGCAGCCCGATGGCACCGAGGATGATGGACTTGCCCGCCCCGGTTTCTCCCGTGATGACGGAGAAGCCTGGTTCAAACCGGATGTCCAGCGTGTCGATTAAGGCGTAGTTCTGGATGAATAAAGATTTCAGCATGTCCTATTTCCTGAGTTTTTCCCAATAATTACTTTGTGAGGCATTGATGGCGAACACGATGTTGTAGACTTTTTCGCGTTCTTCCGCCGTGCCGTGCCCGCTGTAGATGTTGACCAGTTCGTCGCGTTTGATGTCGGTGAAGATGACGGGCAGTGCGCTCATCGTCTTTTGGTCGCGGGCTTGTTTGAGCATTTCGATGGACTCCGTGATGGCCAGGCGGGCCGTGTCGGTGTTTTCGGTCATGCGGTCCAGCCCCTGCCGGTGGTATTTGTATTCCAATTGCCGGAGCGGCTCCATGGCTCCGTCGAGATAGTCATTGATGAGGGCAAAGCGGTTGCGGTCGTCCTCGAAGGCTTTCCACCCCGGGTAGCCCAGGTTTTGGGAGTTGTTGGCCACGTCCATGGCCATTTGCAGCACGTCCGTGCCGCCGAGCGGGGCCATGGTGTCCATGTCCAGCCCGATGATGAGGTAGGCGTAATAGGCGATGACGGCTGTCAGGTTGTTGTCCACTTGTTCCGGGCGGAATTCCAGCTGGTCGAATTGCTGGAAGTTGAAGTTGAAGTTTTCGTCTTGGAAGTTGAACACCGTGGTCGTGTAATTGGAGTTGTACACCGGGCGGCTGCTTTGCACTTGTATGCTGCCGGTGAAGGAGTTGTCCGTGTCGCTGTAAGTTTTCAGGGTGATGCTGAAGGTGCAGTTGATGCGTTCCTGCTCTTCATACTGCATGCCGGTCCATTGCTGTTCGTTGATGAAGGCCGTCAGGGAATTCTGGAGGGCTTCGAACACGGCTTCGGTCGTGTTCGAGATTTGCTGCCGGTTGATGGTCACCCTGGCGTTGAGTTCCTGTGCGAGGCCGGGAGTGGCGCCACATGCCGCGCAGAGTGCGGCGGCAATGAGGCAACGCGATGTGAGAAGTCTGAAAACGTGGCGCATGGTTCCTGCTCCTTTTATAGTAAAGCTGAAAGTTGGTCTATGATGTCCTCGGCCACTTCCTTTTTGTCCTTCAGGGGATAGGCTACGGTTCCGGTGGGGGTGAGGATGGTCACTTTGTTCGTGTCGTGCCGGAAACCGGCTCCTTCGTCGTTGAGGGAGTTGAGCACGATGAAGTCCAGGTTCTTCCGTGCCATCTTTTCACGAGCGTGTGGCAGTTCGTCGTGGGTTTCCAGGGCGAAACCCACCAACCGCTGCCTTTTCTGTTTCATCTGGCCGAGGGCTTGGGCGATGTCGCGGGTCGGTTTCATTCGCAGGGTGAGCCCGTCGCCTTCCCGCTTGATCTTTTGGCCGGCCTTGTGTTCCGGGGTGAAGTCGGCTACGGCGGCGCAGAGTATGGCGGCATCCATGCCGGGGAAACGCGCCGTGGCCTCGCGGTACATTTCTTCTGCGGATTCCACATCGGTCCTGCTGATGGCGGGATGCCGGCTTTGCAACGGGGTGGGGCCGCAGACCAGGGCGACTTCCGCGCCGCGTTTGGCGCAGGCTTCAGCCAGGGCCATTCCCATTTTCCCGGAAGAATAGTTGCCGATGAAGCGCACGGGGTCTATCCTTTCGTAAGTCGGCCCGGCGGTGATGAGTATCTTTTTCCCCGCGAGGTCCTGTGGCCTGCCGAAGTGCTGCTCCAGGATCCGGATGATGTTTTCCGGTTCCTCCATGCGGCCTTTGCCTTCCAGGTGGCTGGCCAGTTCGCCGCTTGTCGGCTCGATGATGTGGTTGCCGAAACTGCGGAGCTGCTGGAGGTTCTGCCGGGTGGAAGGATGGGCGAACATGTCAAGGTCCATGGCCGGGGCTACAAATACCGGGGCTTTCATGGAGAGATAAGTCGTGACCAGCATGTTGTCGGCAATGCCGTGGGCCATTTTCCCGATGGTGGAGGCCGTGGCCGGCGCGATGACCATGGCGTCGGCCCACAGGCCGAGTGCCACGTGGCTGTGCCAGCTGCCGTCGCGCCCGGAGAAGAAGTCGCTGACAACGGGTTTGCCGGTCAGTGCGGAGAGGGTGACGGGCGTGATGAACTCCTTGCCGGCGGGCGTGATGACGACTTGCACCTCGGCTCCTTTTTTGACGAGTCCGCGGATGAGCAGGCAGGCCTTATAGGCGGCGATGCTGCCGGTGATGCCCAATACGATTTTTTTCCCTTTGAGTGCGTTGTCCATCATGCGTGCGGTTTGTTCATTTCCAACCGGATCTGGGTGAGGATCTGTTTGGTGTTGCGGGCAAAGTCGCCTTGCAGGATCCAGCTGTAGTATCCGGGATCGGTGCGGAGCACGTCGGTGACTTTCTTGCCTTTGTATTTTCCGAAATTGAACACGATGTCGTGTTGTTCGTTATAGATCATCCGTCCGGCGAAGTCCACGTTGTCGGTCATGCGCGAGAAATCGGACAGGAAGTCCACGTCGTTTTGCAGGTCGTTGGGGTAGTGGTCCAGCTGGGCCATGAGCACCTCGTAGGTGGCGCGTGTGTCGGCCAATGCCGAATGCGCGTTCTCCAGGTCTTTCCCGCAGTAGAACTTGTAGGCTGCGCCCAGGGTGCGGCGTTCCAGCTTGTGGTAGATGTTCTGCACGTCGATGAACTTGCGCTTGCGCAGGTCGATGTCGATGCCGGCCCGCAGGAATTCCTCGACGAGCACGGGCACGTCGAAGCGGTTGGAGTTGAAACCGGCAAAGTCGCAGCCTTTGATGGTGTTGGCCAGCCCTTGGGCGATTTGTTTGAACGTGGGGCAGTCGGCCACATCCTTGTCATAGATGCCGTGGATGGCCGAGGAGCTTTCCGGGATGTGCATTTCGGGATTGATGCGCATGCTTTTCGATTCTTCGTTGCCGTTGGGATGCACTTTGATGTAGCATAGTTCCACGATGCGGTCCGTGGTGATATTGATGCCCGTGGTCTCCAAGTCGAAGAACACGATGGGATTTCTCAGGTTCAGTTTCATGGCCGTTTGTTTAGTCGTTCAGCATCATGGGCATCAACAGCATCAGCAAGTCTTCGTTCTCTTCCTGCTCGGCGGGTATGATCACCCCGGCGCGGCTGGGGTCGGCCAGCTCGATCACGACGTTTTCTCCCGTGATGTTGCCCAGGATGTCGATGAGGAATGTGCCTTTGAACCCGATGCTCATCGGCGAGCCTTCGTAGCCGCACGCCACCTTTTCTTCGGCCGAGGTGGAGAAGTCGATGTCCTGTCCCGACACGGTCAGGAGGTTGTCTTCCATGTGGAGCTTGATGAGGGCGCTGCTTTGGTTGGTGAAGACGAGCACGCGCTTGAGCGCGCTCAGCAGCGTGAGCCGGTCCACGGTCACCCGGTAGGGGTTGTTTTGCGGGATGACGGAATTATAGTTGGGATAACGCCCTTCGATGAGCCGGCAGGTGAGCTGTGTGGAGGTCATCTTGACGACTGCGTTGCGGTTGCCGAACTTGAGGGTGAGGGCATTGTTTTCCCTGGGCAGGAGGTTCTTGAGCAGCATGGCCGGCTTTTTGGGCAGGATGAACGAGGCCGGTTGCTGGCTTTCGATGCCGAACTTCTTGTCACGCACGAGTTTGTGCCCGTCTGTGGTCACGAAAGTCAGGTTGTCGGCCTGGAGGTCGAAATAGATGCCGTTCATCACCGGGCGCAATTCGTCGTCGGCGGTGGCGAATAGCGAGTGGTTGATGCCGTCGAGCACGGTCTCGGCCGGAATCTCGAGGGTTTCCATGCCTTCTTCCCCGATGGCCATGTCGGGATATTCGTCGGCGTTCTGGCCCATGATGTTGAAATGGCCGTTCTGGTAAGTGGCGGCGATTTCCATGTTGTCGGGGTTGACCTCGAACTCCAGGGGCTGGTCGGCGATTTCCTTCATGGAATCCTGCACGGTCTTGGCGTTGATGCAGAAGCGCATGTCGCCATCGCTTTCCACGAGTTCCATCCATGTCACCAAGGTGGTCTCGCTGTCCGAAGCGGTGATGGTCAACAGGTTATTTTGGATGTCGAATAAGAAGCAGTCTAAGATGGGCAGCGTGTTTTTGGAGTTGATGACGCGCCCTATGGTTTGCAGCCGGCTGAAAAGCGCGGCGCTGGAAACGATGAATTTCATATAGCCGTAGTTTAAATTTTCCCAGCAAAATTACGGATTTAAGGGGAACGGAACAAAAAAAATAATTTAAAATTCAATGTCGGCTGGAAAATAAGTTGTAATTTCGCATCACTATATAAACCGTTAAAACAGAATTATGGAAATTACCGGAAAAATCATTGCCGTGTTGCCAGAAAGGGGGGGCATCTCCCAGCGCACAGGCTCGGAGTGGAAAGTGCAGGAATATGTGTTGGAAACCCAGGAGCAATATCCCCGCAAGATGTGTTTCGACGTGTTCGGGGCCGACAAGATTGCGCAGTTTGGCATTAAAATAGGCGATCATCTCACCGTGTCGTTCGATATCGATGCGCGGGAATACCAAGGACGGTGGTATAATAGTATCCGCGCCTGGAAGGTGGAGCGGGTGGCCGACCCGGCAATGGCGCAGCCGCAGCCTGCCGCTTCTTTCCCGCCTGCGGCAGACGCCGCCCCGGCGGACTTTTCGCAAGGCGATTCCACGGACGACCTTCCTTTTTGAGCCAAGTCCTTTGGGCTTTTGGCACCGGAAAACTTCATTTTCGTCATGGCTCTTTCCTGCGGCTGCGGGGAAGGGCTTTTTGTTTGCGTGCGTGTGCGCCGTGAGTCCCGGGCCTTTAAAAGGACGGGCTTTTGCCGGTGGCAGCCATCTCGTGACCCACGTGGCCTTGCGTTTCCGTAGTGCTTCTGCCTCCTCCTTTTTTCGTTTCCGGGCGGCTTCCATATTGTGCTATTTTGGATGGATAGTGTATTTCGCCAAGAGTCAATAAATTGCACGCTGTTTGAAACATCCGGTTTTCCCTCAAGCGATTCACATTTTTTTCGCTTGAAAAAAAAAAGTTAATCGCTTGAGGGAAATTTGCACCCCTCTTGAGGGCAATTTTGTCCTATCCGGCCCCGCCGTATTTTCTCCGTCCCGAGGCTGTAGCCAGCATCGCCAGGAATGAGGCTTATCCCCACGGGATCGCGATTTCCGGCCTGTCTTTCAAGGGCGCATATTCCGGGGAGGAAGAGGGTAAAGAAACGGGCGGCTGCGGATTCGCGCAGCCGCCCGCCATGGGGGTTAAGTGATTCCCGGGGGGAGTCGGCTCAGTCCGTGTATCCTCCGCCTAAGGCCTGATACAGTTCGATGACAGCCTGGATCTGGTCGAAGCGGTTGCTGATTTGCGACATCTGAGCCGTCAGCAAAGTCTGTTGGGCAGTCAACACTTGCAGGTAGTTGGTCGATGAGTTCATCATCAAGGCCTGCGTGCTCTTCACGGCTTTCTCCAAAGCGGCGACTTGTTTGTTGTACAAGTCGTTCTTTTCCCCGCTGGCTTGGATTTTCGTGAGTGCGGCGTTTACTTCCGTGCCTGCGTCCAGCAGGGTCTGTTGGAAGGTCAGCTTGGCCTGCTCCTGTTGTGCCTTTGAGATTTTGTATTGTGCGCGGAGCCGGCCGTTTTGGAACAAGGGCTGCGTGAGCGAGCCCACGGCGTTCCAGATCCACTTGCCGGGGTTGACGACAGCCGCGCCCAGGTCGTTGGTCCATCCGATGGTCCCGCTCAGGTTGATGCCGGGATAGAATGCCGCCCGCGATTCATTGGTGGCGTAGTATGCGGTTGCCAGTTGGGTTTCGGCTTGCTTCACGTCGGGACGGTTGCACAAGGCAGCGGCGGGAATGCCGGCCGAGAGGCGTGCGGGAACGGCCCATCCGTCCATCGTGCCGATGTCGTATTTCTGCGGTGCGTCGCCCAGCAAGGCGGAGAACTCGTTCTCCAGGTCGCTGATTTGCTGCTTCAGGTCGGTGATTTGCGTGCAGATGCTGTAGTAGTTGGCTTCAGTCTGCGACACGGCGGCCATGTTGCTCTGTCCGGCTTCCATCAAGGCGCGGGTGGTTTTCACGTTTGCCTGCCACAGTTTTTCCGTTTCTGTGCTGATGGCCAGTTGGTCGTTGAGCATCGCCAGCGAATAGTAATAGTTGGCGATGGCGGCAATCAGTTGCGATTGCACGGCTTGGCGGAAGGCTTCGCTGTTGGCCAGCTGTGCCTTGGCGCGCTTTTTCGCGTTGTGCAGGCTGCCGAAGATGTCCAGCTGCCAGGAGGCTGTGGCTGGAATGGTGTAGGTCTGCGATGCCTTGCCCCAGTCCACTCCGGCCAATGAGCCTTGCGGAGCCAGTGCCAGGCTTGGGATATAGGCCCATTTGGCGGCTTTCAGAGAGGCTTCGGCCTGTTCGATCTGGAGTTGCGCGCTCAGCATGTTGGTGTTCTGTGCCAGCCCCCTTTCGATGAGCGCCTGCAGTTTCGGGTCGGTGAACACTTCTTTCCACCCGAGGGCAGCCAAGCCCAGCGAGTCTCCGCTTTGGACATTTTCGCTGCGGTAGAGGTCATCCACCTGAATGTCTGCCGGGCGTTCGTAGCTTTTGTATAGACCGCAGCTGCTCAACAAGGCAGCTGTGGTCATGGTCATGATTATCTTTTTCATTTCTTGTCTTTTTCTTTGTTAAACGCACTCTTTTCCTGCATGTTCCTCTCGTGCTCGGCGCGGATTTGCGGGTCCATCTCCTCGTGCATGGCCGGGCGGATCTTCTCTTGCAGGTATTGCAGGATGATGAAGAACACCGGCGTGATGAAGAGCAGGGCGAGGGTTCCGATGGTGATACCGCCGACGACGCCCGTACCCAACGAGCTGTTGCCGTTGGCGCCGGCACCCGTGGCGAACATCAACGGGAGCATACCGAAGATCATCGTCAACACCGTCATCATGATGGGACGGAAGCGGGCTTGTGCGGCCGTGTAGGCTGCCTCGACGATGCCCATGCCGCGACGGCGGCGTTCCGAGGCGAACTCGGTGATCAGGATGGCCGTCTTGGCCAGCAAGCCGATCAACATGATCACACCCGTCTGCAGGTAGATGTTGTTTTCCAGCCCGAAGAGCTTGGCGAAGAGGAACGAACCCATCAATCCGCAAGGTACGGAAAGGATGACGGCCCAAGGCACAAGGAAACTCTCGTAGAGGCAGGACAGAATCAGGTAAATCAGCACGACGCAGAGCACGTAGATGAACACCGTGTCGTTGGAACCTGCCGTCTCGCGTTCCTCACGCGAGATGCTGCCGTATTCGTAGCTGTAGCGGCTGGGCATCGTCTGTTCGAACACTTCCTCGATGGCCTGCATGGTCTGGCCGGATGAATAACCCGGTGCCGGGTTCACGTTGCAGTTGATGGCATCGAACAAGTTGAAGCGGTTGGTGACCTCAGGCCCCATGCCTTTCTTCACCGTCAGGAACTGGCTGATGGGCGCCATCTTGCCGTTGACGCGGACAAAGATGTTGTTCAGGGCTTCTTCGTCCAAACGGTACTGCGGGTCGGCCTGGATCATCACGCGGTAAACTTTCGAGAACAGGTTGAAGTTCGAGGCATAGATACCACCGCAGTAACCGCCCAACACGGTCAACACTTCAGACGGGGAGATGCCCGCGCGCTTACACTTGGCTGCATCCACGTCGATCTGGTATTGCGGGAAGCTCGGGTTGAAGGTGGTGATGGCCATGGCCACTTCCGGGCGTTGGTTCAGCGCGGCCAGGAACTTCTGCGCATTGGCGAAGAACATGTCCAAGTCGCCGCCCACGCGGTCTTGCAGGTGCAGGTCGATGCTGTTACCCATGCCGTAGCCCGGAATCATACCCGGCTGGAAGGTGAAGGCCTGCGCCTCTTTCACGCTTTGGAGCATGAAGTTCAGCTTGTTCTGCACGGAGTTCGCGTCTTGTCCCTTGCCCTTGCGCTCGCTCCAGTCCTTCAGGCGGATGATGAACGAACCGTAGGACGTACCCTGTCCGGCGATGAAGCCGTAACCGGAAATCTTGGAGTAGTGCTCGATTTCGGGAATCTGCTTGAGGATGCCCTCAATCTTCTTCATCGTCTTGTCCGTGGTGGCCAAGCTGCTGCCCGGTGCCATGCTCACGTTCATCATCATGGTGCCTTGGTCTTCCTGCGGCACAAGGCTCGTCTTGGTGGTCTTCATGAAGTATACCAGCAGGACGCAGGACACGACCACCGTGCCCCATGCCAACCAGCGGTGGTTGATGAACGTCATCACGCCTTTCTTATATTTGGCCAGCAGGGCGGTATAAGACGCATTATAAGCGTTGCGCACGATGGTGTTGATGTTGTACTTGCCTTTGTTGCCGCTGGCCGGCCGCATCCACATGGCACACAAGGCCGGGCAGAGCGTCAGGGCGTTCAAGCAGGAGATACCCACGGCCACGGCCATCGTGACCCCGAACTGCGTGTAGAAGATACCGGCGGTGCCGCCCATGAAGGTCACGGGGATGAACACGGCCATGAACACGAACGTACAGGAGATGACGGCCATCGTCACGTCCGAGAGGGCATCCTTCGTGGCCAGGTAGGGCGACTTGTAGCCGGCATCGAACTTCGCCTGCACGGCCTCGACCACGATGATGGCATCGTCGACCACCGTACCGATGACCAGCACGAGGGAGAACAGCGTCAGGATGTTGATGCTGAACCCGGCTATCTGCATGGCTGCGAACGTACCCACGAGGGACACGATGATGGAGATGGACGGGATGATCGTACTCTTGAAGTCCTGCAAGAAGAAGTACACCACGAGAACCACCAAGATGATGGCGATGATCAAGGTTTTGACCACCTCATGGATGGAGGCGAACAAGAAGTCGTTGGAACTCATCATGGTCATGAATTCCGTGCCTTCCGGCAGGTCTTCGGACAAGTCGGCCAACAATTCTGAGATGCGGGCGTTTACTTCCGTGGCGTTGGAACCGGCCACCTGGAACACCATGAACGTACAGCTCGGATGGCCGTCCACGTTACTGTCGAATGCGTATGACTGTGTGCCCAGTTCCACGCGGGCCACGTCCTTCACGCGCAACACGTTGCCGTCCTCTTGGGAGCGGATGACGATGTTCTCAAATTCGGAAATGTCGGTCAGACGACCTTTGTATTTCATGGTGAACTGGAACGTGTTCGGCGAGTTTTCACCCAGCGAGCCGGTCGGCGATTCCAAGTTCTGTTCGCCCAAAGCGTTGGTAATGTCCGAGGGCACCAAGCCATGCCGTGCCATCACGTCGGGCTTCAGCCATATACGCAAGCTGTAGGTGTCACCCATGGCCATCACGTCGCCCACGCCTTCCACACGTTTGATTTGCGGCACGACGTTGATGTCAAGGTAGTTGGCCAGGAACACTTTGTCGTAGCGGTCGTTCGGGCTGTAGAGCGAACCGATTTGCAGGAAGCTCGTCTGGCGCTTGTTCGTGGTCACGCCGATTCGCGTCACCTCGGCCGGCAGCAAGCCCTGCGCGCGGCTCACGCGGTTCTGTACGTTCACGGCCGCCATGTCGGGGTCGGTGCCTTGGGTGAAATACACTTGTATGCTGGCAGAACCAGAGTTGGTGGCGGTGGATTCCATGTAGGTCATGTTCTCCACACCGTTGATGTTTTCCTCCAGCGGCTGCACGACGCTCTTCATCACGGCATCCGCGCTGGCACCGGTGTAGGTGGCCGACACATGCACGGTTGGCGGAGCGATGTCCGGGTACTGCTCAACCGGCAGGGTGCCCAGTGAAATGAATCCCACAATCAGGATCAGGATGGAGATGGACAAGGCCATCACCGGGCGTTTGATGAATATGTTACCTTTCATTGTTTTGTTCTAAATTGTTTGTCCTTTTATTTGCCTTGCTTTTCTGCGCCTTGCTGTGCGGCTGCTGCGGCGTTGGCGTTGATGGGGGTGCCTTCACGGAGGAGTCCTGCGCCTTCGGCCACGATGACGTCACCCACGTTCAGTCCGTCCGTCACGATGTATTCCGTGCCGTTGTTCTGCGGGGCCACCTGGATGTTCACGCTTTGTGCCTTTCCGTCCACCACTTTGTAGGCCAGCACCTTGTCTTGCAATTCGAAGGTGGCTGCCTGCGGGATGACGATGACATTGTTATAATATACGGGCATGATGACGTTTCCGTTGGAACCCGTGTGCAACAGGTGGGCCGTGTTGGGGAAGGCGGCGCGCAGCTGCGAGGAACCCGTGTTGACATCCAATACGCCGCTGATGGATTCCACTACGCCGGAATCGGGCAGGAGCGAGCCGTCGTTCAGCATCAGCTGCACTTTCGGCATTTTCTTCACGGCTTCTTCCAATGAACCGTATTGGCGGACAAGGTTCAGCACGTCATTTTCGGGCATGGAGAAATACACATACACCTCGCTGTTGTCCGACACCGTGGTCAGCGGTTCCGGGATGGCACTGCTGACCAAAGCTCCCTGGCGGTAGGGCAGCTGGCCCACCACGCCGTTCGACGGACTTTTCACTACCGTGTAGGAGAGGTTGTTGGCGGCGTTCACCACCTGTGCTTCCATCTGTGCCACGGCGGCTTTCGCGCTCATCAGGTTGTTCTTGGCTGTCTGCAGGTCGAAGTCCGAAACCACTTGCTGGTCGAACAGGCGTTGAGTGCTTTTATATTGCAGGTCTGCCGTGGCTTCGGCGGCCTTGGCGGCTTCCAGGTTGGCTTTGGCTGTATTTAACGCGGCCTGGTAGGGCACTTGGTCGATGATGAACAGCGTTTGCCCTTTCGTCACGCGGTCGCCTTCTTTCACACACAGCTTTTGGAGCGTGCCGCTCACTTGCGGATAGATTTCCACGTCTTGGCGGCCTTCAATTTGTGCGCTGTAGCGGGATTGGAGTTCTCTGGATTCGGTTT
>CALUNJ010000064.1 GCA_944321975.1 uncultured Paraprevotella sp.
CTGATATATCTTTTAACGCAAAAATAGCATTTTAATAAAAGAAAAAGCGTACTTTTGCGAAAGTTTTATCAATATTTTGCGAAAAGAGTATGGCTCAAGAAGATGTTTTCAAGAAAATAGTGTCACATTGTAAGGAATACGGCTTCGTGTTCCCGTCCAGTGACATCTACGACGGATTGGCAGCCGTATATGACTATGGTCAGAACGGCGTAGAGTTGAAAAACAATATCAAGCAATATTGGTGGCAAAGCATGGTGTTGCTCCATGAAAACATCGTGGGCATCGATGCTGCCATCTTCATGCATCCCACCACATGGAAAGCCAGCGGACACGTAGACGCCTTCAACGACCCCTTGATTGACAACCGCGACAGCAAAAAACGCTACCGTGCGGATGTCCTCATCGAAGACCAAATTGCCAAATACGATGAGAAAATCAACAAGGAAGTGGCCAAAGCCGCCAAAAAGTTCGGGGACAGCTTCGATGAACAAAAATTCCGCGAGACGAACCCTCGGGTGTTGGAACATCAGCAAAAGCGCGACGCACTGCATCAACGCTACAGTGACGCGATGAACGCCAATGACCTGGACGAACTGAAACAAATCATCCTGGACGAGGGCATCGTGTGCCCCATCAGCGGCACGCACAACTGGACCGACGTGCGCCAGTTCAACCTGATGTTCAAGACCGAAGTAGGCTCCACGGCCGACGGTGCCTCTACCATCTACCTGCGGCCGGAAACCGCACAAGGCATTTTCGTGAACTACCTGAACGTGCAGAAGACGGGACGCATGAAAATCCCCTTCGGCATCGCGCAGGTCGGCAAGGCATTCCGCAATGAGATTGTAGCCCGCCAGTTCATTTTCCGCATGCGCGAGTTCGAACAAATGGAAATGCAATACTTCGTGAAGCCGGGCACAGAACTGCAGTGGTTCGACACATGGAAGAAAACGCGCATGGCTTGGCACCAGGCCCTTGGCTTCGGGGCTGAGAACTACCGCTTCCACGACCATGAGAAACTGGCCCATTACGCCAATGCAGCCTGCGACATCGAATTCCACATGCCCTTCGGCTTCAAAGAAGTGGAAGGCATACACAGCCGCACGAACTTCGACTTGAGCCAGCATGCCAAATATTCGGGCAAGAAAATTGAGTATTTCGACCCGGAAACCAACGAAAGCTACACCCCGTATGTCATCGAGACTTCCATCGGCGTGGACCGCATGTTCCTTTCCGTGATGTGCCACAGCTACCAGGAAGAAAAGCTGGAAAACGGCGAAACGCGCGTCGTCCTGAAACTTCCCGCCGCATTGGCTCCAGTAAAACTGGCCGTGATGCCATTGGTGAAAAAAGACGGGCTGCCTGAAAAAGCACACGAAATCATCAATGGCCTGCGTTTCCACTTCAACTGCAAGTTCGATGAAAAAGACTCCATCGGCAAGCGTTACCGCCGCCAGGATGCCATCGGCACCCCCTACTGCGTAACGGTAGACTACGACACGCTGAAAGACAACACCGTCACCTTGCGCGACCGCGACACGATGGAACAACGCCGGGTGAACATCGCCGAACTGAGAGGAATCATCGAAGACCAGGTGAGCATAACCTCGCTGCTGAAAAAAATCATGTAACTCCCGCATTCAGGCCACGGACCGTCATGAAAAAAGGACTATTCTATGCAGGAACAATCGCGCTCTCCTTGTGTGTCTTTACGGCATGCAAGGAAGAGGACGATGCCTATGACGCATATGCCAATTGGCCCGCACGCAATGCGGAATACTTCGTACAGATTGCTGCCGAGGCACGCGACTCCATCGCCTTGGCGCGGGCGCAGCATGGCGACCAATGGGAAGCACACTGCAACTGGCGCATGTTCAAGGCCACGACCAAGCCACAGAACGTGCTGGGAGCGCTGACCGATTCGATTTGCGTGTATATCGAGCAACGAGGCGAGGGCAAGGGGTGCCCCACGTGGTCAGACACCGTGCGGGTGAACTACCGCGGCTACCTGATGCCGACCCAGAACGTCATCAACGGCGAGTGGCGCGAAGAACGCACGGTCTTTTCCCAATCCTTCATCGGAGAGCTGGACACGCAAATCGCCGTGCCGGCCAAGATGGGGGTTTCCACGGCCATCGCCGGATTCGCCACCGCGCTGCAATATATGCACGTGGGAGACGTGTGGTGGATTTACATCCCTTCAGAATTGGGCTATGGGAACCAGGCCTCCGGTTCCATACGCCCCTATTCCACACTGACCTACTACACGAACCTCATGGACTACAACGAAGCAGGAATCCCCGCCCCGGAATGGAAGTGACCTCGACCCTCCCGTGAGGTAATAAGCATGAGCGGCCAGAAGATACAGTGAAGGGCGGCATCCGTTAAATTTGATTTGGAATGCCGCCCTTCACTGTATCTTTTCTCAGACCAATGTGTGAACTCAGAACACCTCCTCGCTCAGTTTCATGAGATATTGCCCATATTGGTTTTTCAGCATCGGACGGGCCACCTCCCTGAGTTTCTCCGCGCTAATCCATCCCTTGCGGTAAGCGATTCCCTCAAGGCAGGCGATTTTCAGCCCCTGGCGCTTCTCTATGACTTCTATAAAAGTGGAAGCCTCCGAAAGGCTGTCATGCGTCCCCGTGTCCAACCACGCGAATCCCCGCCCCAGCGTTTTCACCTTCAATTTCTTTTCCGACAAGAACACCTGGTTCACCGTGGTGATCTCCAGTTCCCCGCGTGCCGACGGTTTGATATGCGCTGCCACGTCGACCACCTCGTTGGGATAAAAATACAAGCCGACCACCGCATAATTACTTTTTGGGTTTTCCGGCTTCTCTTCTATACTCAGGCAGTTTCCGTCTTTGTCAAACTCGGCCACGCCATAACGCTCCGGATCGTTCACCCAATAGCCGAAGACCGTGGCTTTCCCCTCCTTGTCGGCATTGGCCACAGCGTCATGAAGCATTCCCGTAAAGCCGGCACCATGAAAGATATTGTCTCCCAACACGAGGCACACGCTATCGTCCCCCACGAACTCGCGTCCGATGATGAAGGCCTGCGCCAAGCCATCGGGCGAGGGTTGCTCGGCATATTCAAAATGCACCCCGAAGTCGCTCCCGTCACCCAGCAACCGGCGGAACCCCGGAAGGTCATAGGGAGTGGAAATAATCAGGATGTCACGTATGCCAGCCAGCATCAACACTGAAATCGGATAATATATCATGGGTTTGTCGAAGATAGGAAGCATCTGTTTGCTCACCCCCTTCGTGATGGGATAGAGGCGTGTGCCCGACCCACCGGCTAATACGATACCTTTCATGAGTCTATTTCTGTTTGAATGTTAGTAAGCGTTCTCCTCGTTATGCTTGATCATATTCGTCACCGTGCGCCACATGATGCGCAGATCCAGCCCGAAAGTCCAGTTCTCCACATACCATATGTCGGCCTTCACCCGGTTCTCCATTTGTTCGACCGTCTTGGTCTCCCCCCGGAACCCTTGCACCTGCGCCCAGCCCGTGATGCCGGGCTTCACCAGATGGCGCACCATATACCGGCGGATCAGCCGCGAATATTCCTGCGTGTGGAGCAACATGTGCGGGCGTGGTCCCACCAGGCTCATATCGCCCTTGAGCACGTTGATGAATTGAGGCAGTTCGTCGATGTTGGTTTTCCGCATGAGGTCGCCGAACTTAAACTTGCGCGGGTCGTCTTTGGTGGCCTGCAAGCGGTCGGCATCCTTGTTCACATGCATGCTGCGGAACTTCAGGCAATAAAACTCCTTCCCGTCCAAGCCGTTCCTCTTTTGCTTGAAAAGGATGGGGCCGGGACTTTGCATTTTGATGATGAGGCCTGCAATAAGATAAACAAAGGGGAATACGGTCAGCACGAAGATTCCCGACACAAGGATGTCGAACAACCGCTTCACGCCGCGGTTCACGGGATCCTGCAACGGCTCGTTGCGCACGCTCAACAGCATCGTGTTGCCCAAATGGGACAATTCCATCCGCTTGGTGAGGAATTCCATGAACACCGGAAGGGCATAGAAACGGATCATGTGGTCTTCACAATAGCGGAAAATGGTTTCCGTCTCCGTCACATAGTCCGTGTCGGGCACCATGTAGAGGTCGCTCACCTCGGGGTGCTTCTTCAGGTAGTCCATCACGGCACGCCGGTCGCCCAAGTTGGTAAGTTTCATGTCATCGGGTATCTGCTGGCGGGTGAAAATGCCCAAAATCTTGAATCCTAACGAATGGTCGTTCAGCGTGTGATAGATGTCTGTCAAATTCCATGGATGCCCCACCAGCACCACATAACGCAAATTATGCCCTTTGGAGCGGCTGCGTTGCAGGACATAGTGGATAAAAAGGCGTTCGGAGTAAAGTAATAAAAAGAACAAAAGCGACCCCACGACCAACTCCTCCCGAATGTTCTCCACGTTGCGGATAAGCCCCATGGCGGCCATCATGAAAAAGAGTTGCAGCACTGTCATATAGATCGAGCGCATCAAGATGGCGTCGCCATGCACAAAACGCTTCAGGAACACGGGAGGGGCTATGTATGAAGAAGGGATAATGGTGAGTGCCCCGATCAGCAAGACAATCTTCAGCGTGTATGGAAACGATGCCGCCAACGAAAAACCATGGGTCATGGCAAAGGCACACCAATAACTTGCCATCAGCAGAATCATGTCGTTGCAAATAACGCCAGCTTTGACAAGGCCTGAGTCTTCCAAATCTTTAATCTTCATAGTTTATAACGGATTCGCTTGGTTTATTAAATGCGAAAGTATAGTTTTTCCGGAAAACAACCAACAAAAAACGGATTTTAATTTCATCCAGGCTAAAAAAACATTTAAAAAATCACTTAATGAAGATTTTATTTGGAAACTATGTAAATGATTTCTAATTTTGCACTCTTAAGAAACAAAGCACGTATATGGCAAATAAATCTTTCCAATCAAACGAAATGCAGGAAGAACAGGAGTCGGGATTCAACTACCGGGTCATCATTGATGCCGTGATCTTGCACTGGCAATGGTTCGTCCTGTCGGTGATAGGCTGCCTGTTCCTGGCCTTCTTATATTTAAGGTATAAGTCGCCCGTGTATTCCACATGGGCCGAAGTGCTCATCAAGGAAGAAGACCCCTATTCGCGCAGCATGAGAGGCACGGGGCTGGCCGATTTCACCCAGTTAGGACTGCTGAACAACAGCAACGGTTTTGACAACGAGGTGGAAATCCTGAGCAGCAAGACCTTGGCCACCCGTGCTGTGACCAACCTGAAGCTCTATGTCCAATACGCCTACGACGGCAGGGTGCGCGATGCGGAACTCTATCGCGAGACGCCCGTGCTGGCCGACATGTCGCCCGTGTATCTGGACACCCTCTCCATGCCGGTATATCTCGAACTGACCCCCCTGGAGACAGGAGGCTACCACATCGAGGGCGAAGCCTTGGAAGAAAAATTCGAAGCTGAAGTCAAGTCATTGCCAATACGGATCAACACGCCTTCGGGATGGGTGTCGCTGCGCCCCAATCCCGACCCGAAAGTCGTGGCGGAGGACCGTCCGTTGCGCATCTACATCTATCGCCCGTCGTGGACCGCCAACGCCTATATGTCCACCACGACGATCGAGCCCACCAGCAAGTTGACGACCATCGCCCACATCTCCATGTCGGGCACACGCCCCGAACGGATGGAAGACTACCTGAACGAACTGATCCGGGTGTACAACGAAGATGCCAACGAAGTGAAAAACGAAGTCTCGCTCAAGACCGAGGCCTTCATCAACAAACGTATCAAAATCATCGACGCGGAACTGGGCGACACCGACAGCAAGCTGGAAATCTACAAGAAGCGGAACCAACTCGTCGACCTGACTTCCGACGCCGAGGCCGCCTACAAGGGCATTGAAAACTACCAGACACAGCAAATCGAGATGCAGACGCAGATGTTGCTCGTCAAATCGCTCAAAGAATATGTGGAAAACCCGAACAACCACCTGGAAGTCATCCCGGCCAACCTCGGACTGACCGACCAGGGATTGAACGACATCATCGCCAAATACAACATGCAGGTGGTGGAACGCAAGCGGCTGCTCAAGACCGTGCCCGAATCCTCGCCTGTCGTGATCGCGGCCACCAATGCCATCACCGCCCTCTATCCGGCCATCCGCCATTCGCTGTCGTCGGTGTATGAAAACCTGAGAGTGCAAAAGCGCAACATAGACGAACAATACGACCTTTTCATCGGCAAGCTGTCCAGCGCCCCCACCCAGGAAAGAGTACTGACCGACATCGGGCGCCAGCAGACCGTGAAGGCCACCCTCTACCAGATATTGTTGCAGAAACGGGAGGAAAATGCCATTTCCCTGGCATCCACCGTAGACAAGGCACAAGTCATCGACGCGCCGGAAAGTTCCATCCGCCCCATCTCGCCGAAGAAAAAGCTCGTGATGCTCATCGGGCTGGTGATGGGACTCGGGCTCCCCATCGGACTGATTTACCTGCGCGACCTCTTGCGTTACCGCATTGAAGGACGCAACGACCTGGAGAAACTCACCGACATCCCCGTCCTGGGCGACATCTTCGTGGTGGGCGAGCTGAAAGACGGGAAACGGGCCATCGTCGTGAAGGAAAACACCAACGACACGATGGAAGAGGCCTTCCGCAACGTGCGGGCGCAATTGGGCTTCGTGATGAAAAAGTCGGAGAAAGTATTGCTGTGCACCTCCGTGATTCCGGGCGAAGGCAAGACGTTCGTTTCCACCAACCTGGCCATGAGCATGGCCCTGATGGGACGGAAAGTGCTGGTGGTGGGGCTGGACATCCGCAAGCCGCGGCTGGCCAAACTCTTTGGGATCCAGACCGGCAACCACGGGCTCACGACCTTCCTGGCCAGCGAAGACTCTTCGGACGGATTCCTGAGAGAGCAAATCTTCAACTCCGGCATGCACGACAAGTTGGACGTGCTCCCCGCCGGCCTGATCCCCCCCAACCCGGGCGAATTGATCACGTCCGACCGGCTGGACTACGCCTTCGAGCGTTTCCGTGAATGGTATGACATCATCATTGTCGACACGCCGCCCATCGGGCTGGTGAGCGACACATTCCTCCTGGGACGCCTGGCAGAAGCCACCATCGTGGTCTGCCGCTGCGATTACTCGCTGAAACGCAACTTCCAACTGATCAACAAGGTGCGCGACGAGAACAAACTCCCCAAGATGAACCTGGTGCTCAACGGGGTGGATTTGCAGCAACGCAAGTACGGATATTATTACGGCACAGGAAAATATGGCGCATACGGAGGCCGCTACGGCTCGTATGGCACATACGGCAGCGGCTACGGCTACGGCCACAATCAGGAGAAAGACCAAAAAGCACACTCCCACCACGAATCGAAAGGCCGGTTCATCCGCGAAGACCGGATCAAAGAAGACTAAAAATCCCAAGGGGCACAAAAAAGAGATGGCATTCATTCCAAATGCCATCTCTTTTTTGTGCCCCTTGGGGGGGGACGGCCCATCTCAGAAACTGTTTTTGAATTTGGCGTGCGATGATTCGGGATTGAGTTTCCGGGCAGTCCCGCTCTGTGATGAGGAATACTGCGGGCGGTCTGGCGAAGGACAGAAGCGGAAGATTCCGATTGCGAGGGCAAGGCTATCAGGGTTGTTGTCATGCCGGCGTGAGAAACGTATGTAAATGGGGAGAGAAAGTTCCCTCTCCCCCGTAAAGCCCATGGCCAAGTCCAGATTGTCCCATTTTGGAAAAAGTCTTATTCCATGGACAATCAGCGGGACAGCCCCCTCTTGAAGGGGGTGGATTTTTCTCTTGAGATTCACATTTTTTTTGCTTGAGAAAAAAATGTGAATCGCTTGAGAGAAATTAGCATGCTCCTTGGGAACGGCTTTGCCCTGTTCCGCCGCGTTGTTTTTCTCCCTCACGAGGGCGGCTGAAACGCCTCCCGCCTCAGCACCGCCAATATTCCGCCCCTGCCCCCGGCAGCGGCTCCCTTTCCCGCTTGGGAAAAATCCGGCAAGCCGGACAGCCGCAAGAGGGCTTCCCGCCATGAGCCTTCCAAAGCATCGCCACACGGGGGAAAGACCAAGGAACCACGCGCCCCACAAAGACGAAACGCCCCCAACGGAAGTCCATCGGACCGCTCCATCGGGGGGATATAGGCCCACAGGACGAGCCTGTGGGAAAAAGTGCTTCACACGCGCTTACTTCACGTTGCCCACCTTGATCAGATATTCGGCAATCTGCACCGCATTCAGCGCGGCCCCTTTCTTGATCTGGTCGCCCACGAGCCACAACGTGATGCCATTCTCGTTGGCCAGATCCTTGCGGATGCGGCCCACGTACACATCGTCTTTCCCCGAGAGGAAAAGCGGCATGGGATAAACCTTGTTGGCCGGATCGTCCATGAGCTGCACGCCTTCGCCGCGGGCGATGGCCTCTTTCACCTCGTCCACCGAAAGCGGGCGTTCCGTTTCGACCCACACGGCCTCGGAATGCGAACGCAAAGCGGGCACACGGACGCACATGGCCGAACACTGCACGTCGCTGTGCATGATTTTCTGCGTTTCGTTGAACATCTTCATCTCCTCCTTCGTGTAACCATTATCCTGGAACACGTCTATCTGGGGAATGACGTTATAAGCCAGCTGATAGGCAAACTTGTTGACCGTGACAGGCTTTCCCTCCACGATCTCGCGGTATTGCTGTTCCAGTTCCGCCATGGCCGCAGCCCCCGCCCCGCTGGCCGCCTGGTAGCTGGCCACATGGATGCGGCGGATGTGGCTCAGCTGCTCGATGGGCTGCAAAGCCGTCACCATCATGATGGTCGTGCAATTGGGATTGGCAATGATGCCACGCGGACGCTCCAACGCGTCGGCCGCATTGCACTCGGGCACCACGAGAGGCACGTCCTCATCCATGCGGAATGCGCTGGAATTATCAATCATGACGGCACCATAACGGGTGATGTCGGCGGCAAACTCCTTGGAGGTTCCCGCACCAGCCGAAGTAAAGGCAATGTCAACGTCTTTAAAATCATCGTTATGCTGAAGGAGTTTCACTTCGATCTCCTTGTCGCGGAATTTGTATTTGGAACCCGCGCTCCGGGTCGACCCAAACAACACCAATTCGTCCAAGGGAAAGTTCCTTTCGTCCAGCACGCGCAGGAATTCCTGCCCCACGGCGCCGCTCGCACCTACAATTGCTACTTTCATTTCTTCCTTATTTTTAAACTTAATGATGATTTCCGGATGCAAAAATAAAGAATTAAATACGATTGACGGTACAAAATGGAAACTTTTTCGTTACTTTGCATTATAAAAAGAAGAAGAAACCCATGCAGTTGCCCACATTGTCCTCATATTTCCCGGTCACGGACCCCACATGGATATTTTTCATGGTGCTATGCATCATCTTGTTCGCGCCGATTTTGCTGGGCAAGCTCAAAATCCCCCACATCGTAGGCATGATCCTGGCGGGAGTGCTCATCGGGCCTTATGGATTCCATGTGCTGGACCGCGACAGCAGTTTCGAACTGTTCGGCCAGGTGGGACTCTACTACATCATGTTCCTGGCCAGCCTGGAAATGGACCTGCAGCACATGAAACGCATCCGCTGGCAAGCGCTGACCCTGGGACTGGCCGCTTTCATCTTCCCGCTGGGCATGGGCATCGTGAGCAACATTTTCTTCCTGAAATACAGCCTGGCCACATCCATCCTGCTGGCAAGCATGTATGCGTCCCACACGCTGATCGCTTACCCCATCGTGGTGCGCTACGGAGTGGCCCGCAACCGCAGCGTGGGCATCGCGGTGGGAGGCACCATCGTCACCGACACGCTGACCCTGCTGGTCCTGGCCTTCATCTCGGGCATGTTCCGCGAGGAAATCCACGGCTGGTTCGGCATATCCCTGTTGCTCAAACTGCTGTTGCTGTGCGTGTTCATCATTTATTCCTTCCCCTGCATCGCGCGCCGTTTCTTCCGCCGCTACAACGACGCTGTGCTGCAGTTCATCTTCGTGCTGGGCATGGTGTTCTTGAGCGCCGGCCTGATGGAGCTCATCGGGATGGAAGGCATCTTGGGCGCCTTCCTGGCCGGCATTGTGCTGAACCCGCTGATCCCCCGCAGCGCCCCCCTGATGCACCACCTGGAATTCGTGGGCAACGCCCTGTTCATCCCTTACTTCCTCATCGGAGTGGGCATGCTCATAGACATGAGGGTGCTGTTCGGCACCGGCGACGCCCTGAAAGTGGCCGCCGTGATGATCACCATGGCATTGGCCGGAAAATGGGTGGCCTCATGGTTCACACAGAAAATCTTCAAGATGGCCGCCGTGGAACGCGAACTGATGTTCGGGCTGAGCAACGCGCAGGCCGCCGCCACGCTGGCCGCCGTGCTCGTGGGCTACAACATCATCCTGCCTTCGGGAGAACGCCTGCTGAACGAAGACGTGCTGAACGGCACCATCCTGCTCATCCTGGTGACCTGCATCGTGAGTTCCCTCATCACCGACGCGGCCGCACGCCGGCTGGCTTTGCGGGGCAGCGTCAACGAGGCACGCCCGCTGGACGAAGAATCCACCCTGATCGCATTGGCCTCGCCCATGAACGTGGACTTCCTGGTCAACCTGGGCCTGCTGATGCGCAAAGAGAAGTCAGAAGCACCGATGAGTGCCATCAACGTGGTGCTGGACAACGACGAGAAAGCGCAGGAAAAGGGAATGAAACTGCTGGAATCCGCCTCGGCCATCGCCTCGGCCGCCAATGTGCAGATGCAGACCAAAGTGAGACTGGCCACCAACCTGGCCAACGGCATCATACACGCCATGAAGGAAAACGACTATTCCGAACTGATCGTGGGACTGCACATGCAGAACTCGCCTTCGGAGCCTTTCTTCGGCCCCGTGCTGACCAACCTGTTGAACCGGCTGAACCGCCAGATCACCATGGTGCGCTGCACCGTGCCAGTCAACACCCTGAGGCGCATCCACGTGGCCGTTCCCGCCAAAGCGCAGTTCGAAGCCGGATTCTACCACTGGGTGGAACGTGTGGCGCGCCTCGCCGTGAGCCTGAGCTGCCGGGTCACCTACTATGCCCACCCGGACACCATCCGCATCCTGCAACGCTATCTGGGCATGCACCACACATCCATCCGGGCCGAATATGTGAACACGGACGGAGGAAACGAGCTCAAAAGGCTGTCGAAGGAAGTGCGCGAGGACCACATGCTGGTGGTCGTGCTGGCCCGCCGAGGCTCCATCTCCTTCCGCCCGTCGTTCGACCACATCCCGCAACAAGTGAAGAAGTACTATATGCACACAAGCGTCATGCTCATCTTCCCGGACATCTACGCGGAAACAGCCACAAAAGAACTGAGCATCAACGAGCCTCTGACCACCGACCAACGCTATGAAGCCGGCAACGACTGGCCCAAAGGATGGCTACCGCGCAACGGCACAAAGGAGGACGGCAAATGACAGCCCCCGAATGGATGGAACGCACCGCCCTGCTCATGGGAGAGGAAAAAATGGAACGCATCCGCCGCGCCCACATATGGGTCGCCGGCGCGGGAGGAGTGGGCGCATACGCCGCAGAAATGCTGGTGCGGGCCGGAATCGGCAAACTGACATTATGGGACGCCGACAGGGTGCAGCCCAGCAACATCAACCGCCAGCTGTGCGCCCTGCATTCCACGGTGGGCAAAGCAAAGACCGACGTGCTGGCCCAACGGTTCAAGGACATCAACCCCGACTTGGAACTGACCACCCGCACCGCCTTCCTGGAAGAAAGCCAGGCAGGACCGTTGCTCGACGCGACGCACTATGACTTCATCGTGGATGCCATCGACACCATTTCCCCGAAATGTGCGCTGATCATCGAAGCCATGAAACGAGACGTGCGCATCGTGAGCAGCATGGGAGCCGGCGCCAAGACCGACATCACACAAGTGCGCTTTGCCGACCTCTGGGAAACCTACCATTGCGGACTGAGCAAAGCCGTGCGGACAAGACTGAAACGCGCAGGCATGCGCCGCCCCCTGCCCGTCGTGTTCTGCACACAGCAGGCTACCCCCACAGCCATCATCGAAGTGAAAGGCGAACGGAACAAAAAGACAACGGCAGGCACCGTCAGCTACATGCCGGCCGTGTTCGGATGCTACTTGGCACAATACGTCATCAGCAACTTATGAACATCATGATAGAAATCAGGAACATAAAAAAAAGTTTCGGGACATTGGAGGTGCTCAAAGGCATCGACCTCGACATCCAGAAAGGCGAGGTGGTGAGCATCGTAGGGCCGAGCGGAGCCGGGAAAACCACGTTATTGCAAATCATGGGCACACTCGACAAGCCCGACCAGGGCACCGTCTTGCTCGACGGCGTAGCCGTAGACCGCCTGAACCGGAAAGAACTGGCCGGATTCCGCAACCAGAAGATCGGGTTCGTGTTCCAATTCCACCAACTGTTGCCGGAATTCACCGCGTTGGAAAACGTGATGATCCCGGCCTTTATCGGACACGTGCCGGCACGCGAGGCCAAAAACCGGGCACAAGAACTGCTCGACTTCATGGGACTGTCAGACCGGGCATCCCACAAGCCCAACGAATTGTCTGGCGGAGAAAAACAAAGAGTGGCGGTGGCCAGGGCCTTGGTGAACCACCCCTCCGTCATCTTGGCCGACGAGCCGTCGGGCAGCCTGGATTCCAAAAACAAGGCCGAGTTGCACCAACTGTTTTTCGAACTGCGCGACAAACTGGGGCAAACCTTCGTCATCGTCACGCACGACGACGAACTGGCCCGCCTGACCGACCGCACCATACACATGAAGGACGGGCGGATCACACCTGAAAACCACATCACGACAAAGACAACGACATTATGAAAATAGACTTAGGAAGAATGAACTGCCTCAAGGTGGTCAAAAAAGTTAATTTCGGAGTATATCTGGACGGCGGGGAAGCTGGAGAAATCCTGTTGCCGGCACGCTATGTCCCCGAAGACTGCCAGACAGGCGATGACTTGGACGTGTTCGTCTACCTGGACAACGAGGAACGCCTGGTTGCCACCACGCAGAAGCCTTTGGCGCAAGTCGGCGAGTTCGCTTGCCTGCAAGTGGCCTGGACCAACCAATACGGCGCATTCCTGGATTGGGGACTGATGAAAGACCTCTTCGTGCCCTTCCGCGAACAAAAAACAGAGATGCAAAAAGGACATTACTACATCGTACATGTGCATATCGACGAGGAAACCTACCGCATCATGGCTTCCGCACGTGTGGAGCATTATCTCTCCAAACGCATCCCGGCATACGACGAGGGAGAAGAAGTGGGCATCCTGGTATGGCAGAAAACAGACCTGGGCTACAAAGTCATCGTGGACCATCAGTTTGCCGGATTGGTCTATGCAAACGAAGTATTCCGTCCCCTGCACCTGGGCGACCGGCTGACGGCATATGTCAAACACGTGCGCCCGGACGGCAAACTGGACATAGCCCTGCAACGGCAGGGGCAAGAGGCCGTGGCCGACTTTTCGGACACGCTTCTGGATTACCTGCACCGCCACGGGGGACACACTCCACTGGGCGACAAAAGCCCCGCCGATGAAATCTATGCCACGTTCGGCGTCAGCAAAAAGGTTTTCAAAAAGGCCGTGGGCGACTTGTATAAACGGCGAATGATTACCATCTCCGACGACGGCCTGCACCTGCAGTGAACGGCACACAAAAAACACGTGGGAGAAATCCTTTCTTCATTTTGAGGACTTCTCCCACGTATGTTATCACAAATGACGTACAAGATTTATTCGCCCGTGATGACACGTTTTTCTGCGATACGTGCCTTCTTACCGGTGAGCTTACGCAAGTAATACAACTTCGCGCGACGCACTTTGCCGACCTTGTTCACTTCAATGTGATCGATGTTCGGACTTTCCAAGGGGAAGATGCGCTCCACGCCCACATTGCCCGACATTTTCCGAACCGTGAAACGCTTTTTGTTCAGGTGGCCGCAAATCTTGATGACCACGCCACGATACATCTGAATACGCTCTTTGCTACCCTCGACGATTTTGTATGCCACGGTCACGGTGTCACCCGCTTTGAACTTCGGATGTTCCTTACCCGTTGCAAACGCTTCCTCTGCAATTTTGATTAAATCTGCCATTGTTTGTTTGAACCATTAAAATTGTTTGTCGTCCCGGTACAACATAACAGGGAACTCCGCATCCTGTCAGCGATTGTACGGAAAGCGGTTGCAAAGGTACTGCAATTTTGTGAAATAACCAACGTGGAAGCCCTTTTTTTCTCCTACGCCACCCGCATCCGCGTTTTTTTCGTAA
>CALUNJ010000065.1 GCA_944321975.1 uncultured Paraprevotella sp.
ACCCAATCCAGCGGTTCGGCGATTTTTTCCGTTTCCGCGCTCGTCTCGCTCAGGTAGTCCGTGCCTTCTCCTTTGATTTTATAGGTGAGGGATGAGTAGCGGCTCTCGAAGTCGAAGCCTTTTTCCTGTTGGCGGGCCATTTCGTTCCATTCAATGTCCATCGTCTTTATCGAGGGCAGGAAGAACCCTTCCAATCCTTGGGTCTTGATTTCGAGGTTCACCATGTAGGAGTGGGGCAGGAGCCGGTAGTTGAAATCCACCGTGCCGCCGTTGGCGGCCAAAAGCCGCATGGTGAGCGTGGAGTCGGTGGCATCTGCGGGAGTGAAGAAGAAGTCGCCCGTCTTGATGTTTTCCATCTTTCCGGCCAGCATGAACTGCAGGCGCGCGTCTTTTTCATCGAACAGCGTGACCATGCCGCCCT
This sequence comes from uncultured Paraprevotella sp., assembly GCA_944321975.1. Taxonomy (GTDB): domain Bacteria; phylum Bacteroidota; class Bacteroidia; order Bacteroidales; family Bacteroidaceae; genus Paraprevotella. Next base: position 422 of record CALUNJ010000065.1, read on the forward strand.
GTTGGTTCTTGTATTCCTTCAGCTCGGCTTTCTGCACTGTGCCTCCCCGTGTGTTGAACGTCAGGCGCACCAGCTCGTTTTCCATCACTACGGTTTTTGCTTCGCCGCTGCGGTGGGTGTAGAAGAGTGATGTCGTGTCCAGTGCGGCGCGGACGGCTGCGGCCGTTTCGGCCGCTTCCCTGGCTTTTTGGTCGGCTTTTGCTTTTTGCAGGGCCGCGGCCTCGATAGAGTCCTGGCGGCGCATGGCCTCGATTTCAGCTTCGCTCGGTCGGCTCCAATAGCTGAATCCGATGAGCACGGCCGCGATGAGGACAAATCCGATAATCGTGTTCTTATCCATTGTGTGTCGTGTGATTAGTCATTTTTGTCTTGCTTGCCTTGTTTCTGTGTGTCTTTCAGATAGCCGATGGCCGCTTTCATGAAGGACATGAACAGTGGGTGGGGCTTCAGCACCGTGCTGCTGTATTCCGGGTGGAACTGTGTGCCGACATACCAGCGCAACGCGGGGATTTCCACAATCTCCACCAGGTTGCTGTCCGGGTTGGTGCCCACGCATTGCATGCCCGCCCGCTCATATTCCCCGATGTAGCGGTTGTTGAACTCATAGCGGTGGCGGTGGCGTTCGCTGATGTGCGTTTCGCCGTAGGCTTCCGCCGCCCGGCTTCCCGGGCGCACGTCGCAGTCATAGGCACCCAGGCGCATGGTGCCGCCCATCTGTGTGATGTTCTTCTGCTCCTCCATGATGTCGATTACGTTGTGCGGCGTTTTCTCGTCCATTTCGCGGCTGTGGGCATCGGCGTAGCCCAGCACGTTGCGGGCAAATTCGACCACCATCATCTGCATGCCCAGGCAGATGCCGAAGGCCGGGATGTCGTGCGTGCGGGCATACTCGGCGGCTATGATCTTGCCTTCCGTGCCGCGTTGCCCGAATCCCGGGCAGATGACCACGCCCGACATGCCGGCCAGGCTGTCGGCGATGTTCTCCCGCGTCAGTTTCTCGCTGTTGACGAAATGTGCCTTCACCTTGTAGTCGTTATAGGTGCCGGCGTGGGCGAGCGATTCGAGGATGCTCTTGTAGGCATCCTGCAGGTCGTATTTCCCCACCAGCGCGATGTCCACCACCTCCGTGGCTCTTTTACGCCGCTCGAGGAACGACCGCCAGGGGCCGAGGGCCGGTGTTTCGCCCACGGGCATGCCCGTCTTGCGCAGGATGATGGCGTCCAGCCCCTGAGCCTGCATGCTCAGCGGCACCTCGTAGATCGAGGGCAAGTCCATGCTTTGGACGACGGCCTCCTCGTCCACGTTGCAGAAGTGGGCCACCTTCCGGCGGATGTCCGCGTTCAGTTCGTGTTCCGTGCGTAGCACGAGTATGTCGGGCTGTATGCCGAGGCTTTGCAATTGCTTCACGGAAGTTTGAGTGGGCTTGGTCTTCAGTTCTTTGGCTGCCGCCAAGTAGGGCACGTAGGTCAGGTGTATGGCTACGGCATCCTTTCCCAACTCCCAGCGCAACTGCCGGATGGCTTCCAAGAAGGGGAGCGACTCGATGTCGCCCACCGTCCCGCCAATTTCCGTGATGACGAAGTCAAACTTGTATTTCTTGCCCATCAGTTTGATGTTGCGTTTGATTTCGTCCGTGATGTGGGGCACGACTTGGATGGTCTTGCCCAAATAATCGCCGCGCCGTTCCTTCTCGATGACGCTTTGATAGATGCGCCCGGTGGTGATGTTGTTAGCCCGGGTGGTCCGTATACCTGTGAAACGTTCGTAGTGCCCAAGGTCGAGGTCGGTTTCCTGCCCGTCCACGGTGACGTAACATTCACCGTGTTCGTAAGGGTTGAGCGTGCCCGGGTCAATGTTGATGTAGGGGTCGAATTTCTGGATGGTGATGTTATATCCGCGTGCCTGCAGCAGTTTGCCGACCGATGAGGATATGATGCCTTTGCCTAACGAAGAGGCGACTCCGCCCGTGACGAAGATGTACTTTGTTTCTCCCACAATATTTATTATTTTTGGATTAGAATTCAATCGTCATGTCTTTAACAATTTGCAAAATTACGAAAAAACTTTGAGTTGCATGGGACTTTTCCTTTAAAAAAGCTATATCTTTGTGGAGGTAAAAAGAAGCAAGAATGTGGGTTAGGTTTTTTAGTCTTGTTTTTTTGGCCTTGCCTTGTGGCGTGATGGCTCAACTGAGGGAAAGAATCGTGTATGTGGTGGACACTGTGACTATGGAGGCTGTGGCACAGCGTTATTCTTCCATGCTGGATTCTTTGGCCTTGCACGTGAGGTCGGGTGTCACGGATTCGGTGGTGAGTTATGCCCCCGTCTATTTCCGGATGTTCACTCCGCCCACTTTGTATGATGCGCCGATCCGTCAGGCTTTTGGCTTCTCCTGGGAACCGTCGTTGCCCGGGCGCGCTGTGTCATATCCGACTTTGGTCATTTATGATGATGAAGAACGGTCGGTGCTGGAGGAGAGTAACCGGATGTTGATGCAGACTTACGTGAACCGTCCGTGGCTGATTCGTTCCACGGAAAATGAGATGGAACTTGCCGGAGGGCTTGCGCAGGAAAAAAGCCCGGTGTTGCCGGAGGAGGCGCAGTTGATAGACAATGAAATGACGGTCGATTTGACGGATGATGTGGATTCGGTGCAGTTAGTGGTGCGCCGCCCCAATTTCTGGAAGGTGAGGGGGGACTATTCGTTTCAGTTTACTCAAAATTATTTTTCGGAAAATTGGTATCAGGGGGGGGACAACAATTATACGATGTTGGCACTGCTCACGATGGAGGCCAATTTCAACAACAAGCAAAACGTGCAATGGGACAATAAACTGGAGATGCGCTTGGGCTTTCAGACTTCCAAAACGGACGAGAAGCACAAGTTCAAGACGAACGATGACCTGCTGCGTTTTACAACCAAGATCGGATACAAGGCCACGTCGCATTGGTTCTATACGCTCCAAGTGCAGGCTTACACCCAATTTTATCCGAGTTATAACGCCAATAGTGACGTGGTGTCATCAGATTTCATGTCTCCTTTTAATTTGGTGATTTCCCTCGGTATGGATTATAAGCTGGAACTGAAGCGTTTCAAGGGATCGGCCAACTTGGCTCCTGTGGCCTACAATTTCCGTTCGGTGTCGCGCAAGGCGTTGTATGGTAACTTCGGGTTGGAAGAAGGGAAGAACAAGTATCACAATTTCGGTCCGAACATTACCGTGAATTATAGCTGGGAGATTTGGAAAAACATTAAATGGGATGCGCGCATCTATTGGTTCAGCAACATGGAAAGTACGGATATAGAATGGGAGAACACGTTTACGTTTACCATAAACAAGTTCCTTAATTCCAAATTGTTCCTTTATCCCCGCATTGATGACAGTTCGGAGAATTACCGCAAGGAGAGCAATGGTTCTTATTTCATGTTCAAGGAGTGGTTCAGTCTTGGCCTCAATTATTCTTTCTGACCGCAGTGTCATAAAGACTGGTTGATCTTTTCGATGTAGTCCAGCAGTTCCGTGCGTCCGGTCTTTTCAGAGGAAGAGGTGACGAAGTAGGGCGGCAGTTCTTCCCATTGCTCTTTCAGCACGTCGAGGTAATGCGCCACGTTGCTGTTGAGTTTCTTGCTGCCTTGTTTGTCGGCTTTCGTGAAGACGATGCTGAAGGGAACCCCGTTTACTCCAAGCCATTCAATGAATTCCAGGTCGATTTTCTGTGGCTCGTGCCGCGAGTCGACTAACACGAAAAGGTTGGTCAGTTGTTCGCGTCTCAGGACATACGAGGAAATGATTTTTTTGAGTTTTTCCCTTTCCTCTTTTCCTCTTTTGGCAAAACCATATCCCGGAAGGTCTACCAAATACCATTGTTTGTTGATGAGAAAATGGTTGATGAGCAGGGTCTTTCCCGGCGTGGAAGATGTTTTGGCCAGTTTCTTGTGGTTTGCCAACATGTTGATTAGGCTGGATTTTCCTACATTGGAGCGTCCGATAAATGCATATTCGGGAAGCGTGGTGGCGGGACATTTTGAGACATCCGTGTTGCTGATGACGAATTCTGCTGATTTGATTTCCATGCTTGTTTGATTTTTGTGGGCAAATATACGCTTTTTTACTTGAGTTTTGGTTATCTTTGCACCCAATTTAGGTATCTTTGACGAATAAATGAATCAACAATATCCTTCGGCGTTGCTTGAGAAGGCCGTGAATGAATTTGCGAAATTGCCTGGAATAGGTTCCAAAACGGCGATGCGCCTTGTGCTCCACTTGTTGAGGCAGGACGCAGAGGCGGTAGAGTGCTTTGGCCAGTCGATGATCACGCTAAGGCGTGACGTGAAGTATTGTTCGGTTTGCCATAATATTTCAGATTCGGACGTTTGCAGTATTTGCGCGGATGTCCGCCGGGATCATTCCATGGTTTGCGTGGTGGAGAACATACAAGACGTGATGGCCATTGAGCATACGCAACAATACAAAGGGGTGTATCATGTGTTGGGCGGAGTGATTTCGCCCATGGACGGCGTCGGGCCTTCGGATTTGCAGATCCAGTCGTTGGTGGAGCGTGTGGCGCAGGGCGGCGTCGGGGAAGTGATTTTGGCCTTGAGCCCGACGATGGAAGGAGACACGACGAACTTTTATATTTATAGGAAGTTGGAAAAATCCGGAGTGCGTATTACGGTGATTGCACGCGGAGTGGCGCAGAACGACGAGTTGCAGTACACCGATGAAGTCACGTTGGGGCGTTCCATTGTGAACAGGGTCCTTTTCACCGGAAAAATTTGAAAGACAGGAAATGATGGACGAAAAGAGACAAGTAAGATTGCTGCGCATGTGTTTTTGCCTGTGCTATTGCCCCCCTCTTTTATTGGTGATTTTCTGTGAATTCGTGCTTCCCTTCGGTTGTTGGGTCATTGCCGATGAGGTATTCCTGTATTGGGCCAAGGTGGCCGGCGTGGCTGCGATGTTGTTGTGTGTGCCGTTGGCGTTGAAGCTAATGGCGTTGCGTCCGGTGGCGGATTCTGTCCGCAAGGCCGAAGGGGCATCTGTTCCTCGTTATGTGCGTTGGAGCCTGGTACGTTTGGGGTTATTGTGGTTGGCTGGTTTGTTGAATATTGTACTTTATTATCTTACATTGGAATCTTCTTGTGCGTTCTGCACGTTGGTGGCGGTGGTTGCTTCGGCGTTTTGTTGGCCGTCGTTGGGACGTTTGGAACAAGAAACCGGGAAGTGGTTGAATGATAGTGGAGGAAAATAGAACCGCATGAAACTTTCAGTTGTCATAGTCAGTTACAACGTGAAGTATTATCTGGAGCAATGTCTTCGTTCGCTTCGGAAGGCTTGTTGCGGAGTAGAGGTTGAGGTATGGGTCGTGGACAATGCTTCGACCGACGGGACGGTGGGCTACCTTCGCCCGCGGTTTCCGGAAGTGAAGTGGATTGAGAATGCCGAGAACATGGGCTTTTCGCGGGCTAACAATATGGCCATCCTGCAAGCGGCAGGGGAATATGTCTTGTTGTTGAATCCAGACACAATCGTGGGCGAGACGGTATTGACGGGCTGCTTGCGCTTTCTGGAGGAGCATCCCGCTGTGGGCGCGACCGGAGTGGCCATGCTGAAAGACGACGGAGGTTTTGCTTGGGAGTCGCGCAGAGGATTGCCGACGCCGTTCACTTCATTTTGCAAGATGAGCGGGCTTTGTGCATTGTTTCCGCATTCTCGCACGTTTGGGAAATATTATATGCGTTATTTGGACAAGGAGAAGCCTGCGTCCATCGAAGTGATTTCCGGGGCATTCAATATGTTGCGGCGTTCGGCACTCGGCAAAGTCGGATTGCTGGACGAAGATTTCTTCATGTATGGCGAAGACATTGATTTGTCTTACCGCTTGTTGCAGGCCGGTTATGAAAATTATTATCTGCCTTTTCAAATCTTGCATTATAAGGGGGAGAGCACTCATAAAAGTTCTTTCCGATATGTGCATGTGTTTTACAAGGCCATGCTGACTTTTTTCGATAAACACTACCGGCGTCATAACCGTTGGCTTGCTCCTTTCATCCGGACGGCGGTGGTGGGGCGCGGGGTGCTTGATTTGTGCGTGCGCCAGCGGGAGCGTTTGAGCCAGTGGATGGATGGCGGCAAAGACAAGGGGATAGACAAGACCTACCTGTTTATCGGAAAGGCGGAAGCTGTGGAGGAGATTTGCCGGCTTGCGGCGGACAAACATTTGCGTATGGATTTTGTGGTGGGCGATGAGACGCATTTGCCTGAAGGGCATCTTGCCCCTTTTTTGCAGGGGAGAAGTTTCGATTATGTGGTTTACGACACGGAGGCATACAGCTATGCGCACATCTTGCGGTTGATGTATCGTGGAGGGCGGGGACACAAAGCGAGGTTGGGCACTTATTCCATGGAGACCGGCAAACTGATTACGATGAACGGTGTGTTTTTCATGTAGGGAGGATTTCAAGGATGGCGGTCATGGAGCGTATACGTTTGAGGGCATTGGAGCCAGAGGATTTGGAATGGCTCTATCGGGTAGAGAATGACGAGACAATCTGGAAATGGGGAAATACAAATGTGCCTTATTCCCGCTACGCGTTGAAAAAGTATATTGCGGAATCCAGCCATGACATTTATGCCGACGGACAGTTGCGGTTAGCTGCGGTTATGTCCGATGGCCGCGTGGTCGGTTGCGCGGATCTCGTGAACTTCTCTCCGCGGCATTTACGTGCCGAGGTGGGCATTTTGGTGTTTCCGGAACATTGGGGGAAAGGTTATGGGGCGGCTCTCTTGCAGTTGTTGGTGGAGTATTCCCGGACGCAGTTGTATCTGCATCAGCTTTATGCCGTGGTCTCCGCACGGAACATCCGCGCGTGCCGCACGTTCGAAAAGGCAGATTTCGGGCTTTCGGCCGTGCTGCCGGACTGGTTGCGTGAAGGGCGGGGGGAATATGCCCCTGCTAAGGTGTTCTGCCGTAGGTTGTGAGCCGGGAAGGGGGGCTTTTACGGGTCTGTGTAGAGGTTTATGAATGTATGGAGAAAAAATACAAATATATTCTTTGGGATTTAGACGGGACGCTGACCGATTCCGCCTTGGGGATTCTTCGCACGGCGGCTTATGCTCTGCGTCATTTTGGCATACAAGTGGACGATTTGCGTCAGCTTCGTCCTTTTGTGGGGCCTCCGTTGGAGGATTCTTTCATGGAGTTTTATGGCTTTTCGGCGACTCAGGCGCAGGAAGCGGTGGAAATCTATCGCGGGCGGTATGAGAAAATCGGCGTGCGCGAGAATGCGCCTTATCCGGGCGTGCACGAGTGCTTGCAGCGGTTGAGGGAGCGGGGATACACTTTGATGTTGGCCACTTCGAAACCAGAGAATACCGCGCGTACAGTGTTAAAGGAGTTTGAATTGGAGGGGTTCTTTGATTTTGTGTGCGGTCGTGATGCTGAGGGGCGTTTGCATTCCAAAGCCGATGTGCTTCGCCACATCTTCGAAACCACGGGCATTGGGGTGGAAAAAGAGCGTGCCGTGATGGTGGGTGACCGGAAATATGATATTCTCGGCGCGAAGGAAGTGGGAATAGATGCCGTTGGGGTTTTGTTCGGCTATGGGAGCCGAGAGGAACTCTCCGGTGCCGGTGCCTCCTGGTTGGTGGAGGATTACGAAGGGGTGCTGGAATTGTTTCCGTAGGCTGTCTTCATACTCGTCTGCCGTTTTGGGGCGTGACGGACTTTTTGTGTGGAGGATGTGGCGTGTAGGGGAGATTCGAAACTTTTCGGTGTTTTTGCATAAAAAATGTAAAAAGTGGTCTTCACTTCAATTTTATTTGTACTTTTATCCTCATAATACTAAAGAAACAAAACATTTGGCTCGGATTTCCTTCGGAAGAGTAAGTTGGGAGAGAAGAGAGGGAAAGGGGGAATACCGTGAAATGCCGGGGGGGCGGCGAAACCGTTGACACCGGTTGAGGCCGTCAGGGGTGGACTTGGAAGAAGAAAAAACATAATACGGATATAAATCGATGGACAAAAGATTGAAATGGGGTTTGGTGGCTGTGATTGCCTGCGGACTGGTGGGCTGGGGCATTTACTCCCAATTGCCTAAGGTGAACGAGGAATTGGAACAAGCGGAGGAAACCGCAGCCCAGGGAAAAGGGAAAACTAACGTGTTGAACGTGAATGGAAAGGTGGTTCGGACAGAAAGGCTGACGGACGAAATTGTGGTGACGGGCAACTTGTTGCCAGACGAGGAAGTGGATCTTTCGTTTGAGACTTCCGGCCAGGTCGTGGAAATCAATTTCAAAGAAGGGGCGCATGTGAAGCAAGGGCAGTTGTTGGCCAAGGTGAACGACCGCAAGCTGCAGGCTGAATTGAAAAGGTTGGAGTCGCAGCTGAAATTGGCCAACGATCGTGTGTACCGCCAGCGCACGTTGTTGCAGCATGACGCTGTGAGCCAGGAAGCCTACGAACAAGTGCGGACGGAATTGGCCACGCTCCAGGCCGACATCGATATTGTCAAGGCGGAAATTGAATTGACAGAGTTGCGCGCACCCTTCGACGGGGTCATCGGCTTGCGCCAAATCAGTGTGGGCGCATATGCTTCGCCCACTACCGTGGTCAGCAAGCTCACGCGCATTGTGCCCTTGAAAGTGGAGTTCGCGGTTCCTGAGAAATATGTCAACGAGGTGAACCCAGGCACGGCCTTGTCGTTTACCATCGACGGGTCTTTGCAGAACTATTCGGCCACGGTCTATGCCAAGGAGTCGGCTTTGGACCAGAATACCCACACGCTGACGGTGCGTGCCTTGTATGCGAATCCTAACGGGCGGCTCACCCCCGGTCGTTATGCCAGCATAAATCTGAAGAAGCAAGAAATAGAGGATGCCATAGCTATTCCTTCGGAGGCCATCGTGCCCGAAATGGGAAAGGACAAGGTGTTTCTTTACAAGTCCGGCAAGGCGCAGCCGGTCGATGTCACGGTGGGCTTGCGCACGGAAGACCGTGTGCAGGTGTTGCGCGGTTTGAGCGTGGGCGACACGTTGATTACTTCCGGTACATTGCAGTTGCGCACGGGGCTTCCGGTCATACTCGACCATGTAGAATAAGAATGAAGGAGGAACGAGCATGAATATATCGGAATTAAGCATACGCCGTCCGGTGCTGGCCACAGTGATGACGGTCATTATCATCCTGTTCGGTCTGATCGGTTATTTTTATCTTGGTGTGCGTGAGTATCCTTCTGTGGACAATCCCATTATTTCCGTGTCGTGTTCCTATGCCGGGGCGAATGCCGATGTGATCGAGAACCAGATCACCGAACCGTTGGAGCAGAACATCAACGGTATTCCGGGTATCCGTTCGTTGACCAGTGTGAGTTCGCAGGGGAGCAGCCGCATCACAGTGGAATTCGAGCTATCCGTCGACTTGGAGACGGCGGCCAACGACGTGCGCGACAAGGTGTCGCGTGCGCAACGCTACCTTCCGCGCGACTGCGACCCGCCCACGGTGTCCAAGGCCGATGCCGATGCTTCGCCTATTTTGATGGTGGCGTTGCAGAGCGAGAAACGCTCGCTGCTTGAATTGAGCGAGATTGCCGACTTGACGGTGAAAGAGCAGTTGCAGACCATTTCCGACGTGAGTAGCGTGTCGATTTGGGGCGAGAAGAAATATGCCATGCGCTTGTGGCTTGACCCGATCAAGATGGCGGGTTACGGGCTTACGCCGATGGATGTGAAAAACGCGGTGGACAATGAAAATGTGGAATTGCCTTCGGGAAGCATCGAAGGCAACACGGTTGAACTGAATATCCGCACAATGGGGTTGATGGACACCGCGAAGATGTTCGACAATCTGATTGTCAAACATGACGGCAATCGCATCATACGTTTCAGCGACATCGGGCGTGCCGAGTTAGGGGCTGCCGACATACAGAGTTACATGAAGATGAACGGCGTACCCATGGTGGGTGTGGTGGTGATACCTCAGCCGGGTGCCAACCACATTGATATTGCCGACGCGGTGTATGAGCGCATGGAACAGATGAAAAAGGACCTGCCGGATGATGTGCAATACAGCTATGGCTTTGACAAGACCAAGTTTATCCGCGCCTCTATCGACGAGGTGAAACAGACGGTTTACGAGGCTTTTGTCCTGGTCATCATCATCATCTTTTTGTTCTTGCGCGACTGGCGGGTCACGCTGGTGCCTTGCATCGTAATCCCGGTGTCTCTCGTGGGTGCTTTTTTCATTATGTACTTGTTCGGGTTCTCCATCAATGTCTTGACCATGTTGGCCGTGGTGCTGGCGGTCGGTCTGGTGGTGGACGATGCCATTGTGATGACGGAGAACATCTACATCCGCATCGAGCAGGGCATGGAGCCGCTGCAGGCAGGGATCGAAGGTTCCAAGGAAATCTTTTTCGCCATTATTTCCACCACGGTGACTTTGGTGGCTGTGTTCTTCCCCATCGTGTTTATGGAGGGAACTACCGGCCGCCTGTTCCGCGAATTCAGTATGGTCATTTCCGGTGCCGTGTTGATTTCGGCTTTTGCCGCTTTGACATTCACCCCTATGTTGGCCACGAAATTGCTGAAACGCCAAGAGAAGAAAAATGCTTTCTACCGCATGACGGAACCTTTCTTCGAAGGCATGAACAGCCTTTATAGCCGTTCGTTGGCAGCCGTGTTGCGCCACCGGGTGTGGACGATTCCTTTCATGGTGGTGATGGTAGGTTTGGTGGTTTATTTGTGGGGGAAGATTCCTTCCGAAATGGCTCCGTTGGAAGACCGTTCGATGATCACCATCAACACGCGCGGTGCGGAAGGGGTGACCTACGAATATCTCCGCGATTACACCGAAGACATCAACCGGGTGGTGGACTCCATCATTCCGGATGCCGAAGCCGTGACGGCGCGTGTGTCCAGCGGAAGCGGCAATATCCAGATAATGTTGAAGGATATGGCTGATCGGGATTACACCCAGATGGAGGTGGCCGAGAAGTTGTCAAAAGCCGTCAGGACAAAAACCAAGGCACGCTCTTTCGTGCAGCAGCAGTCATCATTTGGCAGCCGCCGTTCGGGCATGCCGATCCAGTATGTGCTTCAGGCCACGAACATTGAGAAACTGGAGGAAGTGCTGCCCGTGTTCATGGAGAAAGTCTATGAGAATCCGGTGTTCCAGATGGCCGATGTCGATTTGAAGTTCAGCAGCCCGGAATTGCGGATTCACATCAACCGGGACAAGGCCAACATCATGGGGGTCAGCACGAGGGATTTGGCCGAGACGTTGCAGTACGGTTTGAGCGGCCAGCGTATGGGGTATTTTTATATGAACGGCAAGCAATATGAGATTCTGGGGGAAATCAACCGACAGCAACGCAACAAGCCGGCCGACTTGCGTGCCATATATTTGCGCAGCAGCGACGGGCAGATGATCCAGATGGACAACCTGATCGAACTGGAGAGCAGCATTGCCCCTCCGAAACTTTATCGTTACAATCGTTTCGTGTCGGCTACGATCTCTGCCGGGTTGGCCGAAGGAAAGACCATTGGCGATGGCCTGGATGAGATGGACAAGATTGCCAGCGAGGTGTTGGATGACACGTTCCGCACGGCCTTGTCGGGCGACTCGAAGGATTTCCGCGAGAGTTCGTCCAGCCTGATGTTTGCCTTTATCCTGGCTTTGGTGCTCATCTATTTGATTCTGGCCGCACAGTTCGAAAGTTTCAAGGATCCGTTCGTCATCATGCTCACGGTGCCGTTGGCCATTACGGGGGCTTTGATTTTCATGTATTTTAACGACATCACGATGAATGTGTTCAGCCAAATCGGCATCATCATGCTGATTGGGCTGGTGGCGAAGAATGGCATCCTGATTGTGGAGTTTGCCAATCTGAAGCAGGATATGGGCGAGGATAAGATCACGGCGGTGCGTGATGCGGCGCTTCAACGTTTGCGTCCGATCCTGATGACCAGTGCGGCTACTATCTTGGGATTGATTCCTATGGCTTTTGCCACGGGCGAAGGTTGCAATCAGCGTATTGCCATGGGTATATCGGTTGTGGGGGGCATGTTGGTGTCCACCTTCCTGACCATGTACATAGTGCCGGCCGTATATACTTATATATCTACTAACCGAATCAGTAAAAAACAGCAAAATGAGAAATAAGATATTGTGGATGGCGCTTTTCGTGGGGATGCAGGCTTCGGTGCAGGCACAGACCGATTCTGTGGCTGCCATGCGTGCCGGGGTTACCACGCTGCAGGAATGTCTGGTTAGAGGACTGGAGCATAACTTTTCAATCAAGATGGTGAAGAACCAACAGGAGGTGAGCGCGAACAACGCCACGCCGGCCAATGCCGGCTTGTTGCCCACGGTGGATCTCAGTGCTTCGTACAGCGGCGATTTTTCCACCACCCGTACTACGCCGCGGGCTACGGGGATTACCTCCACCGAGCGTGGAGCCTACGATGGGACGTTGGATGCTGGGATCGACTTGAATTGGACGGTGTTTGATGGTTTCAGCGTGTGGACCAATTACAAACAGCTTCAGTTGTTGAAGGAACAGGGGGAGCTGCAGACCCGGCTGGCCATAGAAGATTACGTGGCTTCGCTCACGGCGGAATATTATAATTTCATTCAAGAGAATATCCGTCTGAAGAATTTCCGCTATGCCATGTCGCTTTCCCGTGAACGGATGCGCATTGTCGAGGTGAGGTACCACATCGGAAATTTCTCACGTCTGGATTACCTGCAGGCCAAGGTGGACTTCAATGCCGACAGCGCGCAGTACATGAAACAGCGTGAGGTGCTCAATTCATCCCGCATACGGCTGAACGAACTGATGGCCAATGAAAATGTCATGGCCTGGGTGGGCATCCGTGACACGGCCATCGACGTGAATCCGGACTTGCATTATGAGGACTTGTGGCAGGCCACTTTGGCGGCCAATGCGTCGTTGCTGATGGCGGATAAGAACACGGAGGTGGCGCGGGCGGACTATAAGAAAGTCATGTCGCGTGATTATCCTTACGTGAGGCTTAATGCGGGCTATGGATATACGTTGAACCGCTATGAACTTTCGGCCACGCGCAAGCGGGACAATTGGGGTTTGAATGCGGGAATCACCGTGGGGTTTAACCTTTTCGACGGAAAGCGCAGGATGCAGAAACGGAATGCCGAACTGGCCATTGAATATGCGGAATTGGAACGCGAGGACCTGAAACTTTCCTTGAAGTCGGACCTGAGTGACTTGTGGCAGGCTTACCAAAACAACTGGCAGGTGGTGTTGATGGAACGTCAAAACCTGGTGGCGGCGGAGGAGAATTACGAGTATGCCAATCTGCGTTACATGAAGGGCGATCTTTCCGGTTTTGAGATGCGCGAGGCGCAACAGAGCCTGTTGGATGCGGAGGAGCGGCTTTTGGTGGCCGAGTACGATACCAAGATGTGTGAGATTTCCCTTCTGCAACTGAGCGGGAAAGTGTTGAATTACTTGAACGAATAGGTCGGAAAAGGCTCCATGGCTTTCTTTACGGGGGATGCAATGAGATCCAATGAGGAAAAAAATCGCTAAATGTTTGGTGCATTCGCGAGTTTTGCCTACCTTTGCACTCGCAAAAGGGAGGTGTCCCGATTGCTCTTATGGAAAGGTGCGTTAGTTCAGCTGGTTAGAATACATGCCTGTCACGCATGGGGTCACGGGTTCGAGTCCCGTACGCACCG
>CALUNJ010000066.1 GCA_944321975.1 uncultured Paraprevotella sp.
GTGCAGGCTTTGTCCGACTTCTGCTGCGCTTTGGGCATCAACGTGCCCACGGGCAAGGATTCCCTGTCCATGAGCCAGCAATATCCGGGCGGAGAGAAAATCATTTCCCCGGGTACGGTCATCGTGAGTGCCGGCGGCGAGGTGAGCGATGTGAAGAAGGTCGTCTCGCCCGTGATGGTGAATAAGGCGAAGAGCACGTTCTACCATATTGATTTCAGTTTCGACGAGTTGCGCTTGGGTGGGTCGGCTTTCGCCCAATCGTTGAACAAGGTGGGTTCAGACGTGCCGACTTGTAAGAGTGCCGATTATTTCCGGGATGCCTTCAATGCCGTGCAGCAGTTGGTGGACAGGGGGCTGGTCCTGGCCGGTCATGACATTTCGGCCGGCGGCCTGATCACCACGTTGCTCGAAATGTGCTTTGCCAACGTGGAGGGCGGCATGGAAGTTTGCCTGGACAAGTTCCGCCACGACGACATCGTGAAAATCCTGTTGGCCGAGAATCCGGGCGTGGTCGTGCAAATCGCCGACAAGGACAAGGCCGAGTTCAAAAAGATCATGGACGAGGCCGGCGTGGGGTATCTGAAACTGGGGCACCCGACGGACGAACGCCTGATTCAAGTGACCAAGGACGGGGCGGAATACCAATTTGGCATCGACTACTTGCGCGACGTGTGGTACAGCACGTCTTACTTGCTCGACCGCAAGCAAAGCATGAACGGTTGCGCCAAAGAGCGGTTCGAGAACTACAAGATGCAACCGCTCGAAATGGTGTTCAACAAGGATTTCACGGGCAAGCTCTCGCAGTACGGGCTTGATCCCGGCCGTCGCACTCCTTCAGGCATCAAGGCGGCCATCATCCGCGAGAAGGGCACGAACGGAGAACGCGAAATGGCTTATTCCCTGTATCTGGCAGGATTCGACGTGAAGGACGTGATGATGACAGACCTCATCAGCGGGCGTGAGACGCTGGAGGACATCCATATGATCGTCTTCTGTGGTGGTTTCTCCAATTCCGACGTGTTGGGTTCGGCCAAAGGCTGGGCCGGCGCGTTCCTCTACAACCCCAAGGCCAAAGAGGCGCTTGATAAGTTCTATGCCCGTGAAGACACCCTTTCGTTGGGCATCTGCAACGGTTGCCAGCTGATGGTGGAACTGAATCTTATCCATCCGGAGTTTGAGCGCAAGACGCGCATGCTGCATAACGATTCCCGCAAGTTCGAGTCGGAATTTGTCTGTCTCACCATTCCGATGAACCGCAGTGTCATGTTCGGTTCGCTCAGTGGAAACAAACTGGGCATTTGGGTGGCACACGGCGAGGGCAAATTCTCATTGCCTTATCCGGAGGAGAAATACAACGTGATTGCGAAGTACAGCTATGACGGCTATCCCGGCAATCCGAACGGTTCGGATTACAGCGTGGCCGGCATCTGCAGTGCCGACGGCCGCCATCTGGCCATGATGCCCCATCTGGAACGGGCCATATTCCCGTGGCAGAATGCTTGGTATCCGGCAGACCGCCGCGCGGATGAAATCACGCCTTGGATGGAAGCCTTCGTGAATGCCCGCAAGTGGGTGGAGGCACACAAGGAATAGTTTTTTCTTAGAAAAGGAGCATGAGCCACAGGAATGCGGGTTGCCACGCCTTTTTCGGGTGGAGCCCTTTCCTGTGGCTTTTTGGGAGGATGAGAGATATGAATATTTATTGGAATAGTTTCCGCGCTTTCTTCCGCATAGGCTTGTTCACGATAGGAGGCGGGTATGCCATGATTCCACTGATCGAGGCCGATGTGGTCGACAAATACAAGTGGGTGGAGCGCGAGGAGTTTCTCGACCTGATGGCCATTGCGCAAAGTTGTCCCGGTATTTTCGCTGTGAATATGAGCATTTTCGTCGGTTATAAGCTGAAGGGGGTGCCGGGCAGTGTGGTGTGTGCCTTGGGCACGGTGTTGCCTTCTTTCCTGATCATTCTGGGCATCGCGCTGTTCTTCCAGCAGTTCCGTGACAATGCCACGGTGCAGAGCATCTTCAAGGGCATACGTCCGGCGGTGGTGGCTCTGATTGCCGCCCCGACGTTTAAGATGGGCAAGAGCGCGAAGGTCGGGAAGACTAATATCTGGATCCCCGTAGTCGGCGCACTGCTGATTTGGATGATGGGGGTGTCGCCTATATACATTATCATATTGGCCGGACTGGGAGGCTATCTTTATGGTCGCTACATCCGGCCTTCGGAAAATCATTGAGAAGACATGTGGTGGTTATATCTGAATCTTTTTTATAGTTTCTTCAAGATCGGCTTGTTTGGCTTTGGGGGCGGTTATGCCATGATTTCGCTGATCCAAGGCGAGGTGGTGAACCGCCATCATTGGCTGACGAGCGGACAGTTCACGGATATCGTGGCCATCAGCCAGATGACGCCGGGGCCTATCGGGATCAATTCGGCCACTTATGTGGGCTATACCAGCGTGGTCAATGCCGGCTATGGGCATGCCTGGGGGGTGCTGGGCAGCGCGACGGCCACTTTTGCCGTGGTGCTCCCGTCGTTTATCCTGATGTTGCTCATCAGCAAGTTCCTGATGAAGTATAAGAACCATCCCGTGGTGGAACATGTGTTCGAGGGATTGCGTCCTGCCGTGGTGGGGTTGCTGGCCGCGGCGGCTTTGCTATTGCTCACGCCGGAGAATTTCAGCACTCCGGACAATCCGTGGCAGTTCTATATCAGCATTTTCCTTTTTGGCTTTGCCTTTGTGGGCAGCCTGGTCTATCGCATCAGCCCCATCAAGCTGATTTGCTTTTGCGGCGCGGCCGGCTGGTTGCTGTTTTGAGGTTGTGCCATGTTCCCTCGTTTGGAAGTGGAAATGGAAGCCAAGCGGGGAACATGGCGCAGGTTCAGTTGAAGTAGTAGATGAAGATGGCCGTGCCTTCCAAGGCTTTCTTGCCCGTTTCCTTGATGTCCATCGTGAAGCGGATTTCTGCCTTGACGGCTCCGCGCAGGTTGGTCAGGGCTTGGAGCTTGGTGCTCAGACGTATGCTTTGCCCGCTTAACACGGCTTGCCCGAACTTCATTTTGTCGATGCCGTAGTTGATCATCATTTTCAAGTTGTGTACCTCGATGATCTGATCCCACAAATAAGGCAGGAGCGAGAGGGTGAGGTAGCCATGCACGATGGTGCTCTTGAAGGGGCTTTCTGCTTTGGCACGTTCTACATCGGTGTGGATCCATTGGTGATCCAGTGTGGCATCGGCGAACAGGTTGATGCGGTCCTGGTCCACTTGGAGATAATCTGACTCGCCTAACGGCTGACCTACATATTGTTCGAAATCTTCGAACGAACCAACGATTAACTTACTCATGATTTCTTTAGGGTGTTATAAATAAATGACAGGCAAATATACGGAATAATGCTTGCTTGCACAATGTTTTTTGTTCGTTTTTGGGGCGATAGAGGCCAAAACGAACACTATTTGCCGTCTTTCTGCCACGTTGGAGGGGAGTGTAGGTCGTTTCTGGGGACAACGGATTTTCGCGGGGGATAGCCTTTCTGCCTGGCGACGCTGAAACGGAAGTGTTTTCCATGCCTTGTCTTGGGAGAAAGCCTGTGGCAGGATGAGGACAAAAAAGCGTGCCTCCCGGCGGGACTCGGATTTCGGAGGATAGGAATAGGATTTTCCTGGAAACAGGATCACCAGTCCTCTTCCGCAGGTCCTATTTCCAAGTCCATATCGTCCTATGTTGAAGAGTCTTTTTATTTTATTAATAATCAGCGATGTGTGTTTCTCTTGGGCGAAGTGGATTTTTTTCAAGCGATTCACATTTTTTTTACTTGAGAAAAAAATGTGAATCTCAAGAGAGAAATTTGCCTTCCTCTTGGGAGCGATTTTGTCCTATTCCGCCACGTGGCCTTTTCCTCACGGGGGCGGTAGAAACCTCTTCCGTTTCAATGTAGCAGGCTTTCATGCTATCATCATCGGCACTTTCCCGATGGGGAAATGCCGGGGAAGTGTGGCCTGTGGTATTGGTCTTATTGTTTCTTTTGAAGGATTTGTGTGTTAAAATTTTGTTTTTTTTCGGATTATTCTCTATCTTTGTGCCAGAGTGTAGAAATAAAAGACAAGTTTCCGGATGCTGGCGGAGAGGGGATGTGCGGGAGACTTGGGCTTTTATAGCGGCTGCGTTGATTTTAGGATGAAAAATTGACGGGGAGATTTTGGAGCATATCCTGAAAGGAGTTTTTGGATATGACAGGAACATCCCTCTGTGGAGTGAGGGGAATGGGGAATAGTCGGGTTTCCATGAAGTGGTGTTTCGGTCGTTTTTTTTCTTGATGGGGGAGATGAGTGCCCCGAAGAGACATTTAACACTATAAAAAACATATTTGATGATGAAACGAACAACATTCAGACAGAGGGCGGGCTCTGTCCGCAGGAAGTCGTCCTTCTTGCGGGGGGGCATGTGGCTCGCGTGTGCGCTGGCCGCCGTTCCGGGCGGGGCGCAGGCTCCTATGAGAAAAGCGCCGGTGGCGAGGTCGGTGAGTTCAGGACTCCCCAACGGCTACAACCAGGTGGGTGAAACTCAGCTTTATTGCCGGCAAGATTACACGTTGGACTTCATCGGCCGGTTTGAGGATGGGTATTATTACTCTTCCACATTCAGTGACAACGGCTATAGGCTGGCCCTGCAGGTCGGCACTTCCGGCGCGGCGGAGGTGAACTGTCTGTCGGGCGCATCGATAGACGGCGTGGGCTGCGCCGTGTCGGTCGTCCCGCAAGGTGATTTGGCGCGGGTGGTCTATGCCGTGACGAACTCCAACGCCAAGGCGGTGGACGTGTCGCTCGGTGTGCATGCCGACGTGATGATCGGGGGTAACGACCATGCGCCCATTTCCCGGAAGGTGGACGAAGCGGGTAACACTTATGGTTTGAGCCTGAAGGACGGGGGCGGCGCTGAATTATGTGTGCTGTTCGGAGCCGGCCTGGCGGGCGTTTCCGCCGTGGATGATTTCTGGTTCGGCTATTATTACCAGAACAACAGCGCGGATGAGATGGTGGGAAATTACACCGCGGGCAGTAATTATATGCAGGAAAACGGTTCGTATGACAGCGGCATGGGGTGGTGTTGGAAAGCCCGGCGCGTGGAAGCCGGCGCCACTGTGGAGTTTTCTTACCTCATCGGTGTGGGCGATGTGACGTTGGAACCGAGTTCCACATATGAAGTCACCCCGGACGATCCGCAAGGATGGAACGACCTGTCGCGTCCCCACCGGTTGAACCTCAGCGGGACGTATGAAAGCCCGGCGGGCATCGAGGGCTTCATCGAATATGCGGTGGAAGACGGCACGGAATGGTTCGCGCTGACCGACACCTTGCAGTCCGGCGAATCGTTCGAGGCATCGCTGGCGGCCATGTTCACTCCCGGGCGCTCTTCCCATGTGATCCGGTTCAGGGCCACGGACGCCGTGGGAAACACCAAGCTGCTGCCGCCAATAGAATATGAGGATGTGGCGGCCTATGAAGTGGGCGGCATTGCGGAACTGACGTATACGGGCGATTCTTTGTATCAGTCTGGTTTGACTTGTACGGGCGAGGAAGGGCACTATGTCATTGCCCGTTACAGGAATAATGTGAATGCGGGGACGGCTTCGTTCGACTTGGAAGGGGTGTTTCCCCATTCGATAGGGAAAAAGACCTGCACGTTTGTGATTCAACCTGCCCCCTTGCCGGAAATCAGTTTCGGGGAAAGGGAGTTCGTCTACAATGGCTCTCCGGTCGTGCCTGAGTTCTGGTTTGCCGGCGGCGACAGGCTTGAGGCCGGGCGTGACTACGAGGTCGTATGTTCGGACAACCTCTATCCGGGCGAGGCCACGATCCGGGTAGACGGCCGGGGTAACTATGCGGGGAGCGTATCCTGGCAATTCACCATCGACAAGGCCGTGTTGGCGGACAGCCTTTACGCGGTTTCGCTTCCGGACGCTGACATTAGTTACGACGGGGCCTCCCACGGGGCCGGCCTGCGCGGTGCCCCGGAAGGCATGGGCGCGGCAAGTTTCATCTACGTCGGCCAGGGCGGCCAAGGCGAGTCGCTGGAAGCCCCTTCCGCTCCGGGCACCTATGACGTTTACCTCGAGATAGCAGAAGGTACCTGCTATTATGGGCTGGCACGGACATATTTGGGGACTTTCGCCATCTACCAGTTCGACGAAGGCGAATGGGCGGTGCTCGAAAGGCTGCATGAGGAACTCGTGCGGATGGGATGGTCTCGCCCGTGGGACATGTCGCAGGGCATAAGGGGCGTGGGCGGCATGGACGGGCTGGCCACGCGGCAGGGGCATGTGGCCGGATTAGACTTGTCGGATGCCAATCTTTCGGGCGTGTTCCCGTGGACTTTGTTAGGGTTGGCGCAGCTTGAGTCGGTGGACCTTTCGGGCAACCTCTTGGAAGGAGACGTGGCTGGCGGGCTGGCGGCGACCGTGGCGGCAGGGACGGCAGTCCCGGCCGGCTTGCGCACCCTCGACCTTTCAGACAATGGATATGAAGGGAATGTGGGTCAGTTGGCGGCATTTTTCCCCTCCTTGCAGGATCTCGATGTTTCGGGCAACTGTTTCTCGGACGTATTCCCCCCGATTCCGGCCGGCGTGACGACGCTCGACCTGGGGCGGCAGTCCATCGGGCGGGTGCTCGGGCTGGATTTGCGCGACTTCTCGTTGGAAAGCCTTGCCGGGTCTTTCCCGACAATCCTGCTCTACGACCATGCCACGCGCGGTTATCGCCAGGACATCCGCATCCTTTGCACGACGGAGCCTGGTTACGACTTCGGCGGTTCCACCGGCGGATGGGGCATCGTCATTGAATATGCGGACGGGCAGGTTCGCTTCCCCTATGTGTCGGCACAAAATGAATACCACGGGGAAAGCGGGGACACGCTTTACGTGTTTGACCTGAACAGCGGGGAATATCCGGAGGTGAGCACGCTGAAGGCGACGTTGAGCTTTGGCGAGGGAGACGCCAACTTCAACGGGACAGTCGACGTGACGGACTTGCAGGCCATCATCTTGAACATTTTCGACAACTACAAGGACAGGCCTTTCAACTTTACTTCGGCAGACATGGTGAAGGACGGCGTGATGAATGTGCAAGACGTGGTGGGCGAGGTCAACCTGCTGCTGGCATCGGATGACGCGCCGGAAAGCCGGCTTGCGGCACCGGCCGCCGGCGGGGGAGCGGCCTGCTTGTATTGCCGGGACGGCAACCTGGTGTTGCATGCCGAAGAACCTGTGGCGGCATTCGACATTGTGCTGCAAGGCGTTTCTTCGCTGGAGGCAGCAGACGGGATGGAAGGCCAGGGATGGGTCTATGCCACGAAGGAAACGCCCGGCGGAATACATGTCGTGGGCTATTCTTTGGACGGTGGCTATATCCCGGCCGGCGGCGCGGTGCTTGCTTCCTTCGAAGGGCAAGGGGCGCAGGTCGTGTCGGCCGTGTTGTCCGACCCGCAAGCCCGGAAGTTGGGCGTGGCGCTCAATGCGCAACCCACGGGTGTTTCCGGCGCGCAGGCCGAGGAGGCCGGCGTGGCGATAGAGAATGGGAACATCATTCTCCGGACGGGTAAGCCCATGCACGACGTTACGTGGACAATCGTGACGATGGATGGCAAATTGGCCGGACAGGGAACCTTGCCGTCGCTCGAACCGGGCAGCCATGTGATCGGCACAGGCCTGCACGGGATGGTTGTCGTCACCGTGAAAGCCGGCGGCGTGAAGATCACAAAGAAAATTAACCCATAAATCATACGATCATGGAAAAGATAATGCAGACATTGAGGAATGTGTTCCTGTTGCTTCTTTTGGCCACGGGGGTGCAGGCACAGCATGCCAACAGGCTTTCCATTCCCGACCTCACGGGGGCGGAAGGGACAACTATAAACTTGCCGGTGAATCTGGACAACACGGGCACGGACATCGTGGCCATGCAGTTTGATTTGACGGTTCCGGACGGCGTCCTGGCATTGGATCCTGACGGGATTGCCTTGTCCGAGCGCTGCGGAGACCACACCGTCGTGGCTTCGGAGCGAGGAGACGGCGTTTACAGGGTCATGGTCTATTCCCCGACCAACCAGCCGTTCAAGGCCAATTCGGGCACCATCATGGACATCGGCGCGGCCATAGGGCGCAATCTCGACGAGAGCGCGGCTTATCCCTTGGAACTGTCGGGCGTGGTGCTTAGCGACGCCGAGGGAAAAAACGTCGCGACGGCATCGTCGGGCGGCACGTTCAAGGTGCGGCAGGGCCCGGACTTCACGGTGTCGGCCATTGCGGTCTCTCCCGCGTCGGTCATGCCCGGCGACACCTTGAGCGTCGCCTGGCAGGTGAACAATATTGGCGGGATGGCTTCTTCCGGCGGGTGGAGCGAAAGGCTCGTGCTGGAGTCGGAAAACGGAGACGAGATGAGCCTTGGGACTTTCCACAATGACACGCAGGTGTTGCAGGCGGGTGGAAGCATGTCGCGGCACACGGAGATTGTGTTGTCCGCCTTGCCCGGCATTGACGGGAATGCGAAAGTCCGGGTGACGGTGGTGCCCAATTCCGATTCGGGCGAAAGCGTGGCCTATCAGAAGAACAATACGGCGTTGACGGAGGCTTATGTCTTGCACATAGGCAAGCGCTTGACGCTCACCTTGCCGGTGGGCGCGGTCGAAGAAGGGGCGGGCACGGCCGTGCGCGGCCAGTTGTCCCGTAGCGGGAACTGGGGCGAATCCCAAACGTTCAGTTTGGCGAAGATCTCGGGCGACGGGAGATTGACGGTGCCGGAATCGGTCACAATTCCTCAAGGGCAGTCGAGTGCGTATTTCTATCTGGGTGTGTCCGACAACGATGAACTGGATGCCGATTCTTCCTTCACGATCCAGGCTTCCGGAAACGGATATGAAGCCGCGTCCGGCGTGTGCGTGGTGGAGGATGACGAGTTCCCGCAACTGACCTTGTCGGCATCGAAGACCGAAATCACGGAGGGAGAGGTGTTCCAACTCACCGTGGAATCGCAAGTGCCGGTGAGACAAGCCACACGGGTGGAACTGACGGCGGAATTTCCACGGCGTTTCACGTTTCCTTCGTCAGTGGTGATTCCCGCCGGGGAAACTGCCGTGACGGTGGAGGTGGCCACCGTGGACAATGACGAACTGGAACTGCAAACGGGTGTGGCTTTCAAGGCCGTGGCAGACAGATATGTCGGTGGCGAATGTGTCGTGCTGCTGAACGATAATGATTTGCCCGCCATTGAGCTGGAGTTGTCCCCCTCGACCGTGGCGGAATCGGCCGGTCCTTTGGCCATAGTGGCCAAACTGCGGCGCACGACAAACATCGGCAAGAAAATAACGGTGCAGCTGAGTGATGATTCCAATGGAGACATCTATTATGCCACCCCGAGCGTCGTGCTGGAGGAAGGCATGGAAGAAGCCCAGTTCTCCTTGGGCGTGATAGACAATGCCGACGCGGAAGGCAACCGGCAAGTCCACATCACGGCGGCGGTTTATGTGTCGTCGTGTGATTGCGCCGCTTCGGGCACGAACGTGGGAGTCGTGACGAAAACCGTTGACATCATAGACGACGACGGGCCTTCATTGGGGCTCGCGGCCGCGAAACCCACGTTGCTTGAAGGGGATGGGCAAGGGGTCTTGCTGACGGTTCGGCGCAATACGGAAACAGGGGAGGCTTTGAATGTGCGGCTCAGCAGTGATTACGACGAAGGGCTTTCTTATGACCATGAGGTGACGATACCAGCCGGGGCGTCTTCGGCGGAAGTCATGGTGAAGGCATTGCCGAATGAACAGTCCGGCGATGACCGGGTGGTTGTCTTTACGGCTGAGACGGATGGCTTTGCCTTGGGAACCTGCTGGCTGATGCTGACCGACCAGACGCTTCCGGATGCCACCGTGGCGGCCATGAGCCTGTCTGCCTCGAAGCTGAAGGCCGGTGAGGAAGTAGAAGTGGCCCTCACGTTGTCAAACGCTGGTGTGGCCGATTTGCCGGAACTCACGCCGATAGGCATTTACTTGTCCGGAAGTTCGTCTCCGGTGTCTGTATGCTATTTGCAGCAACCGCTTTCACCGGGCGGGGAGGTGGTTCTTAGCGAAACGGTGGTGATGCCGGAGGCTGTGGGCACGCACGAACTTTACGCAGTGGTGAATGAGGGTCAAAAGGTGAAAGAACTGCTGTATGCGAACAACACCTCTGAGCGGATGACGGTCGAAACGGTGGCTCCTTTCTCTGCGCATGCTTCTGTGGACAAGGAGGTTTACCAGTCTGGTGAACAAATTATGATTCATGGATATGTGGAAGGTGGCGCGGCGGCCCATGCAGAGGTGGAGGTCTACGTTGTCAACGAGGGCTATCGGCATGTGATCCGCGTGGAAGCGGACGAAAACGGAGAGTTCACGGTTCCTTATACGCCTTATGAGGCGCAATTGGGACATTTCTCCCTTGGCGCATGTTATCCGGGCGAAGGAGCGACGGCCGGACAGGATGCCTTTGAGATATTGGGACTGAAGCGGGTCTCGAATGCTGCCGTCACCTGCGAGACGCTTGTCGGCGAGAGGTTTGACGGGACGATGGAACTGGCGAATCCCGGCACGCTGCCGCTCACGGGCATCACGGTGGAAGTGTGGTCGAAACCGGAAAATTGTGTGGTGGAAGTGTCGTGTCCTGACGAAGTGGAAGGCGGCGGGACGCTGGAGGTGGATTATTCCATTGTGGGGCAATCCGCCTCTGCCGGAAGCGATTGGGAACAGATTCGGCTGAAGGTCGAAACGTCGGAAGGGGTTTCGCGGATTTCCACCTTATATTATTATTGCCGTAATGCAAGCGGAAAATTGCAGGCCGGACTTTCGAAGATTGCCACCACGATGATAAAAGGCGCGACCCGCGACTATCCGTTTGTCATTACGAACGTCGGCAAAGGCGAAACGGGGAAAATCACCTTGGCGTTGCCTTCATGGATGAAGGCCGTGACGCCGGCCGAGATGGCTTCGTTGGCTTATGGCGATTCCGCCACGGTGGTCTTGCGCTTTGTTCCAACGGACGAAATGCAGCTGAACGTGCCGGTTACCGGACAAATAGGCATTAATTGCGAGCATGGCGAAGGACTGTCGCTGGGTTATGCCGTAGAGCCGGTTTCGCAGTCCACAGGCACGTTGACCGTTGATGTCTGCGATGAATATTCATATTACACGGAAGAAGCTCCGCATGTGAGCGGGGCGCAAGTGCTGGTGAAACATCCCACGACCGGTGCCGTGGTTGCGCAAGGCCTGACGGGCGAGGACGGATTGTTCAGGGCCACGTTGCCCGAGGGCTATTATGCCTTGAGCGTATCGGCTGAAGATCACGATGCTTACCGGAACAATATCCTTGTAGATCCGGGAAAAGAGACCCGGAAGACGATTAACCTCAGCATGCAGGCCATCACGGTGGATTGGCGGGTGGAAGAAACGGAGATTGAAGATGAATACAGGGTGGAAACGACGGTGAAGTTCGAGACCAGCGTGCCTGTGCCGGTGGTCGAACTGTCTGTGCCGTCGAGCATAACGGCAAAAGATTTGCAACCCGGCGAATCGTTGATGTTCCATGCCACGCTCACGAACAAGGGCTTGATTACCGCACAGGATGTGGAACTGTTGTTGCCGACTGGTTTCTCCACTTTGTCTTTCGAGGCTTTGTCGCACAACGACGGCCCGTTCGACCTTGCGCCGCAGCAGAGCGTGACCATACCGGTGAAAGTCACCAAGGTGAACCGTCAGACTCGGCTTGTGTCTTCGCGGGAGAAACCGATTGACGACGATCCTTGTGTGGGAGAGGTCGGCACGCTTTACTTCTGGGACTGCGGGCTGGACCGCAAGTGGCATCGTTATGGCGTAGCACTGCAGTTGGGTTCGTGCAATAGCGGCGATCCTTCCACCTGGGGTAATCCTGGCAGCGGCGGTGGCGTAGGAGGTTTTGGTGGCGGCTATGGCCCGTCTTCAGGCCCCGGTGGCGGTGGCGGCGGATATTATGGTTCGTCGACCGATCAAGACCGTGTAGCAATCAATGAGGACGATGGGTGCGAGCCATGTCAGAATCAGTTCCTTATAGATTTCTTGGAATGTGCGGTTCCTGGAGTGGGCGAGATTAAGGATATGTGGAATTGTGCATCGGGGGTATATGATGTGTTGAAGAAGAGAAACGAACGTCCGGGGAAGGAAACATTGTGGAGTCTTAATGAGGCTTTGGCAGATGACTGCGATGTGGCTCCAGCCAAAGCATTGCAAACTTTTAAGGATATTATGGATTTGTCCATCAAAGTTCGTTCTGGTGAGAATGTGACCATGCACGACCTGATGCCGGATTACTTTAATGAGGACGGAACGGTGAATAAGGATAAGTTGTATGACGACTTCTTGGATGCCGTGAAGGATGAACTGCTTGAAAGGAATCCTGAACCGGTGACGCGTGCGTTGACCTGTTGGATATATGCAGGACTTCAGAGGTGCGAAAAAGAAGGTGCGGCGGCTCGGCAAAGGGTCGCAGCAGAATCTGGATATCCCTCATATATTCTGGATTATCAGAACACATTGGGTTACATGATTGTTGATGCAATTGCATGTAGTTCCATTGATACTGAATATTTCGGAAGTGATATTTGGAACTATTCTACTCAAATTGAGCGCAATGCATTCCTCCATGAAATTGGGGAGGTATTGGATGACAATGGGTTGATTCCGGAATCCGGCTTGGCTCGTCTGTATGAGGTTAGGCCTCCGTTTGTGTCAGAAGAGGATGTGGATGTTTTTATGAATCGTTGGAATAACACGGTGACAGATGGAATGCAAGCGAACAAAATGAATCTTGATCGGATGCAAATCTATTTTGTTATACATGATTTGGTGAACCAACGGGCTATTGAGATGGGATATGCCGATTTTGAGGAAATGTACGATCGTGAACGTGAAATAGTGCTGGCACGGCTCACTGAAGCCTCCAATTCCGTTTGCTCCAGCGTCACTTTGCAGCTTTCTCAGACCATGGCGATGACCCGCCAGGCGTTCCGGGGTACGCTGACCGTGTTTAACGGCAATGGGGAGAAACCGATGGAGAATGTGCGGTTGAACTTGGAAGTGCGCGATGAATCGGGCGTGCTGGCTACTTCGCACGAATTCCAGATCAACGCTGAAAGTCTCGAAGGATTTACGGGAGAAGTGAACCTGACGGACGGCTGGTCGCTTGCGGCCAATGAGACGGGGGTGGCCACGGTGCTGTTCATTCCCACGAAGTATGCGGCGTTGGAGTCCGACCGGGTTTATTCGTTTGGCGGAAGCTTGACCTACGTGGATCCGTTTACGGATTTGGAGGTGACACGTGACCTTTACCCTGTTTCGTTGACCGTGAAGCCATCGCCGGATCTCGACCTTGCATATTTCATGCAGCGAGACGTGCTGGGCGACGATCCTTTGACTCCCGACGTGGTGGAGAAAAGCGAGCCGGCAGAGTTCGCCCTGGTGATCCGCAACAAGGGATATGGCGATGCCGCCAATGTCAGGATGGTGACCAACCAGCCCGAAATCGTGGAGAACGAGAAGGGATTGCGGGTGGACTTCGAGATGTTGAGCTCGCAGCTCAACGGTGAAGCGCACACCTTGGCATTGGGCGGCAGCGTGGCCACGGAGTTTGGCACGATTCCGGCCCATTCACAAGCCTATGCGCAGTGGTGGCTGCGGAGTTCCCTGCTCGGGCATTTCACGGAATATGATGTCAAGGCCACGCATGTCACGAGTTATGGGAACGAGGATCTTTCGTTGCTGGACAACGTGACGATTCACGAACTGGTTC
>CALUNJ010000067.1 GCA_944321975.1 uncultured Paraprevotella sp.
GCGTGTCGGAGCCCGACGCGGTCATCCACGTGGGCGTGAGCGGCCCCGGAGTGGTGAAATATGCGCTCGAACAAATCCGCGGGGCAAGTTTCGAAGTGCTCTGTGAGACCATCAAGCGCACGGCTTTCAAAATCACGCGCGTGGGGCAACTCGTGGCCCAGGAGGCTTCCCGCCGGCTGGGCGTGCCCTTCGGCATCATCGACCTTTCGCTGGCTCCCACCCCCGCCGTGGGCGACAGCGTGGCGGAAATCCTGGAAGAAATCGGGCTGGAACGCGCCGGGGCACCCGGCACGACAGCCGCCCTCGCCTTGCTCAACGACCAGGTGAAAAAGGGCGGCGTGATGGCCTCGTCCTACGTGGGCGGACTGAGCGGGGCGTTCATCCCCGTGAGCGAAGACCAAGGGATGATCGAAGCCGTGGAACACGGCGCACTGACGCTGGAGAAGCTGGAAGCCATGACCTGCGTCTGCTCCGTGGGCCTGGACATGATCGCCATTCCCGGCGACACGCCGGCCACGACCATCGCCGGCATCATCGCCGACGAGACAGCCATCGGCATGGTGAACCAGAAAACCACCGCCGTGCGCATCATTCCCGTCATCGGGAAAACGGTGGGCGACACGGTGGAGTTCGGCGGATTGCTGGGCCATGCCCCGGTCATGCCCGTCAACACGTTCAGTTGCAGCGACTTTGTGAGCCGCAAGGGCCGCATCCCCGCACCCATCCACAGTTTCAAGAACTGATGCGAAGGGCGGAGAAGGCCGCCACGGCCTGAAAGGGACAACTCTTACCACTCCCCGGTTTTTCCGGATCCTATAATCCGGAAAAACCGGGGAGTAAGTTTTCTCATCCCCAAAAGCAGATGCCACGATTACAACACGCACTTGCGAAGAAGACTCATGTGCCGGATTGCTCCGGCACATAAGAGGTTACCAATCCGACACGGGAAGGACATAAGGAAATTCTCCTTCCGCCGGCTCAGGGTGCCACCGGCTTTATCCCCAATTCCTCCGCACGGCGCAAGAGATAGGCATAGGCCGCGTCGTGCTCGTTGGGCACCACGCCGTCGAGAATGGCATCCTTGACGGCCGCCTTCAGCACGCCCACCTCACGGCAAGGCTTCAGGCCGAAAACGGCCATGATTTCCTCGCCCGTCACAGGCGGCTGGAAGTTTCGGATGCGGTCGCGCTCCTCCAAGTCGACCAGTTTCTCGCGCACCAGCCTGAAATTGTCAAGGAAACGGCGTTTCCGCTGGACGTTCTTCGAGGTGATGTCGGCCTCGCAAAGCATCATGAGGTCCTCGATGTCGTCGCCGGCCTCGAAAAGCAGGCGGCGCACGGCAGAGTCAGTGACTTCCTCATCGGCAATGACGATGGGGCGCATGTGTAGCCCGACAAGTTTCTGCACGTACTTCATCTTCTCGTTCATGGGCAGCTTCATCTTGCGGAAGATCTCCGGCACCATCTTGGCTCCCACGAAATCATGGTTGTGGAAGGTCCAGCCCGCGACGGGATCGAAACGCCGGGTGCGCGGCTTGCCGATGTCATGGAGCAGGGCCGCCCAGCGCAACCACAGGTTATCCGACCGGAGGCACACGTTGTCCAGCACTTCGAGCGTGTGGTAGAGATTGTCCTTGTGCCCGCGCCCGTTCACCTTCTTCACCCCCTCCAAAGCTGCCAGTTCGGGGAAGATGAGCGGCAACAACCCACAACGCGACAATTCCACGAACCCTTTCGAAGGCGTGGGAGCCATCATGATCTTGTTCAGTTCGTCTGCGACACGCTCACGCGAGATGATGGCGATGCGCTCGCGGTTCCGCTCCAAGGCCTCGAACGTCTCCTCGTCGATATAAAAATTCAACTGGGTGGCGAAACGGACGCAACGCATCATGCGCAAAGGGTCGTCGCTGAAGGTGACATCGGGGTCGAGCGGCGTGCGGATCAGACGGTCTTCCAAATCCCACAATCCATCAAAAGGATCCACCAGTTCGCCGAAACGCGCCCGGTTCAGGCACACGGCCAAGGCATTGATGGTGAAATCGCGCCGGTTCTGGTCGTCCTCCAGCGTCCCGTCCTCCACGACCGGCTTGCGGGAGTCGTGGCTGTAGCTCTCCTTCCGCGCCCCCACGAACTCCACCTCGTGGCCGTGGAACTTGACCTGCGCCGTGCCGAAATGGTTGAACACGCTCAGATGGGCACCCGCCCCCAAACGGGCCGCCACGGCACGGGCCAGACGGATGCCGCTGCCCACGGTCACCACGTCGATGTCCTTCGAAGGGCGCTCCAGGAACAAATCGCGCACATAGCCGCCCACCACATAACACTCCATCCCCAGCCCGTCGGCGACTTCCGAAATGAGATGGAAAATCTTCTGATCCAACAAATGGGTCAGATCCTCTTGCGTCAGTTTCCTCATTCTTCAAAAAATACCCTAAAAATACATGCAAAAATACGATTTTTTGCGTAGCGGATAGAATTATTATCCCAAAAAATGGTACTTTTGTAGTGTGAATTTTAGGACAGGCAACCTATGCGGAAAACATTATATGCACTATTGTTCCCCCTCGCCATCTTGGCATGCACCGACAAGGAAGGCAAGACCGAAACCGAGGCGGAAGGCATGCTGGAGAAGGCCAGGACGCTGATGATAGCCGGAGACTATCCGGCCGCGAGAGACAGCATCCTGTCCATGCGAAAGAAATATCCCACGGCTTTCGGTGCGCGGTCGGCCGGCATCATCGTCATGGACAGCATCGAGTTGCTGGAGTCACAGGATTCACTGGCCGTGATGGACAGCACGCTGCAGGCTGAAAAAACGGTGTTAGGCCAATTGGAACAGGAAAAAAGAAAGGGGCACAACGCGGAATACTATAAACAACGCACGAAAGTGTTCCACCTGCAACAGGCTTTCGACGAAATGGCGGCCAAAGTGAAATTCTATCTGCGGAAAATCGAAATCGACACCCAGAAAAGCCAAAACATCCTCGACGAAAGGCAATAAGGCCATCCTCAGCACTCTTGAACCGACACCATTCCCGCGCCCCAGCCCCAAGGAAAAGAAAAGGGGCAGGATTCTTTTGTCAGCAATCCGCAAAAGCGCATCTGCCCTCCCGGCACCCATTCCTCACAAGAACAAAATTCCCGCGCACGGGGAGAAACGGATTCCACTAAAAATTCCCCACACGGGCCTTTCAGGAACCTGTGCGGGGAATGCGGCATCTTTTTCTTACTATGATAGATTGTGTCTGTGTGTCTCACCAAAACTTGTTGGCCTGAGGATTATATTCCAGACCCGCCTCGGCCAACGTGTGCTCCAATTGTTGCTTGTCGACCTCCAAGTCGGCGCACAAGTCGTCGAGCGTGGGATAGAAGTCGCGCAACTTCATGTTGATGAAGCTCATCAGCATCATCGGATCCTTCGGCATGTCATCTTTCATCTTTTTCCTTTCTCCTTTTCTTTCTACTCAGCTCACAAATGTCCTTTCTTCACGGTCGCGGCCAAGGTAATCACGCAAGCGACCCCCAAGCCCAAAGCCCAACCCAACAGTTGCAAAGAATGTGTATCCATGAAATAATCTTTTTACCTTATCCAAACTTCTACCTTCTCTTGATGTTTGTTCTCTTCACCTTCCAAAAACCTTCTACCTTTTTATATCGAATATCGTCTGTTCTCTTTGACGGTTCAAAAATACAAACTGTGCGCTTATCCTACAATAGGAAGGATTCATTTTGCAGGGAACTCCCGCAAATTCTTGACATAAATCAAGAATTTGCGGGAGTTCCCTGCCCTTATTAAAATCTTGTTACAGAATAAAACGCATTATGTCATTGTAGCAAGCCAACACCATGAGGCTGATGAGCAGCACCATGCCCACGACTTGCGCCCGCTCGAGGAACTTCTCGCTGGGCGGGCGGCGAAGAATGATCTCGCCGATGAGAAAGAGCACATGGCCGCCATCGAGAGCCGGGATGGGCAGGATGTTCATGAAAGCCAGAATGAGACTCAAGAGAGCCGTGGTCTCCCAAAATGCCAGCCAATCCCACGTGGGGGGGAAGATGCTGCCGATCGTGATGAAACTGCCCACACTCTTCGCCCCGTCGGAAGTGAAAAGATACTGCAGGTCGCTCACGTAGCCCGAAAGCACGTCCCATCCAAAGGCGATGCCCGCCGGGATGCTGGCCAAGAAACCGTAGTCCACCTGCAACGGCTCATAATAGTCGAGCAAGGACTGCTTCACCACGCCGAGCTGATATTCCGGAGTGAGTTGCAGCCTCACCGTGTCGACGGCTCCCCTACCTTGTGCCTGGTAGACCACGACGGCCCGGCGCAAGTCGGCACTGTCCTTTGGCGAACATCCTGCCGCCAGACGTTCCATGCGGACGCGCATGATCTGGTCGAAGTCATTCCAAGTGGCCACCGGCTTCCCGTCCATCGCCACGATGCGGTCGCCCTTGCGCATCCCCGCCTCGTAGGCCGGCATTCCCGGCATGACGGAATCCAACACGGAAGGCACGACGGGCATCATGAAAGGCGGAACGGCCTTGAGCATCTCCAACATGTTCATGTCCTCGGGCATCGGGATCGTCACCTCCCCGCCCTGACGCATCACAGTCACTTCGCGAGCCTCGGACACCGCACGGAACACCGAGGCATCCCACTTCTTCAGTTCCCGGCCGTCGGCGGCCAGCACGATGTCGCCATCACGGAATCCCAGTTTCTCGGCCTGTTCGTTGAACTGGAATCCCATCGACATGTCCTTCATCGGGATGTACTGCTCGCCCCAGGCAAAAAGGATCATGATGTAAATGAACAACGCCAGCAGGAAATTGACCAGCACGCCGCCCACCATGATGCACAGGCGCTGCCAAGCCGGCTTGGCCCGGAATTCCCAAGGCTGCACGGGCTTCTTCATTTGCTCCGTGTCCATGCTCTCGTCGATCATCCCGGCAATCTTCACGTAGCCGCCCAAAGGCAACCAACCGATGCCGTACTCCGTCTCTTTGTCCTTAAACTTAGGGAACAAGCGGGTGAACCACTTGTCTTTCGTGCTGAACAAATGGAAATAGGGATCGAAAAACAAAAAGAATTTCTCCACCCTCACATGAAAGAGCTTGGAGAAAAAGAAATGGCCCCCTTCGTGCAACGCGACGAGTAACGACAGCGACAGCACCAGCTGGAGGGCTTTGATTAGTGTGGCATCCATTTATGTATCGTGTTTGTGATTTTTTTTATTCCGTATTCAACCGCGCCAAACGTCCGGCCGCGATGCGCCGCGCCTCGGCATCGGTCTGCAAATAATCCTCGAAAGTGGGTTGCGGAAGGAAAGTGGCCTGCTGCATAGTGTCGGCGATCACGTCGCTCATCTGCAGGAAACCGACACGGTCTTCCAGGAACGCACGGTTGACCACCTCATTGGCGGCATTGAGGATGCACGGCATGTTACCCCCCCGGCGCAAAGCCTCATAAGCCAGCTCCAGGTTACGGAAACGACCCGTGTCCGGACGTTCAAAAGTCAGCGCGGAATGCTCGAACCAGTCGAGCCGGTCAAAAGAGCTCTTCAACCGCAGGGGATAGGAAAAGGCATATTGGATGGGCACCCGCATGTCGGGCACACCCAACTGCGCCTTCACGGCCCCGTCGGCAAACTGCACGGCGCTATGCACAATGGATTGGGGATGGACCACCACCTGGATCTGTTCCGGTGTCACGCCAAAAAGCCACTTGGCCTCGATCACCTCGAATCCCTTGTTCATCATGGACGCCGAATCAATCGTGATCTTCGCGCCCATCGACCAATTGGGGTGATGGAGAGCCTGGGCCTTTGTCACCGTGGCCAGCTGTTCGCGTGAAAATGTGCGGAACGGGCCGCCCGAAGCCGTGAGAATTATCTTCTCTATGGGGCTGACCTCGCCCGCCAGACACTGGAAAATGGCGGAATGCTCGGAATCTACCGGCACGATGTCGGCATGATATTCATGAGCCATCCGGTTGATCAGTTCGCCGGCCACCACCAGTGTCTCCTTGTTGGCCAAAGCAATGGCCTTCCCGGCCTTGATGGCAGCCATGGTCGGCTGCAGGCCGGCAAACCCGACCATGGCCGTAAGCACCATGTCGACCGGCTTCTCCTGCACAATCTGGCACAAGGCATCAGCTCCGGCGTACACCTTAATGGGCAGGTCGGCCAAAGCCTCGCGCAAGTATCCATACTTCTCTTTGTTGGCCACCACCACCGCTTCAGGGCGGAAACGGCGAGCCTGCTCGGCCAACAGCTCCACCCGGTTGTTTGCCGTCAGCACATATGCTTCATACAAGTCGCCATGCTCCTCAATGACCTGCAAGGCCTGCGTCCCGATAGAACCGGTGGCCCCGAGAATGGCTATCTTTTTCCTTTCCTTCATGTCCATCTGCCTATTTTTCCTGTTCCTGCAAATCCAGCAATCCTTCCGGCAAGTGCATGTGAATCTTGCCCGCCGCATGATCAATGTCGTCAATCCACTCTTCGGCCACCGGAACAAACAGCATTCCGCCCGAAGGAGTGGACACGTTGAACAACACATTCATCGTGGAATCGTCGACAGCCTCCACCCTTCCAATCTCTCCCGCCACGCGGTCGACAATCGTAAACCCCACGAAATAAGCCCACGAATAAGTATCATCCTGGCATTTTTCGGCCAAGGCTTTCGGGAAAAGCACTTCCACGCCCACCATGCGGCGAGCCTGCTCCTCGTTATCGATATCTTCAAACTTCACCAAGGCCGTCGTGTCGCTCCGGAAACGATAATCCTCCAAGAAAAACGGCACCAAAATGCCATCCATGCGACAAATCAGGTAGTCCGCTTCCACCCGGTCGAACACGTCGTCGGTAAAAGCCATGCACAATTCTCCCGACACGCCATGGGTTTTTGTGAGCACTCCTATTTTATATACTTCATCCTCGCCTATCATTCTTCCACACGTTTGATGCACGCCCCTAAAGCCGACAGACGGGACTCTATGTTTTCGTACCCCCGGTCGATTTGCTCGATATTACTAATCCGGCTGACGCCCTCGGCACTCATCGCGGCAATCAGCAAGGCAATACCCGCCCGGATATCGGGAGACGTCATGCGCCCGCCCCTCAACCGGATCTGATGGTCATGCCCCACGACCACAGCCCTGTGCGGGTCGCACAAAATAATCTGCGCACCCATGTCGATCAGTTTGTCCACAAAGAACAAACGGCTCTCGAACATCTTCTGATGAATCAACACCGTTCCCTTGGCTTGAGTGGCCACCACCAACAACACGCTGAGCAAATCGGGCGTCAGTCCCGGCCACGGCGCGTCACTCAACGTCATGAACGAACCGTCCAAGAAGGACTCAATCTCATAATGTTCATGGCGCGGAACGAAAATGTCGTCGCCATTCCGTATCACCTGCACACCCAGTCGGCCAAAGGTGTAAGGAATAATCCCCAGATTGTCAAACCCCACATGTTTGATGCGGATGCCGTCGCCCACCATGGCGGCCATGCCAATGAAACTGCCCACCTCTATCATGTCGGGCAACACCGCGTGCGCCGCCCCGTGCAAGCTCCCGACCCCCACAATGGTGAGCAAATTGGAAGCAATCCCGCTGATCTTTGCCCCCATGCGGTTGAGCAAATGGCAAAGCTGCTGGATGTAGGGTTCACAAGCCGCATTGTAAATGGTAGTGGTGCCGGTGGCCATCACAGCGGCCATGATAATGTTGGCCGTGCCGGTCACCGAGGCCTCATCGAGCAACATGTAGGTGCCGCACAGGCGGGTAGCCTGGATGTCATACACCCCACGTGCGAGGTCGTAGTCAAACTTCGCGCCCAATTTCTGAATGCCCAAGAAATGCGTGTCCAGTCTCCTGCGCCCGATCTTGTCGCCCCCCGGCCTGGCCACCACGGCACGACCGAAACGCGCGATCAGCGGCCCGATGAGCATCACGCTTCCCCGCAACTTGGTACAACGGGCAAGGAACTCGTCGCTCTGTGCATAGGCCACATCCACCTCGTCTGCCTGAAACGTGAAGTCGCCCGGCGCATGGGCCGTCACCTTGACCCCCAAATCTTTCAGCAGGCCGATTTGATGGTTCACGTCGGCAATGTCCGGCAAATTCTTGATGCGGACAGGCTCCGCCGTAAGCAACGTGGCGCAGATGACCTCCAAGGCCTCGTTCTTGGCGCCCTGCGGGCAAATCTCTCCAGCCAGCCTGTGGCCGCCCTCTATGATAAATGAAGCCATAAAAAGTAGGGGAAAGCGAGATTCTTAAATTCGTTTTCTTTTACGCATCACCGTGCGGTTTGTGCCCACGGGCACACGGTTCTGGTTGGCCTTCCCGGCCTGTTCGAACAGCTGCTGGAAACGCGGCACGTCGAGATGCACCGCCCCATGCGTATAAGCCGACAAATCGAACGCCACTTTTTCATCATCCATCGCATCCTTGTTCCAATTGCCCAGGCTCCGCTTCATTTGGCCAGCCACCCGGAGGCTCAGTTCCTCGCGTTCCGGGCCTTCAGGCATCTCGGCCAGCTTGCGGGTCAAGGATTCCAACAACGCGCCGTAGTGACGGTAGCGGATTTTCTTCATCGGATAAGGCATCGGGGCGGGTTTGGCACCCACCTCCTTCTTGGGCCTGATTTCATAGGGATAGTCGATGTCCAACTTGTAATCCGCCATGACGGCCAAATGATCCCATAGCTTATGCTTGAAATCCGGTACATCCCGCAAATGCGGAAACATATTGCCCATAATGGATACGATGGTGTCGGCGCAGCGTTGGCGTTCCCCACGGTCGGCCAGCGTAAGCGCGTAATCCACCATATTCTGAATGCCGCGACCGTATTCCGGCATCGGCAACCTTTCACGTTGAGTGTTATAGGTCATTTACAAAAGTTTTTTCGGTTTCGATGCAACAAATTCTTTCAAATAAAAAGGCTCAAAATAAGCCACGTCTTCAAACCGGGCCACAGCCATTGCCTTCTCGGCCAAAGGCCCCATGTACCGGGCCAATGGAACAACATCCGACAGGAAATGGGCGTTGGGATGCGCGATTTCGGATTGGCACTTCGCAGCCCCGTCGCCAAAGAAATACACCGGGCGTTCCGCCAGATATCCCGCATACGTTTCCGGCCCCACGACATCGGCTCCAATGGGCCGCACCGTGTGCAAGGCCCGGTCGTACAAGGCCGAATAGACTTCCATCCTGCGCGCGTCGACCATCGGACACAACAAGGCGTCTTCCGGCAGATCGTCATGGCGGAGCAACACCGGCACGCACAGCAACTCCAGCGTGGGCACGGCAATCAGTTTCAGGCCGCGGGCATAACAAAGCCCCTTGGCCATCGACACCCCGATGCGCAACCCGGTATAAGAACCCGGCCCGCAACTCACCGCCACGGCATCGAAAGGAATGCCGTGATTATCCGTATAAGAAAGAGCCTCATCCACAAAAACGCCCAACTCCACCGCATGCGAGGGGCCGTTCTTGTCGGTCTTCTCAAACAAGACCGCCCCATCTTCCGTCACGGCCACCGAACACACTTTTGTGCTCGTTTCTATATGCAGGATACAAGACATAAGCTGTTTTTTCGTTGAATAACTCCGCAAAATTACAATTTTCTCCTTTTATTTTCCTACTTTTGCACAAAATAATTATTAAATCATGATTCAATCAATGACGGGCTATGGCAAATCGACTGCCACGGTCAATGGGAAGAAAATACGGGTGGAAATCAAATCCCTTAACAGCAAAGCGCTGGACTTGTCCGTGCGCGTCGCACCCATTTACAGAGAAAAGGAAATGGAAATCCGCTCAATGGTAAGCCTGGCTCTGGAACGGGGAAAAGTGGAGCTCAACATCATCGCGGAAAAAGAAGACGAGCAGGCCGCCACGCCCATCAACGCCGCCATCCTGGAAGGCTATTACCGTCAAATCCAAGACATCAGCACGACACGCCACATCCCGATGCCGGAAGACGTATTCAGCATTCTGATGCGGCTGCCCGATGTCATGACCCGGACCGACGCGGAGGAACTGGACGAGACGGAATGGACGGTCGTGCGCAAGACCGTGGAGGAAGCCATCGCCCAGCTAGTGGAATTCCGCACACAGGAAGGAGCCGCCCTGCAAAAGAAATTCACCGAAAAGATCAACAATATCGGCCACCTGCTGAAAAGCATTGAGCCTTACGAGCAGGGGCGCACCGAACGCATACGCCAGAAACTGCTGGAAGCACTGGCGGCCATCCCTGAAGCCGAATACGACCGGAACCGGCTGGAACAAGAAATGATCTACTACATCGAAAAGCTGGACATCAACGAAGAAAAGCAACGGCTGGCCAACCACATGAAGTACTTCATGGAAACCATGGAAAACGGGCACGGGCAAGGGAAAAAACTCGGTTTCATCGCCCAGGAAATGGGAAGGGAAATCAACACCACCGGAAGCAAAAGCAACCAGGCGGAAATGCAAAACATCGTGGTGAGGATGAAAGACGAACTGGAACAAATCAAGGAACAAGTACTCAACGTAATGTGAGGGAAACGGCATGGCAGGAAAACTCATCATCTTCTCCGCGCCCAGCGGCAGCGGAAAAAGCACCATCATCAACCACCTGATGCAACAGCAAGGGCTGAACCTCTCGTTCAGCATCAGTGCCACCAGCCGTCCACCGCGGGGAACCGAACGCGACGGGGTAGAATATTTCTTCCTTACGCCGGAGGAATTCCGCAGGCGCATCGCGAACGGAGACTTCCTGGAATATGAAGAAGTCTACAAAGACCGCTTCTACGGCACCCTGAAGTCACAAGTCGAAAAGCAACTTGCCGAAGGCGACAACGTGGTGTTCGACGTGGACGTGAAAGGAGGATGCCGCATCAAGGACCTGTATGGCCCGCGAGCCCTGAGCATGTTCATCCAACCGCCTTCGATCGACGCGCTCCGCCAACGGCTCGAAGGACGAGGCACCGACAGTCCGGAGGTGATCAACGACCGGCTGGCACGCGCCGCCTACGAACTGACATTTGCCCCGAAATTCGACACCGTCGTGGTGAACGACGACTTGGAAAAAGCCAAGTCCGAGGCGTTGGCCAAGCTGAAAGCATTTCTCGAAAAACCATAAAAAGGACAACCGCATGAACGAGAAAACCATCAACCGCAACCTGTTCAGCAGCGCGGCGCTCTGCGCCCTCAGCCTGTTGCTGCTCGTCGTGGCCCTCCTGTTCAATTGGGTGGAAATCGCCATCGCCATGGCCATCGCCGCCCTGGCACAAGCCTACGTGGTGTGCCTGTGGCTCCACCGCAAACGCCATCCACGCACGCATTTCCGCCGCAAAACGGAAAAAGAGCCATGAAGGAAACCGGAATCTACGGAGGGTCATTCAACCCCATCCACAAAGGCCACGTGCAACTGGCCGACACCATCTGCCAGGAAGGATGGGTGGACGAAGTGTGGTTTCTCGTGTCGCCCCAGAATCCCTTCAAGCAGGAAGCCACAGACCTGATAGACGAACACGCGCGCCTTTCCCTGGCACAGCTCGCCGTGGAAGGACACCCCCGGCTCAAAGCCTGCGACTTTGAATTCCACCTTCCCCGCCCGTCTTACACGGCCCACACTCTCGCGGCTTTGCGTGAAACCTATCCGGAACGGAAATTCACCCTCATCATCGGAGCCGACAACTGGCAGACTTTCCCCTTCTGGAAAAGCCCCGAAGACATCCTCCTCCATCACCGCATCCTGATCTACCCCCGCCCGGGCTACCCCATTGACGAAGCCGACTTGCCGGCCGGCGTGCAACTGGTCGACACCCCGCTGCTCGACATCAGTTCCACGGTGCTCAGACATTGCATCGCCAAAGGGGGCGACGCATCCTATGGGCTCGCCCCTGCCGTGTGGGACGAAATCCGCCGGAAAGGGTATTATCAGGAAGGAAAAAAGTAAGCACCCAATTAAATGAAAGGCCGCCCCACCTTAAGAAGAATAGAGTTTCTTCTTCAAGCGGAACGGCCACGGAAAAGTCGTGTCCATAACCAAGCACGATGCCTCTACCGCGCCATGAACTTTACCGTCTTGACCACCAGCCCGCAACGCACGGACAACAAGCAAAGCCCCTTCGCTCCCTGTGCTCCGTCCAAAAGATGCCAGCTGCCGTCGGCCTGAGTCCGGCCCTTGGCCACGGTCGTGCCGTCAAGGGTAGTCAGCGTCCAGTCCACCGCACCACCTTCACCCGGAACACGCACCCATGCCCGATTTTCCGCAAGATTGCCGCACACTTCGGGTTGCCAATCCCCAGCTGTCGATTCTACGCCTGCCACGGAAATAGTCTCTTCAACCGGAACCACGGTAAAATGCAAAGGATATTCCGTGCCGAGAATATCGGTATACACCGTCACCTCGTATTCCTCTGCATCGGGCACGTTCTCAAACGTATAACGTCCGTTTTCATCGGCCTCCACGATCCGCCCGTCAAGTTCCATCGAAAGGACAGACACCATGTACGCCGCTTCGTTCACAATGAAGGATACACGCCCGTCCGTTGACTTTGTACCCCCCACAACCAACAAGTTTTCTGTATCCAAGCCATCTACCTTGTTCAAAACGCCAGGAAAACCAAAGCATATCGCGCCAGGTGTCATGAGCTCCAAATACCCCGTCAAACAACTCAATTGTTGGGAACTTAAGTTTTCAGTCTGGGACAGCACCACCAAAGCAAACCACGTACCGACATCGAAAATTCTGGAAGCGTCCCAATTATCATCAATGAACGAAGCGGGAAGCACGACCATACCCAAACCAGAGCAACCATAAAAAGCAGCCTCGCCCAAAGAACACAAAGACGAGGGTAGTGCCAACTGACCCAATCCGGAACAGTTCAAAAATCCATAATCCCCGATACTCTCCAGTGTACAAGGAGCGGCAAAAGTCACCGTTGTCAATCCGGAACAACCGCTAAACGCAGAACTTCCAATGCTCTTCACAGAAGAGGGAATCTCCATAGAGGTCAAGCAGGAACAATTCAAAAAAGTACCATTTCCGATGCGTGTCAAAGTAGAAGGAATCTTGACACGCTTCAATTGGTAGCAACCTGAAAATAGATTATCCTCAAGAATTTCCAGAGAAGAAGAAAGGTCAACCGAGAGCAAATCACTGCAATCATAAAACGCACCTTCTCCCAAACGCACGACCGAAGCAGGAAGTGTCACGTAGACCAACTTGGAATCAGTAAAAGCACGAGCACCGATACTCGTCACCGACGAAGGAATTTCTATGGAAGTCAAACTGTAACACTCGTAAAAAGCAGCATCACCAATACGCTTTACCGACGATGGAATCTCCACGGATGTCAAATTATAACACCATATAAAGGTGGAGTCATTAATATCTGTCACGGAGGAAGGAATTTCTATGGAAGTTAAACCATCACAACCGGAAAAAGCACGAGCACCGATACTCGTCACCGATGAAGGAATTTCTATGGAAGTCAAACCACCACAACCGGAAAAAGCAGCATCACCAATACTCGTCACCGTAGAAGGGATTTCCACAGAAACCAAATCCACCAAATTCATCAAAGCAAAATCTGCGATGCGCGTCACCGTAAGGACTCTGCCAGAAGAAGAGGTTATC
>CALUNJ010000068.1 GCA_944321975.1 uncultured Paraprevotella sp.
TTGACGAACAGGCGCACCACGTGGCTCCCGATGAAGCCCGCGCCGCCCGTGACGATGATGTTTCTCTTGAATTCCATGTTTTCGGGGTTGTTAATGTGTGGGATTTTATTGGTATAAGTTTTCCGT
The DNA here is from genome assembly GCA_944321975.1 of uncultured Paraprevotella sp. GTDB lineage: Bacteria > Bacteroidota > Bacteroidia > Bacteroidales > Bacteroidaceae > Paraprevotella. The sequence goes on from CALUNJ010000068.1 coordinate 127, forward strand.
GTAGTCGAACAGCCATTCGGCATCTTTGAGGCGGGCGTGGTGCTTGTCTTTTTCCGAAAGCACGACCTGGCCGGCCGGCACGCGCCAGTCTATGCCGAGGTCGGGGTCGTCCCAGGCCAATGCGCCTTCGCTCTGCGGGGCATAGAAGTTGTCGCACTTGTATTGGAACACGACTTCCGGCGTGAGCACACTGAACCCGTGGGCGAATCCGCGGGGGATGAAGAACTGGCGGTGGTTGTCTTCCGTCAGCTCCACGGCCACGTGCTGCCCGAAGGTGGGCGAGCCTTTGCGGATGTCCACGGCCACGTCGAGCACGGCTCCCTTGATGACGCGTACCAGCTTGCTTTGGGCAAAAGGCGGTTTCTGGAAGTGAAGCCCGCGCAGGACGCCATAGGAACTTTTGCTCTCATTGTCTTGCACAAAATGAACCGGTCTCACCTGCCGGTCGAAATCCCTTTGGGAGAAGGACTCGAAGAAGTAACCTCTTTCGTCTTTGAACAGGCGCGGTTCGATGATGACGACGCCTTCGATGGCTGTTTTTACGATTTCCATGTCATGTTGCACTTTTATGATGCTGCAAAGATAGTTTTTTTTACTGAAATGTGGCGGGCTTTGGGATAAAATCGTATATTTGCCTTGTATAAAAATGGTTAGAATCATGGAAATGGAGACTTGGCAATGGGTCTTGGCCGCATGGCTGGCTTTTGACATTTTGGTGTTTGTCTGGGCATGGTGGGATGACTTCTATTATTCCCACAACGTGAAGAACAAGTTCAAGCGGTTCAAGGAAGCCGTGACCGAGGAGTAGCCCCGGTTTTTCCCGCAACGCGATGGATTGGCGCAGATGGTGTGCCGCCCTCTTCGGGGTGGGGCTGCTGTGGGCCTGCCCGGCCTGCCAGAAGGTGGAACTGCCTTCGGGCGGGGAGGGGCAGGCCGTGACGGAGGAAGGAGAGAACCTGCCGGACGAGCCTGTGGAATTGCCGGACGGCTATGTAGACGCCCTCTCGGTGGGGGAGGTCTTGCGCACATATGCGGGGATCGACCTGGAAGAGGACTACGAAGTGGGCGTGGTGGGCTACATCGTGGGCTGCTGCACTTCGACCTCGATCGGCAGCGCCTCGTTTTCGACCCAGGAGGCCAAGGCGAGCAATGTGCTGGTCGCGGACAGGAAAGACGAGACGGACGCGGCGCGTTGCCTGCCCGTGGAACTGAAAAAGGGAACGGACGTGCGGGCGATCAACCTGGCGGACCACCCGGAAAACCTGGGGGCGCGCGTGTTCCTCTACGGCCTGGTGAAGACTTATTTCGGACAGGTGGGGCTGAAGAGCGTGGCCTACCACGAATGGGTGGAAAGCGGCGGGGAGACAGCCCCGCCGGAGGAAGAGTTGCCGGAGGACACGGTGACGGCACCGCCGGACACCACGGCGGTGGTCGGGCCTACGGTTCCCGGCTCGGATGAGGTGGCAGACGACACGCTGGACGTGAGGGACAGTTTGGTCGTGATTCAGGGCGGACGCACGTTGCGGCCGCTGAAATAGGAAAGGACGGGACACATGGATGCAACACGAAAATGGCTCTGCGCGGCAGGGCTGTGGCTCTGTGCCGGCGGGGGAACGCTGTCGGCACAGACGTTCAGGCGGATCACCCAGGCGCGCGACCTGGAAGCGGGGGCGCGCTACGTGCTGGGCTCTTATTGCCGGACCGCGCCGGATTCGGTGTTCGTGATGGCGGGTCAGGCGGCGACCGGCACGGGGTTCAAGACCCGCAGGGCGCGGAAGGTAAAGCCCGATGGAGACCGGCGCATCCGGGTGGACCACGGGCAGGCGGCCGTCTTCGAGCTGGTGAAGGAGGGCGTTTCGACTTACGCCTTCCGCGATGTGGAGCTGGATGCCTGGCTGGCCTATTCCGACGAGAAGGTGACGGCTCATGCCGGGCTTTATACGTTGACCGGCGAGGAGCTGGAGGAGGAACGCGCGGCGGGAAGGGACAAATGGTATAAGACGTTCGTGTTCGACCCTTACCAGCCGGGCGAGGGGCGGACCACCAGCGTCCTGTCCAAAGAACGGATTGAAAACAGCCGGGGGAAGAGCCGAGTGGGACTGTCGGTGGACTACGTGTCACAGGTTTTCAGGCTCTATGTGAACGTGAAAGACAAAAGCGACACCTTATTTATCTATAAGGAAATTCTTCCGCCCACGGTCGAGGGGCTGCACTCCGGCGACTGGACTTTCCGGGGCGACTGGACGGCCGACACCTTGTCGCGTTTGGATTTTTCCCAAGCCGGGCGGATCGATTTCACGGAGATTCCGTTGCCTCCGGAGGGACAATGGGATCATGGCGTGCGCTTGCCGGAGGCGCACGTGTGGACCTACGTACGGGAAGGCGAGGCCGGACACTTGCCGGCGGCATGGCCGAATGTGGTGGAAATCGAGGACAAGGAGGAACGGGTGCAGGGACGCGCCGCCACCCGCATGGTGGGGAACGACCGTGGCACGTGGGGACCGAAATATGTGTTTGAAGTGCCGCAGGGAACGGGCATCGACTGGTATCGCACGGTGGATGGCGGAGACGGCTGGTATACGTCCGGATTGCCTTTCGAAGTGGAACGTGTGACCTGGGACGATGCCGGCGGAGAGGCGTTGCCCTTGGAGCGGATGGCTTTCGTGGGCGTGGACGGCGACGGGGTGGTGTTTCGCCCGTTGGCGGCAGATGCCCTTTGGGAGGCGGGCCGCCCCTATTTGTGGCGGCCGGAAGCCGTGCGCGGGGGCACGGTCTGTTTCCATGCCGACGGGGTGACCGTGGGCGTCGTGCCGGTGCCGGAAGACCAGGGGGCGGTCGGTTTCTATGCCAACTATTCCCGCTTGGACATCGGCGAAGAGGCGGAGGACGTGCGCTTCCTGGACGACGCGGGGAGATGTTTCGTGCGGCCGGATTCAGGCAGTTGGCTGAATCCCGGACGTGCCTACTTGCGCTGTGAGGCGGGTGCGGCCGCACGCCTGATGTGGCGGGGCGAAACGTCGGGCGTGGAGACGGCCCGCACGCCGGAAGCCGGACGCTGGGTGCCGGTCTACACGACGGATGGGAAAAAGGTGGGGGAGATGAGGCTCGGCGAACCGCTTCCGGATCGCTGGCCCGAAGGCATCTACGTGACCCCCGGCGGAAAATTCCGGGTGGGGCGTGCCGGGCGGTGACCGTCGGCGGCGGGGAGCTTCGGGCACAGCGGGCATTTGGAAATGGTTTTTGGCATCCTGCAAAACGAGGCGGAAGAGGACAAAATCGCGCTCAAGAGAAAAACACTTTTCTCAAAGGTCTTTTATTCCGTTGATCTTTAATAAAACAAGATTTCGTTTCAAAATGGGGACATATCTTCCCGTGCCGGACAAACTGTCCGCCGGGGAGGGAAAGAAAAAGCGGTGACAAGCATGCTCATGATTAGGTTAAATGGTGAGCTTATGCTTGTCCCGCTTGGCAGTGAGTGTGTATTGAGAAAGTCTTTTTATTCGTTGCCCCACAAGCCCTCGCTGGTCATCTGCACCCGCTTCATTTCGCCGTTTTTCTTGTAGTAGAGGCGGTCAATGCAGAGGGAGCGGCGGTAGCTGGAGCCGGCGGTGTTGATGGCGCCGTTGTGGTAAATGAAGTACCAGTCGCCCTTGAACTCGATGATGGCCTGGTGGTTGGTGTTGCTGTTCCCGGCAATCTCATTCAGGATGCCCTTGTATTCCCACGGGCCGTTGATGCTCTTGCTCATGGCGTAGGCCGTTTTCTCGGGGAATCCCACGGCAAAGCTCAGGTAATACCAGTCGCCCCGCTTGTGGATCCACGGGGCTTCCGTGTAGAAGTCCTTGCCTTCGGCGGGGAGCGAAGGTTGGTGGATGCCCTCGATGCTGATGGGCATGATGTCGCCTTCGGTCTCCACCATGTTGTCTTTCAGCTTGATGTAGTAGAGTTGGGTGTTGCCCCAGAACATGTAGGCCTGCCCGTCGTCGTCAATCCACACGGTGGGGTCGATGTCCTCCCAGCCGATGGGCGTGTACTTCGTGGTCATGTCGTTGGTGATGAGGGCTTCCGGCTGCGGCACGAAGGGGCCGGTGGGGGAGTCCGCCACGGCCACGCCGATGGCCTTCCCGCGGATGCTCTTGTGCTCGGCCGTGACGTACCAGTAGTATTTCCCGCCGCGCTCGATGACCTGGCTGGCCCAGGCCTCGCCGCGCGCCCAGGGGAACTCGGTGGCCTTCAGCGTGTAGGCATGTTCGGTGAAGGTCTTCATGTCCGAAGTGGAGAGGATGCACCATTCATGCATGACGTAGCGGTTCTGGTTGTCCGGGCATTCGTCGTGTCCGGCGTAGATATAAACCTTGTCGCCGTCGACCAGTGCCGCCGGGTCGCCCAAGTACTTGTATTTCACGAACGGGTTGGACGTGGCGGTGAAAGTCGTGTCCTTTTTCTCCGCAGGAGTGGCTACCGTCAGGTTCGTCACGGTGCATGCCATCAGGCATGCCGCCAAAATTTTCTTCATGTCTTTTTCTTGTTTTTGATGAATGAATACGCGCCGTTTCCGCCGCAAGTTTATTTGTTATACGAACGGGGTTTCCGGAATCCTTTCCCCTATAACATTATTTAAGGATTTGGGGCGTATCCGGGAAAAGAAGGGTTATTTGTTGAATAATTCGAAGGTGATCTTGTAGCCGAATCCCACACGGTTGAATTTTTCCACGGAAAGGAAAAGCCCCAGATCGAAGACGAAGGTGCCGATGCCGTAGCCCACTTCAAAATACGGGCCGAGATGGTCCATGGTCAGCAGGTTGAGGTAGAGGCGTTCATTTTGCACATGGTTGGTGTATTTGATGAGGTGGCGGAGCAGGAGGAAGGGTGCCTCGTAGGCCACATGCCCCCGGATGTAATAGGTGGAGGCGTTGTACCATTGTCCGTCCAAGGCCTGGAACACCCCGCCGATTTCGTCGTTCCATCCTTCGGGCAGGTTGCTTTTCCGGAAGTTGACGAAATCCACGAAGTAGGTTTCTTCCTGGTTGGTGAACAATCCCACCCCGAAGCGGTAATACAGGTTGGAAAGCAGCCCCGTGCGGATGTGGTGTTGCAGGTCGAATTCGATGCGTTCATAGACGCCGGTGCTGTGGAACACGCCGCGCAGCCCGCGCTCGTAGTCGAGGATGAGCGTGGGGAAGCGTGACTTGAGATTGATTTTCTGCCTGCCGTTCAGGTAATAATATTGTCCCGGTGTCCATTCGAGGCGGACGCGCGGGGCGAAACTGGTGTATTGCGGCTTGATGTTGGCTTGCAGGCCTTCGGCCACATTGTCCGGCAGTTCCACCTCGCGGAAGCTGTCGTCGGGGTGTTCGGCCGGGGTGCGGCGGTGGAAGGTGAATCCCACGCCCAGTGAAAGTCCGTTGACGATTTCGACATGGTGGGTGATTTCAAAGTTCAGGTCTTGGAACAGGTTTAGGTTCAATTGGTTGAAGTCGATGACACTGTCCGATGGGATTTCCTGCAGCCGTTCGATGATGCGGCTGTTGCTGATGCGGTTGCCGTTGCCCACGTTGAGGCGGACCCATCCTTGCCGTTCGGGGCTATATTGGTATTCGCCGTTCACGCTCCAATAGAATTCTTTGTGGGTGAAGTTGTAGCCCAGCCTCGTCCCGACGTGGAGGTTTTGCCCGTTGCGCAACCGGGTGTTGAAATTCAGGTCCTGCCGGTAGGCCGCGCCGATGGTCTTGCTGTAGCTGAAGAGCAGCGGGTTGATGAACGGGGAGTTCTGCAGGGTGGCGTTGCGGGTCAGTTTCCAGTCGCTGTCGGTCAGGAAGATGTCTCCCACGGTGCCCCACATTCGTCTTCTCGAGGCTTTCAGCGAATCCACGGGTTGTTGGCGGCGGGTTTGGCTTTTGGCCTCGTTTTTCCGGTAAATGTAGGTTTCGGATTCGGTCAGGGGGACGGCCCTGAGGCTGTCGAAGCGGCTCGGGTCTTTGGAATAAGCCTGCCGGTCGCATTGCAGGGAGAAAGCTCCCGTGAGGTTGTAGTCGGGGCGGGCGACGCTGTCGGCCGGCGTGTTGCCGCGGTGGCGGATGTCGGTGTAGGCGAGGTATGCTTCGTAGTAGCCTTCCATGACGTTGTAGGCAAAAGCGAACGAGGCGTTGATGTTGATTCTTTCCGGCAGGTATTCCGTGTCGGTCCCGATGGCGCCCATTTGTAGCTCGCAGTCGAAGACGAGCAGTTCGGAGCGTCCCCTGAACGACATTTTCCGGATGCTCCATGCCCCTTCCGTGATCACCATCTGTCCTTCCACCAGCTGGAAACTTTTGTTGCGGGGGATGAAGCGGATGTGGTATTCTATCCGTTGGAGGCTGTCGCACGACACCGAGTCTACGGCATAGCGGTAGTATTTGTCGCTGTTGGGGGCCAGCGGGGAGAGCAATTGCTGCCCCAGCAGGTAGGGCGCATACACGTTGATGTTGAAGTAGTCCGTGATGCCGGGCAGTTCGCGGGCTTCTTTCAGCGTGCCGGTGTAGGCTTTGATCTTTTGGTCGTAGATGTTGGGGTAGGTGTAGTGCAGTTCGCTGTAAGTTTCCACGATGAAGCGGTTGTCGTCTTTTCCGGTCCGGAAAAGTCCGGGAATGAAGCGGAATCCCCGGTTCTTGCGGATGATGTCCAATTGGGCTTTCACATACAATTCGGCCCTGTATTCGTGTATATGGCCCGCATACTGCGCGGCGGCCCGGTGCATTTTCCCGATGATGGAGTCTGCCATCTCCAGGCGCGCCTGTGCGGCCAGCGGGAAAAGCATCAGGATTGCGAGCCATATTTGTCTAAAGAAAGTCACGTTTTTCAGGTGTTGTTTGTGATGCGGGCAAAGTTAACAAAAAAAAGCGGATATTGCGTGGGTTGGTGTTTTTTTATAATTTTGCGCCACAATTTACAATTCGAGACTTATGGGCGGTTTTTTCGGTGTCGTTTCAGAGACGAGTTGCGTGACGGATTTGTTCTACGGCACGGACTATAATTCCCATCTGGGAACCCGGCGTGGAGGGATGGCCACGTATAGTGAGGAACGCGGTTTCATTCGTTCCATTCATAATTTGGAGCGTTCTTATTTCCGCACGAAATTCGAAGGCGATCTGGACAAGTTCGCAGGCCGTGCGGGTATCGGGGTGATCAGCGACACGGACGCGCAGCCCTTGTTGATGAATTCGCATCTGGGGCGTTTTGCCTTGGTGACTGTGGCGAAGATCAACAATGCCGAAGATCTGTCGGCCAAACTGCTGGCGCGCGGGATGCATTTTTCTGAATTCAGTTCGGGGCGCATCAACCCCACGGAACTGGTGGCTTTGCTCATCAACCAAGGCCGGAATTTCGTGGAAGGCATCGAAGGCATGTACAAGGAAATCAAAGGCTCGTGTTCTTTGTTGCTGCTCACTGAGGACGGGGTGATTGCCGCGCGCGACAGTTGGGGGCGCACCCCGGTGGTCGTGGGCCGGAAAGACGGCGCATATGCCGTGACCGGAGAGACGACGGCTTTCCCGAACCTGGGCTATGAACCGGATTACTACCTGGGGCCGGGCGAGATCGTGCGTTTGCGGGCCGGAGGGATGGAATGCCTGCGGCGTCCTAACCGCCGGATGCAGATTTGTTCCTTCCTTTGGGTGTATTACGGGTTCCCCACCTCCTGCTATGAGGGGCGCAACGTGGAGGAAATGCGTTTTGCCTGCGGAAAGAAGATGGGCGAACACGATGCCACCGAGGTGGATTGCGCCTGTGGCATCCCTGATTCCGGCGTGGGGATGGCTTTGGGCTATGCCGTGGGCAAAAAGGTGCCCTACCAGCGGGCCATTTCCAAATACACCCCCACGTGGCCGCGCAGTTTCACGCCCAGCAACCAGGAGATGCGTTCGCTGGTGGCGAAGATGAAGCTGATTGCCAACCGCGACATGCTGAAGGGGAAGCGGGTGTTGTTTTGTGACGATTCCATCGTGCGGGGCACCCAGTTGCGGGACAACACGAAGGTGCTTTTCGAGTATGGCGCAAAAGAAGTGCACATGCGCATCGCCTGCCCGCCGCTGATCTACGGTTGCCCTTTTATCAACTTCACATCTTCCAAAAGCGACATGGAACTGGTCACCCGCCGGCTCATCAAGGAATTTGAAGGCGACGAGAACAAGAACCTGGAGAAATATGCCGAGACGGGATCGCCGGAGTACAGGCGCATGGTGGCTACCATCGCGGAACGGTTGAACCTGACTTCACTGAGGTTCAACACGCTGGAAGATCTCGTGGAGGCCATCGGACTGCCCAAGTGCCAGGTGTGCACCCATTGTTTCGACGGGAGCAGCCGCTTCACGTTGGAGGAGGTGAACACGAATGAAAGAACCTTCTTCGAGTCCGAGTGACCGGGTGGACGTGGAAGGACTTGCCGGAATGGGCGGCTGGGTGGCCGTTTGCGCCGTGGTTTGCTATTTTGCCTTGTTGTATGCCGTCTCCCGTAAAACGAGCGGGAGGGGCGACAACGAGGCTTTTTTTCGTGGCGGGAGGCGTTCGCCCTGGTGGGCGGTGGCGTTCGGGATGTTGGGGTCTTCGGTGTCCGGGGTGAGCCTGGTTTCGGTGCCCGGCATGGTGCGCGACGTGGACATGACCTACATGCAGATGTGTGTGGGCTTCTTCTTCGGCTATCTGGTGGTGGCCTTTCTGCTTTTACCTTTATATTATAGGCTCAATCTTACTTCGATCTACGGCTATCTGGAGATCCGCATGGGGCGGTGGGCCTGCCGCACGGGGACTTCCTTTTTCCTGTTGTCGAAATTGGCGGGGGCGGCGGTCAAGCTCTATCTGGTGTGTCTCATCCTGCAGGAGTTCGTGTTCCGGGACACGGGCATCCCCTTCGGGCTTACGGCGGCGGGGGCGGTGTTCCTCATTTGGCTGTATACGGCACGCGGAGGCATCAAGGCTTTGGTGTGGACGGATGTCCTGCAGACGTGCTGCCTCGTGGCGGTCTTGCTGCTGATGCTTTACCAAGTGTGCCGGCTCGACGGGTTGACCTTGGCCGGGGCGGTGGATTGCGTCGTGTCGCATCCGCACGGGCGCTGGCTGGAGTGGGACGACTGGACGTCGCGCCAGCATTTTGTCAAGCAGTTCCTGAGCGGGGTGTTCGTCGTCATCGTCATGACGGGGCTGGACCAGGACATGATGCAGAAGAACCTGACGTGCAAGAACCTGCGCGACGCGCAGAAGGACATGTGTACCTATGGCTTCCTGTTCATTCCCCTGAATTGGCTTTTTCTGGCGTTGGGCATACTCTTGTTGGTGGGAGCCGCACGCTTGGGAATACCCCTTCCGGAAAAGGGCGACGAGATCTTGCCCCTGTTTTGTGCCGAGGGCCGTCTGGGGACGGCCGTGGGCGTGTTGTTTGCCGTGGGGCTGGTGGCGGCGGCGTTCAACAGCGCGGATTCTGCCCTTACGGCCCTCACCACCAGTTTCTGTGTGGACATTCTGGACGTGGAGCGGCGTTGTGCCCGCCCCGAGGTGGTGCGCAAGTGGGTGCATGCGGGCATGGCTTTGCTCTTTGTCGCCTGCATCTTGTTTTTCGAGGCGATGGACAGCTCCAGCGTGATCGACGCGGTCTATGTGGTGGCCTCCTACACCTACGGCCCCCTGTTGGGGTTGTTCGCTTTCGGCCTGTTCACCCGGCGCATGCCGCGGGGGCGCGCCATTCCTTGGGTCTGCGTGGCGGCTCCCGTGTGCTGCTATCTGTTGGATGCCTGCACCACTTCGGCCTTCGGTTATCGTTTCGGCTACGAACTGCTGATGCTCAACGGCTTTTTGGTGTTTGCCGGACTCTGTGCGTTTTCCCGGCGTTAGCCTGGCGTCTCTCTCCTTGCCGTGTTTTTCCCTGTTCCTTTTTGGGCGCGCGGGCGGTGCCCCGGCCGTTTCCCGGTGCGCCGCCCGCGCGCGGGATTGTGCTATTTCAGTCGTTTTCCCTCGGCGAAGGCGTTGCCCGCTTTTTCCCCCACTTTCAGGTAGTCGTTGTTGAAGGGGTCGAAGATGATGGGGGCCACCTTGGCGGCATCTACGTTGCCCGCGTCGTCCAGGGCGCGTTCGTCCACGCTCACGTTGACGATTTCCCCGCGCAGGATGCAGGTCTCCGGGTCATAGTCTTTCACCTTGCATTCCAAGGCCACCGACAGCTCGTCGATCAGCGGCGCGTCCACGAAGGCCGATGGCGTGGCGTGGAAGCCGGCGCGGGCGAACTTGTCGGCCACCTTGTTGCCCGACACGAGGCCCACGTAGTCGCAGGCCGCCACTTGCCCGGCTTCGCCCATGCTCACGGTGAATGCCTTGCGCCGCAGGAGGTTTTTCACCGTCTTGTGCCCCGCGCTGAGGCACAGGCTGATTTCGTTCATTTCGCTGATTCCGCCCCATGCCGCGTTCATGGCGTCGGGAGTGCCGTCCTCGCCGTAGGTGGCGATGATGAACACGGGTTGCGGATAGGTAAGGGGCTTGGCCCCGAAGTTCTTTCTCATAATGGTTCGCGGTTAGAGGTTTTCATTGGGTCTTGCTTCGGGTAAAGTTAGCAAGAAAATGGGGAAAATCATTCCTTTTGCGGTGAATTAACGCGTGAAAAAGTTTAAAAAAAAGAAAGGAAAGGTTATCTTTGCAGGAAGGAACGGATTTAAAGAAATAAGGATTACGGAAATGAAGGCATATACCTACGTGGAACAAGGGAAATTCGAGTGGAGGGAAAAACCAAGGCCGGCGTTGCGTGACGTGCGCGACGCCATCGTGCGCGTCACGCTGGGCAGCATCTGCACCAGCGACCTGCACATCAAGCATGGCAGCGTGCCGCGGGCCGTGCCGGGCGTGACGGTGGGGCACGAGATGGTGGGCGTGGTGGAAGAAGTCGGCGCCGACGTCGCCACGGTCAGGCCGGGCGACCGGGTGGCGGTGAACGTGGAGACGTTCTGTGGCGAATGCTTCTTCTGCCGCCACGGCTATGTGAACAACTGCACCGACCCCGACGGGGGATGGGCGCTGGGGTGCCGCATCGACGGCGGGCAGGCCGAATATGTCCGCGTGCCCCATGCCGACCAGGGGCTGACCCGCATTCCTTACATGGTGAGCGACGAGCAGGCCTTGTTCGTGGGCGACGTGTTGGCCACGGGGTTTTGGGCCGCGCGCATTTCGGAAATCACCGAGGACGACACGGTGCTGATCCTCGGCGCGGGGCCGACGGGCATCTGCACGCTGCTTTGCGCCATGCTGAAACGCCCGAAGCGCATCATCGTCTGTGAAAAGTCCTATGAGCGTTGCCGCTTCGTGCGGGAACACTATCCCCAAGTGTGGCTCACCGGGCCGGAAGAGTGCCGGGAATTCGTGGCGGCCCATAGCGGGCACGGAGGAGCCGACGTGGTGCTGGAAGTGGCCGGCGCGGAGGACACCTTCCGCCTGGCCTGGGAGTGTGCCCGCCCCAATGCGGTGGTGACCCTCGTCGCGCTCTACGACCGTCCGCAGGTGCTCCCCTTGCCGCAGATGTACGGGAAGAACCTCACGTTCAAGACCGGCGGGGTGGACGGCTGCGACTGCGCCGAGATCCTTCGTCTGATCGCGGAGGGGAAAATCGACACCACGCCGCTCATCACCCACCGTTTTCCGTTGGACGACATCGAAGAGGCCTATCGCGTCTTTGAACAGCGGCTCGACGGGGTGATGAAAGTGGCCTTGTATTAGCGGGGGGAGGGGATTTGTGGAGGAAAACCGTTTTTTCTTCGCTTTTTTTGCAATTAAGTCCTCCAATATTTTTTTGTTTCGCGAAAAAGCACTACCTTTGCACTCGCAATCGGAAAGTAGCGCAGTTGGTAGCGCACTACGTTCGGGACGTAGGGGTCGGGCGTTCGAGTCGCCTCTTTCCGACCAGCGCAGGCTTGGCCTTCACGGGTCAAGCCTTTTTTTGTGAGTTTTCCGTTGCCGTCGTTCGGGGGCGGCCGGGATGGAGTTGGGCAGCCTATAAACTGTTTTGAATTTGTTGTGCGATGATTTGGGATGAGTTTTCGAGTCGGTTTGGCTTCCGTGGTGAGGAAGATAGCGAGCTATCTGACGAAGGACAGAAGCGGGAATGGCCGGAAAACCGCCCAAGGCACACACGAAAACGGGTGCATCAAGCCGGAAAAAACTTTTTGTAGAAATCCAAAACAGTTTCTTAAATTTTGTGGTGTTGGAGCGGAAAGGTTTTCTGCTGCTTCGTGAAGGGGAAAAACGCTTGGCGGCATAGGGCAAAATCGCGCCCAAGGGGCATGCGGATTTCTCTCTTGAGATTCACATTTTTTTCTCAAGCAAAAAAAATGTGAATCGCTTGAGGAAAATCCACGAGGTTCAAGACACACACACTGGGGCGGAAGACGTTTTTAGGCGATGCGGGGAAAAGCCGGCGGGGCAATGCCGCGCACACACCGCGGCATTGCCCCGCCAGTCCTTTCCGGGCGGCTCCGGGTCTCATTTCGAGGCGTCCAGTGCCTGCTGGATGTCCTCGATGATGTCGTCCACGTTTTCGATGCCCACCGAGAGGCGGATCAGGTCGGGGGCCACGCCGGCCTCGCGCAGCTGCTCGTCGGAGAGCTGGCGGTGGGTGTGGCTGGCGGGATGGAGCACACAGGTGCGCGCGTCGGCCACGTGGGTCACGATGGCGATCATCTTCAGGCTGTCCATGAAGCGCACGGCATCTTCTTTCGTGCCCTTCAGCCCGAAGGCGATGACGCCGCACGAGCCGTCCGGCAGGTATTTCCGGGCCAGTTCATGATATTTGTTGCCCTTCAGCCCGCAGTAGTTCACCCAGGCCACGCGCTCGTGGCGTTCCAGGTATTCGGCCACGGCCTGCGCGTTCTCGCAGTGGCGTTTCACGCGCAGGTGCAGCGTTTCCAGCCCCAGGTTGAGCAAGAAGCAGTTGAAGGGGCTGGGGATGGAGCCGAGGTCGCGCATCAGTTGGGCCGTGGCCTTGGTGATGTAGGCCATCTTGCCGAACGCCTTGGCGTAGGTCAGCCCGTGGTAGCTCTCGTCCGGCTGGCAGAGTCCGGGGAACTTGTCGGCGTGGGCCATCCAGTCGAAGTTCCCGCTGTCCACGACGGCGCCGCCCACCGACGTGGCGTGCCCGTCCATGTATTTCGTGGTGGAGTGGGTCACGATGTCGGCCCCCCACTCGAAGGGGCGGCAGTTGATGGGCGTGGCGAAGGTGTTGTCCACGATGAGGGGCACGCCGTGGCGGTGCGCCATGCGGGCGAAGCGTTCGATGTCGAACACGTGCCCGCCGGGGTTCGAGATGGTCTCGCCGAAGAA
>CALUNJ010000069.1 GCA_944321975.1 uncultured Paraprevotella sp.
TGACCGTGCGGGTGAAACTGAACGAGGCTGAAATGTTGTTGACCAAAGTGGACAACGGGCTGGCCTTGTCGAAGATGCTGGTGTGCCAATTGTGCGGGTTGGATTTGGACACCCCGCTCATGTTGGCCGACGAAGGCCGTGCGGACTGGACGTGGGATTTTGCGGAAGAAGTGCCTGGGGCGCAGGAGGCCGTGGGACGTGCGTTTGCAAACCGCCCGGAGTTGCAGAGCTTGGATCTCGCCCGCAAAATATATGAGGACAAGGTGCGCGTGGCGCGCTCTGAGATGTTGCCTTCGTTGGCGTTGACGGGAGGATACATGGTGTCAAATCCCGCCTTGTTGAATGGCTTCGAAAACAGGTTCCGGGGAATGTGGAACGTGGGAGTCATGCTTTCCGTGCCCATTTTCCATTGGAACGAAGGGGCTTACAAGGTGCGTTCGGCACGGAGTGAAGCGCGCATCGCGGGCTTGCAGCGGAGCGAGGCGCAGGAGAAAATCACCCTCCAGGTCAACCAAGGCATCTTCAAGCAAACCGAGGCGAAGAAGCGGCTGGGCATGTCGTTGAAAAACATGGAAAAGGCGGAGGAAAATCTCCGGTATGCCGAAAAAGGTTTCAAGGAAGGGGTGATTCCCGTGTCGAATGTGATGGAGGCTCAGACGGCCTGGCTTTCGGCGCAGTCGGAACAGATCGACGCGCAGATTGACATGAGGCTGGCACGCGCTTATCTGCAAAAGGCGATGGGCACGTTGGGTGCTTGGAAATAAATAATCCCCGCATATTAAAAAAACAGAAAGACTATGGAAAAAAGTAGAGAATATAAGAGCGTGACGTGGGCGTTGGTTGCCCTCGTGGTGGCGGTCATTGTCGTGGCGGTGGCCGGAATGTGCTTGTTGGGGCACGATGATGAGGTCATACAAGGACAGATCGAGGCATCTGAATATCGGGTGTCGAGCAAAGTCCCATCGCGTATCTTGCACTTTTACGTGCAGGAGGGCGACCATGTGAAGGCCGGCGACACGCTGGTCGTGTTGGAGGCACCCGATGTGATGGCCAAGCTTTCGCAGGCCGAGGCGGTGGAACGGGCGGCCGAGGCCGTGAAGCAAAAGGCCGACCGGGGCACACGGGCCGAACTGCTGCAGGGTGCTTACGAGATGTGGCAGAAGGCGAAGGCAGGACTGGACATCGCGGAGAAATCCTATGGGCGCGTCAACCGCTTGTATGAGGAAGGGGTGATGAGTGCCCAGAAACGCGACGAGGCGTATGCGAACTACCAGGCCATGGCAGCTACGGAGAAGGCCGCGCGGTCGCAATATGAAATGGCGCGCAACGGGGCGCAGCGCGAGGACAAAGAAGCTGCTGCTGCCAAGGTGGCACAGGCCCAAGGGGCGGTGGCCGAGGTGGACGCTTACGTGAAAGAGACCGTGTTGTGCGCACAGATGGATGGTGAGGTGTCCGAGATATTCCCCGAGGTCGGCGAACTGGTGGGCAGTGGCGCGCCCATCATGAACGTGACGATGCTTGACGACCGTTGGGCGACGTTCAACGTGCGCGAGGACTTGTTGCAAGGGCTTGCCGTGGGACAGGAAATCACGGCGTATGTCCCTGCGTTTGGCAAGGACATCAAACTGGAAGTCACTTACCTGAAAGACCGCGGGAGCTATGCGGCCTGGAAAGCAACGAAGACGCGCGGGCAGTTCGACTTGAAAACGTTTGAGGTGCGTGCCGTGCCCAAGGACGTGAAGGACGTGTTGCGCCCGGGGATGTCGGTAATCGTTGAACGTTGAAGATTCTTTCCCGCATGCGTTTTTTCCGAAACATCATACGCATCGCCTCGCGCGAGTTGCGGCGGTTGGTTTCCCGCCCGCTTTACCTCTTTTGTATGGTCGTGGCACCGGCGGCTTGCCTGTTGTTCTTTACCACGTTGATGTACGAGGGGTTGCCTTCCGACATGCCTGTCGGGGTGGTGGACGAGGATAACACCCCCACTACGCGAAACCTCCTGCGCAACATGGATGCGTTCAGCCAGACCCGCCTGACGGATGCTTACCCGTCGGTCACCGAGGCGCGGCGGGCGATGCAACGGGGAGAAATCTATGCATTTTATTATATTCCTGAGGGCACGACGCGGGAACTGCTGGCCAGCCGTCGGCCGAAGGTGTCTTTTTACACCAATAACAGCCTGCTCATTGCCGGCTCGCTGCTCTACCGTGACTTGCGCACCATGTCGGTGCTGGCCAACGCGTCGGTCGGGTTGCAGGTGTTGCAGGCCAAGGGCGTGGACGAACGCATGGCGATGGCTTTCCTGCAGCCGATAGTGATTGACACGCATCCGCTGTCCAACCCGTGGTTGAACTATTCGGTGTATTTGAACAATACGATTTTGCCCGGCATCCTGATGCTGTTGATTTTCATGGTCACGGTGTTTTCCATTGGCGTGGAGATCAAGGATGCCACGTCGAGGCTGTGGATGGCCATGGCGGACAACGACGTGCTCTGTGCGTTGGTGGGAAAACTGTTGCCCCACACGTTGGTGTTCTTTGCCGTGGCTGCGGCCTATGATGCCTGTCTTTATGGCGTGTTGGGCTTCCCTTGCCATGGCGGCATCGGCCCGCTTCTGTTGGCCACGTTGTTGTGGGTGGTGGCTTCGCAGGCTTTCGGCGTGTTCCTCATTGCCGTGTTGCCCACGTTGCGGCTGGCCTTGAGTGCCTGTTCCTTGTGGGGTGTGGTGTCTTTCTCCATCTCGGGGTTTTCGTTTCCGGTGATGGCGATGCATCCGTCGTTGCAGGCGTTGAGCAACTTGTTCCCCTTGCGCCATTATTTCCTGATTTATGTCAGCCAGACGCTGAACGGCTATCCGATGGCGTATGTCTGGCGGTCTTATTTTGCGTTGTTGCTGTTTGTGCTGCTCCCCTTGTTGTTCCTCGGACGGCTGAAGACAGTCTTGTTGAAATATGACTATATACCTTGATGCGGGATGGAGAAGATGAAGGATTTGCGTAAGTTGTTCCATGAAGCCGCTGGCGATGTGTTTGCCGTGTGGCGCAAAGAGGTGCGCCGTGTCGTGCACGACCAGGGCGCATTGATTTTTTTCATTCTTGTGCCGTTGTTCTATCCGTTGCTCTATGCTTTCATCTATACGGGCGAAGTGGTGAGGGAAGTGCCCGTAGTGGTGGTTGACGACGGGGAGACGGCCATGAGCCGCGAGTTTGTCCGCCGGGTGGACGCCACGCCGGACGTGCGGGTGGTGGCCCGCACGGGCAACATGGGGGAGGCCAGAGAGATGTTGCGCCGTGCGGAGGTTTATGGCATTATTCGCATGCCGGAGGATTTCAGCCGCGAGGTGAACCGTGGCAGCCAGGCCCATGTCAGCCTGTATTGCGACATGAGCGGTTTGCTCTACTACAAGGCGTTGCTGCTGTCTTGCACCGAAGTGTCACTGGACATGGGCGCGGAGGTGCAGGTGCACAGGCTTGGCAATACCACTGCGCGGCAGGACGAAGTCTCCACGTCTCCTTTGGCATACGAGGACGTGGCGTTGTTCAATCCGGCCAATGGTTTTGCCACTTTCCTGATTCCTGCCGTGCTGGTGCTGGTGATCCAGCAGACCCTGTTGCTGGGCATCGGCATGATTAACGGGACGGCGCGCGAGCTGGGCATGTTCCACACGCAATTGGAGCATGGCGGAGGCCGCGGCACGGTGCGCCTGGTGGCGGGAAAGGCTCTTTGCTACCTCATGCTGTATGTTTTGGTCTGCGTGTGGGTGCTGTTGGTGGTGCCCCGGTTGTTCAGCCTCGTACAGATACCACAGGCTGCCGACTTGTTTGCTTTCCTGTTGCCTTATCTGCTGGCTTGCATCTTTTTCTCCATGACGCTTTCCCTGCTGATTGTCCAGCGGGAGACGTGCATGCTGGTGTTTGTGTTCACTTCCTTGCCCTTGCTGTTCATCTCGGGCATTTCGTGGCCGGGCGTGGCGGTGCCCGATTTTTGGAGGTATGTGTCGTGGCTGGTGCCTTCCACGTTTGGCATCAACGGTTTCGTGCGCCTCAACACGATGGGCGCCTTGCTGGAGGATGTGCGGTTTGAGTTCGTGGGGCTGTGGATTCAGGCCGTGGTGTATTTCCTGACAGCCTGTGCGGCTTACTACTATATGATAGAGGAGAGCCGCAAGGCCGCCTCCTCCCCGATAAAAGACGGCGTGCGGTAGGGGTTGGGTGAAGGCCACGTGCAGGCTCGGCGGACGTCTTTTTCTGCCGCAGCCGGAATGAGGCGCTTTTTTTGACATTTCTTTGAGCCGGAGGCGCGGCCGGCGAGGCTTGGGCGTATCTTCCGGGGGCTTTCCCCGGGGCAGTAGGAGTCCGTTCAAGCGATGCGGATTTTTTTCTCAAGCCAAAAAAATGTGAATCGCTTGAGGAAAAATATTTTTTCTCAAGAGGGAAAAATGTCTTGTGTGCGTTTTTTTCAGCTGCTTGGAAATCAGGAGGTCCCTCAAAGTCCGGCGAGAGGCCAGGCTTTTGCTCCGACGGGCGGTCCCATGGGGGCGGTGAAGTGATGTCCTTTCCATGAGGAAGATGAAAAAAGCAGACACGCACGTCGTCCGGCTCTTCGTCCCTCCGGTGCGTCCTTCCGGCGGTTTCCTTTTGCTATTCCGCAGGACGGGCGAATAATCGCGCCATTGTTTTCCAATGTCGTGAAGTTTAGCTAATTTTGCGGAAAAATAGTATAGACATTGATTTCAATAGATCATTTAAAGGTAGAATTTGGTGTCACGCCTTTGTTCCATGACGTGTCCTATGTCATTAACGACAAGGACCGCATCGCCCTTGTGGGAAAGAACGGGGCCGGAAAGTCGACCATGTTGAAAATCATCGCCGGATTGCAGCAGCCCACGTCCGGCACGGTTTCCGTGTCGGGCGGCGCCACGATCGGTTATTTGCCCCAAGTGATGGTGCTGGCCGACAGCCGCACGGTGCGCGAGGAGGCAGAGCAGGCTTTTGCCCACATCAGCCAGTTGCAGGAGCAGCTGGACCGTCTCAACCGTGAACTGGCCGAACGGACGGACTATGAAAGCGGGGACTACATGGCCCTTGTGGAGAAATTCACCCGGGAGAGCGAGCGCTACCAAATGATGGGCGGGCTGAACTACCACGCGGAACTGGAGCGCACGCTCCTGGGGCTTGGCTTTGTCCGCGAAGATTTCGACCGCCCCACCAGCGAGTTCAGCGGGGGATGGCGCATGCGCATCGAGTTGGCCAAACTGTTGTTGCGCCATCCCGACGTGTTGTTGCTTGACGAGCCTACGAACCATCTGGACATCGAGAGCATCCAATGGCTGGAGAATTTCCTGGCCACAAAGGCCAACGCCGTGGTGCTCGTCAGCCACGACCGCGCGTTTATCAACAACGTGACGAACCGCACGCTGGAGATTTCCTGCGGGCGGGTTTATGACTACAAGGTGAAGTATGACGAATATGTGCGCCTGCGCGCCGAGCGGCGGGAACAGCAGCTCAGGGCTTATGAGAACCAGCAGAAGGAGATTGCCGACATCAAGGACTTTATCGAGCGTTTCCGCTATAAGCCCACCAAAGCCGTGCAGGTGCAGAGCCGCATCAAGCAGCTGGAGAAAATCGTGCCGGTGGAGGTCGACGAGGTAGACACGTCCGCATTGCGCCTGAGGTTTCCACCCGCCCCGCGGAGCGGCGACTACCCGCTCATCTGCGAAGGCGTGCGGAAGGCCTACGGCAGCCACGTGGTGTTCCACGACGTGGACCTCACGCTCAAGCGCGGCGAGAAGGTCGCCTTCGTGGGAAAGAACGGCGAGGGGAAGTCCACATTGGTCAAATGCATCATGGGCGAAATACCGTTCGACGGGCATTTGAAGATCGGCCACAACGTGCAGGTCGGCTATTTCGCGCAAAACCAGGCGCAGCTGCTCGACGGGGAACAGACGGTGTTCGACACGATCGACCGTGTGGCCAAAGGCGACGTGCGGCTGAAAATCCGTGACATCCTGGGCGCTTTCATGTTTGGCGGGGAAGCGTCCGACAAGAAAGTGAAGGTGCTTTCCGGGGGAGAGCGGAGCCGTTTGGCCATGATCAAGCTGTTGCTTGAGCCGGTGAACTTCCTGATTCTCGACGAACCGACGAACCACCTTGACATGCGTTCCAAGGACGTGCTGAAAAATGCCATCCGGGATTTCGACGGCACGGTCGTTGTGGTGAGCCACGACCGCGAGTTCCTCGACGGGCTGGTTTCGAAAGTCTATGAGTTCGGCGGGGGAGTGGTGAAAGAACACCTGGGGGGCATTTACGACTTCTTGCAGAAGAAAAACATCGCTTCGCTGAACGAGTTGCAGAAGCCTTCGTCGTCCGTCTCGCCAGGGGGCGGACTGGCAGCGGAGGAGAAAAGCGTGAACCAGAACCGCCTGACTTATGAGCAACAGAAGGAACGGCAGCGGAAAATCCGCAAATTGGAGAAGGCGGTGGAGCATTGCGAGGCCCAGATCGGCGAACTGGAGGCTGCCGTGAAGATACTGGAAGACCGGATGGCCACCCCGGACGGCGCGGCCGACGCGACGCTCTATGCCCGCCACGGCGCGTTGAAGAAACAGCTGGACGACGTGGTGGACGAATGGGAAGCGGCTTCGCTGGCATTGGAAGAGGCGCAAGCCTGACGTTGGGAAAATAAGGACTTTTTTAAAAAAAGAATAAGATGAATTTGAAACATTTTTTATCATTCGTGGCGCTGGCCTCCCTGGCAACGGTGGGGTGCGACACGCAAAGCGGGCTGAAGACCGGCATCGACCCGAAAAACATGGATCAGACGGTCAAGCCCGGGGACAATTTCTATGACTACGCCTGCGGCGGTTGGAGAAAGGCTCATCCGCTTTCCCCGGAGTATGCCCGTTTCGGCACATTTGAGGAACTGATCGAGAACAACAACAAACAGTTGCGCGGGCTCATCGAAGACTTGGCCGCCACGCCGCAGGCCGAGGGGTCGTTGGCGCAGAAAATCGGCGATTTGTACAACATCGTGATGGACAGCACGAAACAGAATCAAGACGGGTTTGCGCCCATCCAGGCCGATTGGGACGCCATAGCGGCCATCCGCGACCGCAAGGAGGTGCTTCCGGCAATGGCCGGGCTGATGCGCAAGGGCGTGGGAGGCTACTTCGGATTCTACATTGACGCCGATGTCAAGAACAGCAAGATGAACCTGCTGCAGATTACACAGGGCGGGTTGGGATTGCCAGAGAGGGAATATTACCTGGACAATGACTCGGCCACGGTGCATATCCGCGAAGCCTACAAGGCCTACATGGAGAAAATGTTTGGCTTGCGCGGCTGTGCGCCGGCCGAGGCCAAGGAAAAGACGGAGGCGGTCATGGCCATAGAGACCCGCATCGCCGGGCCGACTTATTCGGCCACCAAGCAGCGCGACCCTGAAGCCAATTACCACAAGATGACGTATGACGGGTTGCTGAAGGACTATGCCGGCATCGACTGGCATCTTCTGTTTGACACCTTGGGCATGAAGGACGTGAAGGAAGTCAGCGTGGGACAGCCGGAACCCATCCATGAGGTGGAGAAGATCCTGGCCGAGACACCGGTGGAAGACCAGAAGGCCTATCTGCAATGGCGGCTCCTGAACGCGTCCGCACCTTATCTGAGCGACGAGGCGCGCGCCTGCCGTTTCGACTTCTACGGGCGGGTGATGAGCGGGAAGCAGCAGGACCAGCCCCGTTGGAAAAAGGCCGTGAACACCGTGAACGGCGTGATGGGCGAAGGGCTCGGCCAACTCTACGTGGAGAAGTATTTCCCGGCTGCGGCCAAAGAGCGCATGCTCAAGCTCGTGGAGCATTTGCAGAAATCGCTGGCCGCCCGGATCCAGGCCCAGGAATGGATGAGCGAGGAAACCAAGAAAGTGGCGCTGGAAAAGCTGGATGCCTTTTATGTCAAGGTGGGTTATCCCGACAAGTGGCGCGACTATTCCGGGCTGGTGGTCAAGGATGATAGCTATTGGGCCAATATCGTGCGCAGCAATGAATTTGACCTGGCTTATGCCGTTGAGCACAAGTTGAACCAGCCCGTGGATCCTTCCGAGTGGTACATGACGCCCCAAACGGTGAACGCTTATTATAATCCGACCACCAATGAAATCTGCTTCCCGGCCGGCATCCTGCAACCGCCTTTCTTCAACATGGAGGCCGACGATGCCTGCAACTATGGTGCCATAGGCGTGGTGATCGGGCATGAGATGACACATGGCTTCGACGACCAAGGCCGCCGTTTTGACAAGAACGGCAACCTGACCGACTGGTGGGCGCCGGGCGACGCGGAGCGTTTCGAGGCCCGCGCGAAAGTGATGAAGGATTTCTACGACGGCATCGAAGTGTTGCCGGGCTTGCAAGCCAACGGGGCACTCACTTTGGGGGAGAACCTTGCAGACCACGGCGGGCTGATGGTGGCCTATAACGCCTTGCAGGAAGCCATGAAGGAGAATCCGCTGGCTGAGGCCGGGGGATTCACGCCCGAGCAGCGCTTCTTCCTTTCGTATGCCTATGTGTGGGCCGACAACATCCGCGACGAGGAAATCCGCTCGCGCACCAAGAGCGACCCCCATGCTTTGGGCCGTTGGCGGGTGAACGGGGCGTTGCCGCACATCGATGCCTGGTATGAGGCATTCGGCATAAAGGAAGGCGACAAACTC
Source organism: uncultured Paraprevotella sp. (assembly GCA_944321975.1). Taxonomy (GTDB): domain Bacteria; phylum Bacteroidota; class Bacteroidia; order Bacteroidales; family Bacteroidaceae; genus Paraprevotella. Next base: position 8,707 of record CALUNJ010000069.1, read on the forward strand.
TTTGTGCCCAAGGCCGAGCGCGTGGCCATCTGGTAAGCCGGGCTTGTTTCTTCCAGCACGCGGGACGATAAAGATTCTAAATCGTTCCGCGTGTTGCGTTAAAAAGCGAAGGCTTTTGACGGGATTTTAGTAACTTTGCCTTGAAATAAAGTTAGGAACAAAGGATATGCCATTAAATTTACCGGATAAACTTCCAGCCATAGAGCTGCTGAAGAAAGAGAACATTTTTGTGATTGACAATTCGAGGGCTTCCGCGCAGGACATCCGTCCGTTGCGCATTGTTATTTTAAATTTGATGCCGCTGAAAATCACCACGGAGACCGATCTCATTCGGTTGTTGTCCAACACGCCCTTGCAAATCGAGGTTTCTTTTATGAAAGTGAAGGGGCACACTTACAAGAACACGCCCGTGGAACACATGAAGGCCTTTTATCGGGACTTTGAACTGTTGAAGCAGGAAAAGTTCGACGGCATGATCATCACGGGGGCCCCGGTGGAACAACTGGAATATGAGGAAGTGAACTATTGGGATGAGATTACGGAAATCTTCGATTGGGCACGCACGCATGTCACGTCCACACTCTATATCTGTTGGGCGGCACAGGCCGGCCTTTATCATTATTATGGCGTTCCCAAGTATAAGCTGGACAAAAAAATGTTCGGCATATTCAAGCAATACCCCTTGATGCCGACTTTGCCTATTTTCCGTGGCTTCGACGATGAGTTCTACATGCCGCACAGCCGGCACACGGAAATCCGCCGCGAGGATGTGGTGGACGTGCCGGGATTGGAAGTCATCGCCGAGTCGCCGCAATCCGGAGTCTGCATGGTCATGGCGCGGGGCGGACGGGAGTTTTATGTGACGGGACATGCGGAATATTCGCCTTACACCTTGGACACGGAATTCCGTCGCGACCTGGAAAAAGGCTTGCCGATAGAAATGCCCGTGAATTACTATTGCCACAACGATCCGGCCGAAGGGCCGTTGGTGACTTGGCGGGCCCACGGCAATCTGCTGTTCTCCAATTGGCTGAACTACTACGTTTATCAGGAAACTCCTTACGATATCAACAACATCCGATGACGGTGCAGCGACCTGTGGAGCTTTTGGCTCCGGCACGCGATGTGGAGTGTGCCTTTGCGGCGATAGATCATGGGGCGGATGCCGTGTATATCGGGGCATCGCGTTTCGGTGCGCGGGCTTCTGCGGTCAATTCGGTGGAAGACATTGCCCGCGTGGCGGCCTATGCCCATCAGTTCCGTGTGAAAGTCTATGTGACGGTGAATACGATCTTGAAGGATGAAGAACTGGCCGACACGGAACGTCTCATCTGGGATCTTTACCGGGCCGGGGCGGATGCCTTGATCGTGCAGGACATGGCTCTCTTAGCCCTTTCGTTGCCGCCCATCCCCTTGCATGCCAGTACGCAGATGGATAACCGCACGCCCGGGAAGGTCAGGTTCCTGCAGTCGTTGGGCTTCAGCCAGGTGGTGTTGGCGCGTGAACTGTCTTTGGGGGAAATCCGGGCTGTGCATGAGGCTTGCGGTGTGCCGTTGGAAGTCTTTGTCCACGGTGCATTGTGTGTGAGTTATAGCGGTCAATGCTATGTGTCGCAACATTGTTTCGGGCGCAGCGCGAATCGCGGGGAATGCGCCCAGTTCTGCCGCCTGAAGTTCGACTTGGAGGACCGCGACGGGCGTTTGATAGAAAAAGGCAAGCATCTGCTCTCGCTGAAAGACATGAACCGGGGCGGGGATTTGGAACGTTTGTTGGATGCGGGCGTGTCGTCGCTGAAGATCGAGGGGCGGCTCAAGGACGTGTCGTACGTGAAAAACGTGACCGCTTGGTATCGCAGGCGTCTGGACGAGATTTTCAAACGACGTCCGGAGTTTTGCAAGGCTTCTTCGGGGCACGTCGCCTTGAGGTTCGACCCCCAGCCCGAAAAGAGCTTCAACCGTGGTTTTACCAATTATTTCCTGGATGGGCGCACGCCCGATATTTTTTCATTTCATACGCCGAAAGCGGTGGGCGAGGCCGTGGGCACGGTGAAAGCCGTGCAGGGCAATCACATCGTGGTGGCCGGAGTCAAGCCGTTTGCCAACGGTGATGGGCTTTGTTTCTTGGACGCGCAGGGCAATTTGCAGGGTTTCCGTGTGAACCGTGTGGAGCACAACAAGATTTATCCGGCCGAGATGCCGCGCCTCAGGCCGCACACTCCGCTTTACCGGAATTTCGACAAGGCTTTCGAGGATGTGCTTGCCCGTCCGTCCTCCACACGGAAAATCAATGTGTGGTGGACGGTGGGTGAGTATGCCGGAGGCTTCCGGTTGGATTTGCGGGATGAAGACGAAGTGTCTGTTTCCTTGGCTTTCGATCATCCGAAAGAACCGGCCCGGAGCGGGCAGGAGGAAAACGTCAGGGCGCAACTTTCCAAATTGGGAAACACCCCGTTTGAGGCGGTAGCCGTGGATTTCCGGTTGTCGGGGGAATGGTTCGTGCCTTCTTCCGTGTGGGCGGAATGGCGGCGTGCAATGGTGGAAGCGTTGCATGCCGCCCGTCGGATGAACTGTCCGCGCCCGGTGCGTATGCCTTCCGTCCCTGTCCACGCGGAAAAGTCGGGGCAGGAGGGCGAGGGAGCGGTGCCGGAGACGTTGACTTACTTGGCCAATGTGATGAACCGCAAGGCTGCGGACTTCTACCACGCACACGGTGCGGTGCGCGTCGAACCGGCTTTCGAGCAGAAAGAACCTGCCGGGGCGGCTTTGATGTTTTGCCGCCATTGCCTGCGTTACAGCCTGGGATGGTGTGTGCGGCATGGAGGAGGGAAGCCTTCTCCTTTCCGTGAGCCTTATTACTTGGTCATGGGCGACGGGCGCCGCTTCCGTTTGTCTTTCGATTGCAAACATTGCCAAATGATTTTGTATGCCGATGAAGAGAGATAGCCTGAGATGGCCTTTGGTGCTTTTGCTGACGATGTGGTGTACGGCCTGTTACTATCAAAGGCCTGATTATTCCGACGAGTGGGACTTGACGGAAAGCCGCAGGGATTCACTAGACTTTGAGGCAACCCATCATTATACGGAGAATTTCAATTTCTTGGTCGTGGGGGACAGCTTGTGCCTTCATTCCACCCATCCTTACCATAATCCCGGGCGGACGGATGCCGGGCCGGATAGTGTCACGGTGTTCGAAGACGACCGCTTGGTGGTGGCCGACATCATGATTGTGCCTGAAGATTCTGTGGACTCGGTGTGGGTGAAAGTGGCTCGTGACCAATACACCATGGGGTGGGTTCACGAGGCGGATTTGCTCTCGGCGGCCATTCCCGATGATTCCATTTCTTCTTTTATCCACACGTTCAGCGACATGCACTTGATTTGGTTCCTTTCCTTGTTGGCGGTCTTGCTGCTCGTGTTTCTGGTGCGGAGAATGCGCAGGAGGCGTTTCCATGTCGTGCATTTCGACGACGTGGGAAGCTGTTATCCTACCTTGCTTTGCCTTACGCTTTCGGGCGCGGCGACGCTTTATGCCAGCATGCAGAAGTTTGTGCCCGACACGTGGATGGAATACTATTATCATCCCACGTTGAATCCTTTCGGCTTGCCGTTCGTCCTGGGGCTTTTTGTGGCTTCAGTATGGCTGATTGTCGTGTTGGCCGTGGCATCGGTCGAAGACGTGTGCCGCCAGTTGCCTTTGTCCGAGGCTGTGCTCTATCTGTTTGCTTTGTTGGGCGTGTGCGCGGTGTGTTACTTGTTTTTTTCTTTTGCCACGTTTTGTTACGTGGGCTATCCTTGTCTGTTGGCCTATGCCTGGTGGGCTTTGCGGCGTTATTTCCGTGACGCGCGGTGTCCTTATGTGTGTGGCCGCTGCGGCGCAAAGCTCCGTTCCAAGGGGCGTTGCCCGCGTTGTGGGGCATGGAACGAATAGTGTCGGCCGGCAGCGGCCTTTTGGGCGTTGTTTAGAAATGAATGGCCACGTCCACTCCTATTTGCAGGGGATTGCCACGCTGGCTGAATTTGAGTTCGCGTGTCGTGGCTGCCGAGGTGAAGAAGAACGCATCGTAGTCTGTGTCGGTCAGGTTTTTGCCCCACACGTTGATGCGCACCGTGCCGAAATCGATGCCGGCATGGGCGTTCAGGAGGGCATAGAAGGGCTGGCTGAAGGCGTTGTCTTCGTTCCAATAGATTTTTCCGGCTCCGGTGGCGTTTATGCCCAAGAAATATCCTTTTATCTTTTCTGATTGCACGGGCTGGTAGAATTCGGCTCCGGCAGCCATCGTGTGCATGGGCGCGAAAGGCACGAAATGTCCGTCGTAGTTCACCGCTTCCTGCGAGGCCGCGGCATCGGCGGCTTGCGCCTCATATCGTTTGAAGACGGAATGGGTGTAGCCATACGAGGCGTGCCACGTCAGCCGGTTGTCCAGCCATCCGCCGCGCAGGGCGGCTTCGGCACCGCAGCTTTGTCCGCGTCCGGCATTTACCATGGCGCGGCCCAGTCCGCTGCCGACGAATTTGGAAATCTGTTGGTCGTAGATGTCCATGTAGAACAAGGCGGCGTCCATCTGGATTTTCCCGCCGGCCAGCGAGAAATGTCCCCCGATTTCATAGTTATAGCTATATTCCGGTTTGAAACGTGTTTGGGCGGGGATGCCGTTGAATGCTTCTTGCGGGATTTGGTTCACGATCATCTGGCGCACGGCTTCCGGCATGCGGTCGAAAGGCGGGGC
>CALUNJ010000070.1 GCA_944321975.1 uncultured Paraprevotella sp.
TTCACCACCGTGGACAACGGCACGGGCATTTTCGGCATCGGCAGTGACGGAGAGGCCGAAGGGCTGGAAGTGGCCGTTCGCGGCAATCTCTCCTCAGGCGGCACTTTCGTCAAGGTTTCGGGCAACGGCGGTGAGGTGCGTTGGACGTTGACGGCGGTCGGCGGCGCGACGGTGGCGCAAGGCCGCATCGTGGGCGACGGCAGCTGGCAGCGGCTGGAAGGCGTGCGTGCGTCGCGCGGCATCTACCTGCTGACGGTGAGCGACGGACGGACGGCGAAGACCGTCAAGCTGGCCGCACGATAGGAGGACGAAGATTCCCTCTGTGCGCGGCACGGACATACAGACTTCCGCCCCGGTTCCACACGCCATATGGAACCGGGGCGGATGATTTTTCCAGTGTCTCTGTCCTTCGGGTTAGTCCCATTCGTCGTCGCCTTCGTCGAAGCGGTCTTTCCCATTGTCCCAACTGTCGCTGGTGTGGCGGCGTGCGACGCGCCCCTTGTCCGAGACGACGAAGATGCCGTCGCGCTCGTTCCGTTCCGCCTGCACGGCATAAAAGCGTCCTTGGGGGTGTCGATGGCCGTGGTTGTCGTTTTCGTCCAGGTGGCGGCAAGAGGACGCAAACGGGAAGCCGGGAAATGGCTGCGAGTTTCCGCAGAAACCCTTTTTCCGGGGGAGAGGCTCAGGGCGCGGCCGGGCTTTTACCCGTGCCGCCTCTTGAAAGCAGCGAGGAGGTGTCGCCCCAATCCCGGTCGTCTGCGCGGTTGTCATACGTGATGGCCGTGTTTGTCCCGCTGCCGTAGTGGATGGTGACGGCCCGTCCGGCCGAGTCGCGCCTCACTCCCACGGCGATGGTGGTGTTCCAGTCCGGCGCGTCGCCCATGCTTTCGCAGGTGATGCCAATGGGGATTTCTTCCAGCGGGCGCCCGAAAAGCCCGGCATACCACATGAAGTCGTGCAGGTAGGGGCAGACGTTCATTTCCTCCAGGTAGATGCAGTCGTTGCCCGCCGTGGCGGAAGGGGTGGCTTCCGCGTAGTGGAAGGTGAAGAGCGAGTGTTGTTCGTAGAAGCTGCCTTTGCGTGCCACGTCGGAAATGACGTGGGTCAGCCGGCTGCCTTCCCATTCGTACCGGGTGAGTCCGGTTTCGCCTCCTCCCTGGCTGTCGTCGAAGTCATACCGCACGGCGGTCACATGCTCCCGCGTGTTGTAGGACACGTCCACCCTCCCGCTGTAGAAGATCGTGAGGGGGATGCCGCCCTCCTTTCGCATTTTCTGGCCGTTGAAGTGCATGGCGGTGACATATCCGCCCGGGTTGACATAAAAGTTGGCGTAGCGGGTTTCTTCCCGGCCGGGGGCCGGGAGCGCGTGCGTCTGCTTGGACACGCTGATGCGCAGCGGGAAGTTCTCGATGATGAAATCGCCATAGTCCGTGCTTTGTCCTTCGGCCATTCGTCCTCCGTGGTAGCGGAACACGGAGATTTTTCCGCCCGCGCCTTTCAGTTTCGTCACGGTGTGTGTCATGCCGACGCTTTCGAGGAGCGGGGCGGTGGCGGCAGGTTTTTCCTCCATTGCGCCATTGTCCGTTTTAGGATTTTTGCAGGCTGTTGTCCCCCATGCCGCCAATATCCCCAGGGTTATCTGTATCCACCATCTATGCCTCATGTTTTTCTCTTTAGCAAAAAAATCATCAATTCCATTTTGGGCTTCGGACTCAGGGAAGCGTGAGCCTCTGGTTGCAAATGTAAGTAAAAAAGTGCATGCAGCCAAATAAGTGTAGGAAAGAGTCTTGTTCGTGAACCTTTATGAACCGGTGCTTGCGTCTGGCCACTTTTATAAGTGGCCGTTTTTTTGTCTTGCTGTGGCATTCTGTAGGGTGGTGGCAGGAGCCGATGCGGACTCGGCCTTCTGCTTCCCGGATGTCCGGCGGGCGTGCCTTGGCGTTTTTCTGGCTTTTTCCTTGGCCGGAAGCCGGGGAAAAGACGGGGAGGCTGCGGGGGAAAAGGACGGCGGGGAAGACATGGGGAGACCCGCCTCAAGAGGCGCGCGAATTTCTCTCTTGGGAAAAACCGACGCGTCGCTTGAGAAAAAAATGTGAATCGCTTGAGAAAAATCCATGTCTCGGAAATGATTTTCTATTTTATTGGTTATTAATGTGTTATGAATTTACCCATAGATACCTTGTGTGGCCGCCGGAAACTGTTCCGGGCTGAACCTGCCGCTTCTTCGGGGATGTGACGGGATGCGTGCGTGTCGGCCGGATTGTCAGGAAAAATCTTTCCTTCGGGCGGGTGCTTCCTTGGCTCGTGTCCCGATGCCCGTTTGACATGCATCCCGTCTGTTTTTTGAGCCATCGGCTGGAATGCCGCGGATGTCCGTTTGCCTTGCCCCTCGCTTCACCGGAAGTTCCCGTTTCTGTCCTTCGCCGGGCCGCCCGCCCGTGTCGGTTCCTCGGGGGCATAAGTCGGGGAATGCTCTTTCCGGGCTTGGTGCACGGGCAAAGGCTGTTCGTGCCGGGGGCAAGCGGCATGGCGCTTTCCTCCAGGAGGGGCGCACGAAGGGGGGCTTCCTGCGCCATTGGCTTGTGCGAACATCGAATTTTTCGCGTAAAAAACGAGGTGGAATCTTTAAAAAACCTTATATTTGCGGTGGGGAGGCTATTGTTTCACGGCAAAAGCCTTTCCGCACTGACCTTAAAAACAGAAAGAGGAGGGACGAGAACATGAAAAAGATGTTGTGCGTGTTGTGCCTGTGCGCGGGCATGACGGCCGTGCGGGCACAGTCGCACGGCACATATCGGGAATATGTGCGCCAGGCTTTGGAAGCCATGTCGGTCGACAGCACCGTGGAGGCGGAACGCCTGTTCCGCGAGGCGATGAAGGCCGAGCCGGCGCAGCGTTCCAACGCCATGATTTATTATCAGATCGGGCGCATACAGGAGCATCGTGGGAAACCGGAAAAAGCCCTGGAAAGCTACACCCAGGGGCTGTACATCGCGCCCCACGTGCTGCCCTTGCGGATGGCGCGGGCGTCGCTTCACATGCGGATGGGGAACGAGGAAAAGGCCTTGGCGGATTATAGCGACGTGCTGGATTGGAAGACGGACGAGGAAGAGGCTTTGTTCATGCGGGCTTATATCTACACCAAGCAGCGGCTCTACAAGAAGGCCCGGGCGGACTACGAGGCTTTGCTCAAGTTGAACCCGAAACACGAGGAAGCGCGCATCGGGCTGGTGCTGCTCAACGAAAAGGACAACCGCCCGCACGAGGCCATGGAGCAGATCAACACGATGATCGCCGCCGCCCCCACGCATGCCGTGCTTTATGCCGTCCGGGCGGGGTTGGAGCAGACGCGCAAACTCTACGAGGCTTCCGAGGCGGATTTCACAAAGGCCATCGAACTGGACCCTTCCAACATTGATTATCTGCTCAATCGTGCCGCGCTCTATGTGGAGACGGGGCAGGAAAAGAAGGCACGGGCCGACCTGGACCGCGCCTTGGAACTGGGGGCGAATCCGGACGAGGTGGCTTCCATGCGCCATCAGATCCGCTGACGGCCACGCCGGCCTGGAGCGGCCGCCGGCCTTGCCCGGGCGAAAATCCCGGCAGGGGCAGCCGGCGGAGCCTGCAGGCAGGGAACGCCCATGGGGCCGCATCGGGGCAAATGGGTGATATTTTCTGAAAAAACGGGAAAAAAACATCGTAGTTTCGGGGAAAATGACTAATTTTGCATGCAATAAAGTTAAAGCCTATGTCATCATTTATTGCAGATAAGATTGTGATGGACGGATTGACGTACGACGACGTATTGTTGGTCCCCGCGTATTCAGACGTTTTGCCCCGTACGGTGGATCTGACCACCAAGTTTTCCAGAAACATAGAGTTGAAAGTGCCGTTTGTCACAGCGGCCATGGATACCGTTACGGAAGCCCCGATGGCCATCGCCATTGCCCGCGAAGGCGGCATCGGCGTGATCCACAAGAACATGCCCATCGAGGAACAGGCACGCCAGGTGGCCATCGTGAAGCGTGCGGAAAACGGCATGATTTATGACCCCGTCACGATCAAGCGCGGCCGCACGGTGGGCGACGCCTTGAACCTGATGAGCGAGTATCACATCGGGGGGATTCCCGTGGTGGACGATGACAACAAACTGTTGGGCATCGTGACCAACCGCGACTTGCGCTTCGAACAGAACATCAACCGCAAGATAGACGAGGTGATGACTTCGGAAAATCTCGTGACGACGCACCAGCAGACCGACCTTGCCGCGGCGGCCAAGATCTTGCAGGAAAACAAGATCGAGAAGTTGCCGGTGGTGGACAAAGACGGCCGCCTGGTGGGGCTGATCACCTATAAGGATATCACGAAGGCCAAGGACAAACCCATGGCGTGCAAGGATGAGAAAGGGCGCTTGCGTGTGGCTGCCGGCGTGGGCGTGACGGCCGACACGCTGGAACGCATGCAGGCCCTGGTGGAAGCCGGGGTGGACGCCATAGTCATCGACACGGCCCACGGGCATTCCAAATATGTGGTGGAAAAACTGAAGGAAGCCAAGGCCGCGTTCTCGGACGTGGACATCGTGGTGGGCAACGTGGCTACGGGCGAGGCCGCCAAGATGCTCGTGGACGCAGGCGCGGACGGCATCAAGGTCGGCATCGGGCCTGGCTCGATTTGTACCACGCGCGTGGTGGCCGGCGTGGGGGTGCCCCAATTGTCGGCCGTCTACGACGTGGCTTGCGCCTTGGCGGGTACGGGCGTACCCTTGATTGCCGATGGCGGTTTGCGCTATTCCGGCGATGTGGTGAAGGCTTTGGCGGCCGGCGGATATAGTGTGATGATCGGCTCGTTGGTGGCCGGCACGGAAGAATCTCCGGGCGACACGATTATCTTTAATGGCCGTAAGTTCAAGTCCTACCGTGGAATGGGTTCGCTGGAAGCCATGGAGTGCGGTTCGAAGGACCGTTATTTCCAGTCCGGAGTGAAGGACGTGAAGAAACTCGTGCCGGAAGGCATTGCCGGGCGTGTGCCTTATAAGGGCACGGTGCAGGAAGTCATTTACCAGCTCGTGGGCGGCTTGCGTTCGGGCATGGGCTATTGCGGCGCGCACACGATCGAGGAACTGCATCGCGCCAAATTCGTGAGGATCACCAACGCCGGTGTGCAGGAGAGCCATCCGCACGACGTGACCATCACGAGCGAGGCACCCAATTATAGTCGTCCGGAATAAATGTCGGGTATGAAAAGGTGGCTGGCATTTTGTTGTTCGCTCTGCGTGGCCGGGTCGCTGGCCGCGCAAGGCGCTGACCCCGTGGTGATGAAAATCAACGGCAAGGGCGTGACCCGCTCGGAGTTCGAATATAATTTCAACAAGAATAACGGCGACAATGTCGTGGACAAAAAGACGTTGGAAGAATACGTGGATTTGTTCGTCAATTATAAGTTGAAAGTGGAAGCCGCGCTGGATGCACGGTATGACACGTTGTCTTCGTTCCGGAAGGAGTTCCGCTCTTATCGTGACCAGCAGATCCGTCCTTATTTCGTGACTCCGGGCGCGGAGGAAGCGGAACTGCGGAAATATTATGACAAAATGAAGGCTTCCATCGGCCCCGACGGCCTGGTCTATCCGGCCCACATCATGGTGCTGATGTCCCAAAAGGCGACTCCCGAAGAGCTGGAAAGAGGCAAGGAGAGGATAGATTCCATCTACGCCGCCTTGCAGCAGGGCGCGGATTTCGCCACCTTGGCCAAACAATGTTCCGACGACCGCGGGACAGCCTCGCGCGGCGGAGAACTGGGGTGGATCGCCAAGGGGCAGACCGTGAAAGGCTTCGAAGAAAAGGCTTTTGCGCTGGACAAAGGCGAGATGTCGGCCCCGTTCCAATCCCCGATGGGTTACCACATTATTTATATGAAGGACCGCAAGCAGTTGGAAAGCTACGAGCAGTTGAGGCCCCAGTTGCAGGTGTTCCTGGAGCGCCGGGGATTGAAAGACCGCATTGCTTCGATGGCGATAGACTCTGTGGCCAAAGCCTCGGGGGGTGAACTGACGCCGGACGAGGTGCTCGACCGGAAAACACAGGAATTGTGTGCGGAAGACCTCCAACTGAAATATTTGGTGCAGGAATATCACGACGGCCTGCTGCTTTATGAAATCAGCCGCCGCGAAGTGTGGGACAAGGCGGCTGCCGACACGGCGGGACTGGAGTCTTATTTCAAAGCGCATAAGTCGGAATACAAGTGGGATGGCCCGCGGTATAAAGGCGTGGTGTATCACAGCAGGGACAAGGCCTTGCAGAAGCAAGTGCGTAAGCTGCTCAAGTCGCTGGATGATGATTTGTGGATAGACTCGTTGCGGGCCACGTTCAACCGGGACTCCGTGAAGCAGATCCGTGTGGAGAAAAACCTGTTCAAGAAGGGCGACAACGCATTTGTGGATCATTTGGTGTTCAAAGTGAAGGCGGAGCCTGCGCCTTTGAAGTCTTATCCCTATGCGGCGGTTTTCGGCAAGAAACTGAAGAAACCGAAGGAATGGACGGATGTGAAGGGCGAAGTGGTGTCGGATTATCAGGCTGCCTGTGAGGAGGCGTTCGTGCGCAAGTTGCGCGATGCTTACAAGGTTGAAATATACGAAGAGGTTTTAAATACCGTTAACAAGCATTGAGGTGGTTTTGAATAACGTTATCTTCGCAAATGATTTAAGCAGAGAATAAAGGGATATGAAACTTTTCAGAAGGTTATGGTGTGCATTTGCGTTCCTTTTCGGGGGGGCGCAAATGTGTTTGTTTGCTCAAAGTCCGGACAATGTCGTCGACGAAGTGATTTGGGTGGTGGGCGATGAAGCCATCTTGCGCTCAGACGTGGAAGCCGCACGCCTGGATTTCGGTGCCAACATCCCGGGAAATCCTTATTGCGTCATACCGGAACAGTTGGCCATACAGAAATTGTTCCTTCATCAAGGCCAGTTGGACAGCGTGGAAGTGTCCACTTCCGAGGTGATGCCCAATGTGGAAGCGCGGCTGAATGAGTTGACCATGCGGGCCGGCTCCAAGGAGAAACTGGAGGAATACTATCATAAGACCATGACGCAAATCCGGGAGATGATGTTTGAGTCCATGCGTGAACAGTACATCGTGGAACAAGTGCGTTCCAACTTGACTTCCGACATCAGGGTGACGCCGGCCGAGGTGCGCCGTTATTTCAAGGACGTGCCGGAAGACAGCCTGCCCTGGATCCCGGACCAGGTGGAGGTGCAAATCGTCACCCGGCAACCTCGCATCCCCCAGACGGAAATAGAGCGGGTGAAAGAAGAATTGCGCAGCTACACGGAGCGGATCAATAGCGGGGAGACCTCGTTCTCCACGTTGGCCACCTTGTATTCCGAGGATCCCGGTTCGGCGCGTTTCGGCGGCGAAATGCCTGAATACGGGCGTACGGAACTCGATCCGGCTTTTGCCAACGTGGCATTTAGCCTGAATGACACGAAGACCATCTCGAAAGTGGTGGAGTCCGAGTACGGTTTCCATATCATCCAATTGGTGGACAAGCGCGGCGACAAGGTCAAGGTGCGGCATATCCTGCGCAAGCCCCGGTTGGCCCAGGCTGACATCGACACGACGATGATGCGCATGGACTCCATTGCAGAAGATCTTCGCAAGGAGAAATATTCGTTTGAAGAGGTGGCGGCTTATTTTTCCGACGACAAGGACACGCGCAACAACCGTGGCCTGATGACCAACTTGAAATTTGACCCGTCGGCAGGAGAGCAGGTGCGCACTTCGCGTTTCCAGTTGCAGGAATTGCCGGCAGAAGTGGCAAAGGTGGTTTCCACGATGAATACGGGCGAAATCTCAAGCCCCTTCATGATGGTCAATTCCAAGGACAAGGAAGTGTGTGCCATCGTCAAGCTGAAAACACACATAAAGGCTCACCGCGCTTCCATGTCGGAAGATTTCCAGGTGCTGAAGAGCGTGGTGATGAACAAATTGCAGGAAGAGAAAATCAATCAATGGATAAGGGAAAAGCAGAAGTCCACTTACGTGCGCATTAACGAGGAGTGGAGGGACTGTGATTTTGAATATCCGGGGTGGATCAAATGAAGAAGAAAGCGACCAGACCAGTGGCGGGCGGGCATAGATTACTCTTCTTTTGTATTCTATGCCTGTTTGGGCTATATGCCGTAATGGCTGCCAATGAGGACGACGGGCGGGAAAAGTCCGAGTCGAAGGTGATATTGTTGCATACCGACAAGCTGACGTTTGACCAATACCGCCATCCGGGCGCACAGATCCTGACGGGAAACGTGCAGTTCCAGCACGAAGGTGTTTTGATGTTTTGTGACAGTGCTTGCTTTTATGAGGCTACCAATTCGTTCGACGCCTTCGGCCATGTGAAGATGGTGCAGGGGGATACCCTTGATTTGGTGGGCGACATGTTGCTCTACGACGGATTGGAGCAACTGGCCCGTGTGCGTCACAATGTGGTGCTGACGCATCGGGAGTCTAAGTTGTATACGGATAGTCTTGATTACGACCGCTTGTATGAATTGGGCTATTTCTTTGAAGGCGGGAAATTGGTGGACAAGGAAAATGTGCTTACCTCAGATTGGGGGCAGTACAGCCCTCCTACGCGACAGGCTGTGTTCAATTATAATGTCAAACTGGTCAACCCGAAGTTTACGTTGATTTCGGACACGTTGAACTATAACACGCGCACCAGCATGGCAGAGATCGTGGGGCCTTCCAATATCGACAGCGGGGACAATCATATCTATTCGGAATCGGGATTTTATAACACCCAGACGGAAGAGGCCTTCTTGCTGGATCGCTCCATCGTGACGAACAAGGGTCGGAAGATGGTGGGTGACAGCTTGTTTTATGATAGTAAGACGGGCATCGGGGAAGGCTTCCGAAACGTGGTGTACACCGACGAGGTGAACAAAAACATGCTCTTGGGAAACTATTGTTATTATAACGACAGCACCGGCTATTCCATGGCGACAGACAGTGCGGTGGCCATTGATTATTCCCAGCAAGACACCATGTACATGCACGCAGACACTTTTAAGCTCTACACCTTCCATATGGACACGGATTCGATGTATCGCGAGATGCGCGGCTACCACAAGGTGCGTTCCTATCGCACGGATGTGCAGTCGGTGTGCGATTCTGTGGTGTTCAACACGAAGGATTCCTGCATCACGATGTATCGCGACCCCATCGTATGGAATGCCGGCCAGCAGGTGCTGGGTGAAGTCATTAAGATTTATCTGAACGATTCCACGATAGACCGCATTCATGTCATAGACCAGACGCTTTCCGTGGAGCGGATAGACTCGGTGTGCTTCAATCAGGTTGCAGGGAAAGAGATGACTTCTTATTTCAGGGATGGGGAAATGTATGAGACCTGGGTCGAAGGGAATGTCTATGTGGATTACTACATGTTTGACGACGACAGCCTGATGATCGGGATGAATTACACGGAAACCTCGGAATTGAAACTTTTCATGAAAGACCGCAAGATGGACAAGATCTGGATGCCGGCTTCCACGGGAGTGATTTACCCCATCGCCATGATTCCGGCCAACCGGTTGTATTTGTCTAACTTCGCATGGTTCGATTATATCCGTCCGTTGAACAAGGATGACATCTTCCATTGGCGTCCTAAGAAGGCGGGGACGGAACTGAAGGTCTCCTACAAACACAAGGCGCCCTTGCAATCATTGGACGACATTAAAAAGAAATGAGATATGGCATTTTTCAAGGCGCGCAAGCCGCGCGGGTTTAACCACCCTTATATTTATTATGACGAACGGGCTGAGAAACTGAAAGCGATAGAGGAACGGGCCAAGCGGGAATTGGGGCTGCTTCCTCCGGAAGAATTCAATCCGGAAAATATCCGCGGCACATTTGTGAAGGGAACGAAGCATCTGAGGCGGCGGAAAGAGAGCGGGCGTAAACCCTTGAAGGCTGGTGTGGCCTTGATCATCATCGGAATCTTGCTTTTTATTTGGCATTATTTGCAGACGGGCAGCTTCCGTTTCTAAAACAGAAGAGGAGCGTAAGGAGGAGAATGAGCGATATTATTCATTTGCTGCCAGACTCGGTGGCCAATCAGATTGCTGCCGGGGAGGTGATACAGCGGCCGTCTTCGGTCGTTAAGGAATTGGTGGAGAACGCGGTGGACGCGGGAGCCACCCATATCGACGTAATCGTAGAGGACGCGGGAAAGACCTTGGTGCAGGTGGTGGACGACGGAAAGGGAATGTCTGAGACAGATGCCCGCCTTTCATTTGAGCGCCATGCCACTTCCAAGATCCGCGAGGCCGCAGACTTGTTTGCCTTGCACACGATGGGTTTCCGGGGCGAAGCCCTGGCCTCGATCGCTGCAGTGGCCCAAGTAGAGCTTCGGACGCGGCAAGCCGGGAACGAACTGGGCACGTGCGTGGCCATCGAGGGGTCTCGGGTGGTGAGCCAGGAGCCTGTGGCTTGTGCGCCGGGGAGCAATTTCCTGGTCAAGAATTTGTTTTTCAATGTTCCTGCCCGCCGTAAGTTTTTGAAGTCCAACCAAACGGAATTGAGCAATATCTTGCAGGAATTCGAGCGGGTGGCTTTGGTGCACGAGGACATTTCCTTTTCCCTTTCCCATAACGGTAGCGTGGTGTTCAGCCTTCCCAAGGCCACGCTCAGGCAACGCATTGTGGGAATTTTGGGCAAGAAGCTGAACGAGCAGTTGCTTTCGGTAGAGGTGGAGACTTCCTTGGTGCGTCTGCATGGTTTCGTGGGAAAGCCGGAATCGGCGCGCAAGAAAGGGGCGCATCAGTATTTTTTCGTCAATGGCCGTTACATGCGCCATCCTTATTTCCATAAAGCCGTGATGGAGGCCTTCGAGAAGTTGATTCCCGCAGGTGACCAGGTGTCTTATTTCCTCTATTTTGAGGTGGACCCGGCAAACATTGATGTGAATATCCATCCGACAAAGACCGAAATCAAATTTGAGAACGAGTTGGCGATCTGGCAGATTGTCGTGGCTGCGGTGAAAGAGTCGTTGGGACGCTTCAATGCCGTGCCGACGATAGATTTCGACATGGAAGGCGTGCCGGAAATTCCGGTGTTCGGAAATCCCGCCGCGCCGGCTTCTGTGGCGGCACCGGCTTTGGACGTGAATCCTGATTTCAACCCGTTCAAGCCTGCGTCGTCGTCTCGCCCGAAGCATGCTTCTGCCGCAGGCTGGGAAGATTTGTATGCGGGGAACGCGCAAGAGGTATTCATGCCGGAACCGGAAGATTTCAACACAGGGGTTTTCGCGCCTCGTGAGGAAGAGAATGCGACGTTGTATGGCGGATCCGGGGAAGGCATTGAAAAGTCGGCCTTGCATTATCAATACAAGGGAAAGTACATTATGACGGCCGTGAAGTCCGGGTTGATGATCATAGACCAGCATCGGGCGCATGAGCGTGTGCTTTACGAGCGTTACCGCAAGCAAATGGAAGGAGGGACGGGGCAGTCGCAAGGTTTGCTCTTTCCGGACATGTTGCAGTTGCCTCCTTCGGAGGCGGTGGTCCTGGAGCATTTGATGGACGACATGCATGCTTTGGGGTTTGACCTGGCCGTGTTGGGCGGCGGGAGTTTTTCCATCAATGCCATTCCGGCGGGAGCCGAAGGGCTGGATCCGGTCGAGGTGGTGCGCGGCATCGTGCAGGCTTCCATGGAGAAAGGATGCCACATAGAGGAAGACGTGCGCCATGACATCGCGTTGTCGTTGGCCAAAAGCGCCGCCATCGTGCAGGGGCAAGTGTTGTCGAACGAGGAAATGGGGGCTTTGGTCGACGATTTGTTTGCCAGCCGGAATCCCAACCAGACGCCCGACGGGAAGGTCGTGGTCGCCATTTTGGGACAAGATGAATTGGACCGGCTTTTTGGCAGGTCCTGATTTGCTTCTTCCTCACATTCTCCGTATCTTTGCAATACGAATTTAAACAGGCAAAACATGAAACAGGAAAAAATCATATTGACGGGCGACCGTCCGACGGGAAAGTTGCACATAGGCCATTACGTCGGTTCTTTGCGCCGGCGGGTGGAACTGCAAAATTCCGGATTGTACGACAAGATCTTTATTTTCGAGGCCGACGGGCAGGCGTTGACAGACAATATCGACAACCCGGAGAAGGTGCGGCAGAATGTCGTCGAGGTGGCTCTTGATTATTTGGCTTGCGGCATCGACCCCGCCAAGTCCACCATCTTCATCCAGTCCCAGATCCCGGAACTGTGTGAGTTGACTTTTTATTTCATGGATTTGGTCACAGTGTCGCGCTTGCAGCGCAATCCTACGGTGAAAACGGAAATCCAGATGCGCAATTTCGAAACGAGCATTCCCGTGGGCTTTTTCACTTATCCCATCAGCCAGGCGGCCGATATTACAGCTTTTAAGGCCACGACCGTCCCCGTGGGCGAGGACCAGGAACCGATGCTGGAGCAGGCCCGCGAAATCGTGCGCCGTTTCAATTATATTTATGGCGACACGTTGGTGGAGCCCGAAATCCTTTTGCCGGACAACGCGGCCTGCCTGCGTCTGCCGGGCACGGACGGCAAGGCCAAGATGAGCAAATCCCTGGGCAATTGCATCTATTTGTCCGACCCTGCGGATGAAGTGGAGAAGAAGATACGCTCGATGTATACCGACCCCGACCACCTGAAGGTCTCCGACCCCGGCAAGGTGGAGGGCAACACGGTATTCACTTATTTGGATGCGTTCTCGCGTCCGGAACATTTCGGGCGTTACTTGCCCGATTATGCGAATCTGGACGAACTGAAGGCGCACTACCGCCGGGGCGGCTTGGGCGATGTGAAGGTGAAGAAGTTCCTTTCGGCTGTGATGCAGGAGGAATTGGAGCCCATCCGCCAACGGCGCAAGGAGTTTGAGCGGGATATTCCGGCGGTGTACGACATGTTGAAGAAAGGCTGCGAGGTGGCTCGCGAGGCTGCGGCGGCAACCTTGTCGGAAGTGCGCAGGGCCATGAAGATCAACTATTTCGACGACGAGGCTCTGATTGCGGAACAGGCGGCGCGTTTTGCCGGGAAATGACTCCGAGGAGGAAAGGAGATGGGAACCATCCGTTGCAAGAACCGTTTGCAACGGATGGTTTTTTGAAAAAAAAGAGGCCGAAAAATTTGCAGGAATGCAGAAAATGCGTACCTTTGCATCGCTTTTGCAACGAAGAGGACGGGCGCTTAGCTCAGCTGGTTCAGAGCGTCTGCCTTACAAGCAGAGGGTCGGGGGTTCGAATCCCTCAGCGCCCA
>CALUNJ010000071.1 GCA_944321975.1 uncultured Paraprevotella sp.
ATGTCGAGCGTGCAGGCCTCGTTGCCCTCGAAGTCAAACTTCGCCCCGCGCGCAAGGAAGGCGGCGCGGCTCTGCGCGGGCGCGCTGCCGATGGTGAGCGATGTGTGGTTGGTGAAATTCACCGTGCCACTGGTTAATACCTCTCCCTGGGGAGGAGACACAGTCCCTCCTCCGGTGGGCAGCTCGTCGGTCGAACAAGCGGCCAACAAGACTGCAAAACAGGGAATAATTACTTTTTTCATAATCACTTGTTTTTAAAAAAATTATTATTCATATTCAGATTGCCCTCCTGCCCCCACGGCGGGTAAAGGCTTCCTTTCTTGTTGCTTTCCGCCACGCCGCCGGCCGCAACCGCCGGGGACGTGGCGCGGCGGGTCACTCCCCGCCCTTCCGCCAGAAGTATTTCTCCTGGGAACGGCTGTCGTGGCTGATGTCGTCGGTCCAGTAGCCCTTCTCCGACTCGTCGCCGTCCACCAGCCCGCGGATGATGTTGCTCCGCTCCACGGCTTCTTTGTAGAGTTCCTCGTAGTCGCGCGTGTAGTCGGCGTGGGTCACCACGTTGATGTCGAACTTCAGCTTGCAGATGCCGGTGGGCTTGATGTTGCCGTAGATACGTATGGTGTGGTCCACGTAACCGACATTTTTCGCGCTCTCATACTTGAAGAGCAACCGGACCTGCTTGCCCGGCAGGAGCATGTGCGTGTCCAGTTCCGGCACGATGCATCCGCACGAGGTCTGTATGTCGCGGATGATGAGCGGCTGGTCGCCCGTGTTCTCCAGCAGGAACGAGAGGTTCAGGATCTCGCCGGCCAGAACCGGATAGTAGTGGCGCACGGAATCGGGCACATGCACGGTGGTCATGCCGATGTTCTTCCGGCAAGACCCCAACGCGGCCATGCAGGCCACCCCGCACACGCAGGCGGCCAGCTTGCCCCAGGTCTTTATCACACGGTTTCCAATCCCCTTCATCTCTCCTCCGCTTTTAATCTCTCGTCTTAGACTTCCGGCCAAAAACGGCCACTTCATCGCAGGCCAAAGTGACCCGCCCGCCCCGCTTGCGTTGCGTGAGGTGGAGTTCCAACGGCCGGGCGGCATCCACCGCGCCCAACTTGCAGGCGGCCTCCTGGCGGACAAACGCCTCCTCCACAGCCGGCACCTCCGCCACGCCTACACGCCGCCCCTGCTGCCGCACTTCCACCTGCTGAGGCAGGAAGATGTGCCAGCGCGGCACGTTGAGGAACGACAGCGAAAGCACATCGCCGGACCGCACACGCCCGGCAGGCACCCGCCATACCACTTCCTGGGGCGAAGCAATGACCCAACCCGTGTGGTAATCTGTGGGCAGGCCGCATTCGCCGTCGGTGAGCAGGGACAAGTCGGCATACCCCCCGTCGGGAGGGGTCACCGGCTCTATGGCCAGGCCGCGCAGGCGGTTGGAAGCCGCCGAACGGTTCTGGCCCATCAGCACTTCCCAATCTTTTATATATTGCGCCAGCGTGCCTTGCGCCTCACGATAGGAGGCCATGTCGGGGAACGCGGCATAACCGCGCAACCCTTCCAAGGCGCGCCGGGCTTCCTTTTCATCGTAACCGCCGCCGGGCCGGCGAAGCAGTTCCAGCCGCGTGAACCACGAAGCCGTGAGCAAACGGTTGAGCCGCACACGCTCCGCCTCGCCCGCACGCTTGGACACCCGGTCGAGCGAATCGCAAAACCGGACGTATTCATCGGGCTGGAGCCACGCTTTCACCGCATCGCCAATGCCGCCATAGAAAGGCAGCGGGGCACGGCTGCGGGCCACCCGCTCTTCCCAACTCCGGTAGGCGGCAGAAAGCTGTCCGCCCGTCACGGGATAGTAGCGCGCGAAACAACGGCCGGCATAATCGGCCACCGGAAGTTCCGGACGCACCAGCATGGCAGCCACAGCGGCCGTCTGCACGTCGTCGAACGGCGCATAAGCGGGCGCGCTCCCATTGAAAAAAACGCCATCGACACCGATGGAACGGTAGAAATCCAGCCGCTGCTGCAACAGCCGCAGGCAAGGATAAGGAGTCAGGTAATCGTCGAAATTGCGCAGATAGTCCCACACATAAATCCGCCCTGCCACCTTCCGCCAACGGCCCACCAAGGCCGCAAACTTCTTCGTGGCCGGGCGGGACTTGAATTTCTCCCGCATAGGCACACTGATGGCACTCACCAGCACCCCCACATTGGAAGGCAAAGGGTCGGACGGCGGTTCCACCGTAGTCTGGTAAGACGAAGTGAAGAACAGGTCATCCGGATAGCGGTCGGCCACACGGCGCAACAAACGGCTGACGGCAGGAGTGGCCGAACCGGGCGTGTTGCCCGCAGCCACGCAGTCCGGACACAAGCAAACCATGCCGTTATCCTCGGGCATGACGGCAAAACGGCTGGTTTCATCGGAGCTTCGATGAAGAGCCACATAACGGGAAACCGCCTCGAACAAGACTTCGGACGAGAAACAGAACTGCGCCCCGGTGCGTTCGCCGTCTACCAAGGCCCGGGCCTCATCGGGAATCCGGCCGCCCTCAAAAACACGGCGCAGATTGTGCCCCCACAAGGCCCAATCATAATCCACATTGTGGGAAGCGGTGATGGGCATCAGCTCCGGGTCGGCGTTGGAAGGCGTATAAACGCCCCGGTATTCGAACGCAAAATTCCCCCGGTCGCCGTCCATGGACACGTAAGCCGGAGGCAAATCGCCCACCGCAAGCCCCTGACCCGCACAAGAAGAAAGGAACTGATAGACGAGCCACAACATTTTTTCCGCATCACGCGCAGAAAGACACAAAGCACTCCCCTTGCGCTCCACCACGAAATCATGGGAAAGAGAAGCATCCACATGCACCCGGACATCCTGCACAGGCCTCGAAACAGCCGTGTCCAACGCGGAAGAACGCCGCACGATCTGCCCCTCCAGATATTCCGCCCAACGGACATCCTCGGCATGCTCCTCATCGGCTGGCATGACGACATAACATCCCCCTGCCGGACTCCTGCGTTCGGCAGCACAGCCACAACACAACAAAACCGCAAAGCAAAACGATGCGATCTTGGGCATCAGATGTCTCTCAGAAATGTACATATAGCTGCAAGTGGATGTTATATAAGTTCCTGTATCGTGTCGTTATCGTTTCCGTATAGTCCGCGAACCCGCCGGAACGATTATTCGTCTGGCTATAGAACGTGTGCCACGTGCCCATCAGGCCAGCCGAAAGATGCTTGTTGATCATATAGATGCCACCCAAGCCCACCGAAGTGTTCAGCTTGTCGAAGGTGCCGGGCATGGCATGGTCTATCATGTTGGCCTCCGGAGCCGTCCCGGCGCTTCCGGTGACAATGATGCTCGTGCGCCCGTCGTTGAGCGGGTAGTACTTGAACTGCGTGGCGGCATTCACGTATAATTTAGACGTAGTGAAGAAACCGTCCACCTTTCCGCCCAGCGAAATGCGCTCCCAGTACTTCGTGACACCGGCTCCCAGGCTGAAGAAGTTTTGCTT
Source organism: uncultured Paraprevotella sp. (assembly GCA_944321975.1). Taxonomy (GTDB): domain Bacteria; phylum Bacteroidota; class Bacteroidia; order Bacteroidales; family Bacteroidaceae; genus Paraprevotella. The sequence continues at coordinate 3,519 of CALUNJ010000071.1, forward strand.
CGTTTCATCCCAGCCGTCGAACACCCAAGCGCTTTCTTCGGGATTCAGGGAAGATTCCCAACGATAGCCCTTGGCATACGTGCTGATGCGGCGGTAGCCGGCATGCACGTCGAGCGAGACATCCCGGTCGAAATAGTGCTCCAGTTTCGCCTCGGCCATGAATTTGGGGAAATATTTCGACGCGACACCACCCGTGAGCGAAAGGCTCCACTTGGACGAAATCGAGTGGGTCCACGACGCCTGCAACTGCAAGCCCACGCCTCCGGGCACCTGGTCTTCGGGATCGTCGCCGGCCGCACTGCCGTCGCGGCCTGCATAATTGAGCTTTGCAGAAAGGAGGTCGTCATTTTTCAGTTCCCGCGTATAAGAGAGGGTGGCCACCGACGTAATCACATCCGCCTCGCCGTAACGGCCTTGCAGGTATTCCGCTCCCACCTCATTTTTGTAGGAACGGCTCTCCAATCCGTCCAGATGGCGCCGGAAGGAAGCGGCTTCCTCCGATCCGGGCGTGTATTTGAACTGGTAATGATAGGCGGAATCATACTCATGCAGGGCCTCATACGCCACCCCCTTGGCCAGATACAAGGCTTCGTTGTCCGCATCGAAGACCAATGCGGTGTCGACCACCGCGATAGCCGAGTCCGGATGGTGGGCTTTGATCAGTTCATAAGCCAGCAATTCGCTGTTCTCGGCAAAAGCGCCCACAATGCCTTGGTTGTGCGGATATTTCTCGAGCCAGGGATGAAGCATGTCCACCACGCGCTCATATTCCCCGTCACGGCTGTAGGAAACGGCCTTCTTCACGATGAAATCGGTGCGATCCGGATAGATGGAACGAGCCAGATCCACGTAATAGTCATAAGAGTCCTGCCGCCCCAGCAAATCAGACATGCCAATGGCATACTGCAACCCCTCGACATTGGAAGGATTGACAGCCACCAGGCGGGAACTCTCGGAAAGCGCCAAGAAAGACGCCCCTTCCTCGATAAGTCCTTTGATGTAAGGCACCGCGATTTCCTCGTAAGCCGACACGTAAACCGGACGCATCTCCAACTCCAACGAATCGACCATCGCGGAATCCAGCAAATCCAAAGCCTCCTGTGCGTAGCCCTGACGGTTCAAGATGTCGGCTTTCTTGATGAAATAGCCGGATTTATCGGGATGGGCGGCATACATGCTGTCCAATGCGGCCAATGCCTCGTCATAGCGGCGCATCTCATAATAGCAGGCATATTCCCTGTTGCGGGCAGAAGCCGCGATTTCCGGGTCGTAGCTGTGAGCCACCGCCGCTTTCAGATAGGGCAAAGCCTCGGAGTAAAGCCCGTCGGAAATGAGAATTCCGGCTTGTTGCAGCCTGTTCAACGCCAATTCATCGGCAATATCCGTATTGGTCGAATCCATCGCCGCGAGGGTCGTGAGCAAGGAATAAGCCTTATTGACATTGCCCATGCGCTTATAGACCATGTACTCTTTGTAAAGCAAGGACGGGGTCTCTCCCCTGCGGCGCTTAGCCTCCGCCAGATAATAAAGGGCATCCTCGTCATAGCCCCGCGTGATCGACGTGCTGAGCATATAATCGAGAGCCTCGCTGCTGCCCGTCTGGGCATAAAGCTGGCCGTGGAGCACATAAGGGTCGTTCATCTTGGCGGCATTGGCGGCTTCGGCCAACAAGTTGGTATAGAAACGGGCCAAAGCCGCGCTGCGGTTATAACGCATGCGCGCCTTCACAAAGGCCAAAGCCTCTTGGTAGCGCCCCTCGCTGCCCAGGATGGATGCCCGCTTGATGATGAGTTGCGAACTGCGCGGCATGTTCGACACGCCGCGTCCGGTCACTTCCAAGGCTTCCTCCACATTGCCGTCCTGCAAAAGCAGGTTGGACAAGGCTATATAATACTCCTCGTTACGGGGCATGGCCTCCGTCAAGTCATAGAGCGAGGCAATGACGGCGGTGCGGTTGCCTGCCCCCCGCTCGCGCAGGAACTTTTCCTCCAGGCTGCCGACATAATCGCGCTGCACGGTGGAATCGTTGGGATAGATCTGATGGAGCCTTTTCAGCAGACGGTCGGCCTCCACGTGGTTGTTTTGCAAGCGGAAAAGGCCGATTTTCTTCCGCCACAACCCTTTCCAATAAGGGTTGATCTCAAGCAACTCGTTAATGTAGCAGATGGCACTGGAATAATTCTTCGTCACTTCTTCCACCGTGACCAGCAACTGTTTGGCCGTCACATTCTCAGGATTGTCGCGGCAGGCCACCACGAGGTAATAGCGTGCGTTGTCGTAATCCTTCATGTGATAATAATAACGGCCATTGAGTTCATTCAGGTCGTTGGTGTCGGTGTAATAACGCAAGCCCTCATCGAGCAGGCGTTTCCCTTCTTCCCACTGCCCGTTCTTGAACATCATCCGGACATTGGACGCATAATAGTCGGGACTCTTGATATCGTTGTCCCACAAGCCATTGAAGGCATAAACCCCCGACACGAAAAGAATCAGAATGATCCATGACAGCAAACATCCCTTCCCTTTCATGACGCACCTCCTTCCATATTGCCCGACGTGGTATGGCCGGCGGCCACGGGAGCCACCTTGACTTCCTCCTTCTTGTCGTTGGAATCAGAGAAGCCCTTGCGGCTCATCGCACCCCAGACGGCCTGTTTCTTGAACAAATAATTCCAATATCCTTTAAGAGAAAAAATCACCGTGAGCGGATGATAAAGGAACGGCTCCAACAGGGCCGCACCGGTCACCCACAGATAGGATCTCAACTTGGGGAAAGAGCCGCCCAAGGTATAGTCATTGAACATCACCACGAGCGACAGCATGAAACAGAACGTATAAAGGCCCAAGAAAATGACCAGCGCCGACGTCCAATTGACGGCACCCGTGAATGCCTGATAGACGAACACCAGGAAACCGACAAATTCGATGAGAGGAGCCAAAAGCTCGAACGTGAACACATAAGGCAAAGTGACCATTCCCAACTGCTTGTATTTGCGGTTGAAGAGGAAACGGCGATGACGGGCGAACGTCTCAATAAGACCGCGCCCCCAACGCACACGCTGGCGATAGAGCACCCGGATGTTGGGCGGCACCTCCGTCCAACAGGCCACGGCGGGCACCTGCACAATGCGGTATTTGCGGTTGAAATCGCAGCAATAGCCCACCATGCGAATAATCATATCCATGTCTTCGGCAAAAGAGTCACCGCTATATCCCCCGGCAGACATGACGATTTTCTTATCAAAAAGCCCGTATCCACCGGACACGTTGGGCATGGCATTAATTCTGGACCAGCCCATTTTACCGACAAGGAAAGAGCGCATGTACTCCAACGTCTGGAACAGCGCACACGGTTTGTGGGGCGGACGTTGCTCGATCATCTGGCCTTTTTCCACCTTACAGCCGTTCGAAGTGGCCATGATCCCGCTCACCGCAATCACCTCATCGGACTGCAAGATCGGTATGATGCACTGGGAAATGGCATCGCGCGCCAAAATACAGTCCACATCGGTATTGATGAAATAAGGATAGGACGAGGCATTCAGCCCGGCATTGACGGCATCGGCTTTCGTTCCGCCGTTCTCCTTGTCCACCACGATGAGCCGGTGGTATTCCGCGTCCGTGGACTTGAACAAGCGGCGATAGGGCTTGGTGCGGATATATTCCACATAGGCAAACGGCACCTCGACCAGCGAGAAATTCTTAATGAGCAGATCCAGCGTCTTGTCGGTGCTGCCGTCATTCACGATGATGACCTCAAAGCTGGGGTAATCCTGCCCCAGCAAGGATTTGACGTTGTCCACGATGGTGCGTTCCTCGTTGTAGGCCGGCGCGATGACCGACACGCCGGGCGTATAAGGGCTGGTGTCGATAATCTGCTTGGTGTAGAGGCTCAGCGGGCCGCGCTTCTTGCGGAAAATACCGATTTCAGCGAGCCACATGAGAATCACATAGGAGATAATCAACCCCATGCTGTAGAAGAACACCACATAACCGTAGAAGTAGAATATCAAATCCTTGATCATGACACCAAACCCTCCTCCTCAAAATTAATGATGGGACTCTCCACATGCTTGAACAAGATGGCATCGCCCGCGGGAGCCGATGCCTTCAGCGCCTCGAACATGCTGCGCCCGCGGGGACCATAGAGCCACAGGCACCGCAGGGCCGTGCGCTTGGTGAACTGCGAGACGCCGCTCTGATACGTGTCGCGGAAGAAAGACACGCTGCGCCCCGAATGAATAGCCAACAGGGTGTTGAGAATCGTGCGGCGCATGGACTCGGTCTGCATATAGAACAACTTGGACATGGGCTTTTCCGCCTCGGCGAAACGCCGGATGCCCATGCTGGCAAAAGCCGCATGGCGATACTGGAAATTAGGCGACTCGAAGAAATTCATCAGATAACGCATCTCCTGGTCGGTGCCCCAATACGCGATTTCCTTCATCATGAAAGCCACGATGCCCGGATTCTCCACACGCTGGAGGATCGGCACGAAGAGCGGCGCAGGGCGGCCTCCGTCGCGCACCTTGCGGAAGATTTCGTGCAGCTCCATCATGTCCCACTGCGAGAAGAGCACCCCCAATTTGTTTTCCTCCTCGAAAAACACATAAGGGTCGTCCACACTCGTACACATGTAATAAAGCCGGGAAGCCTTGCGCAACTGATCGTCCTTGTCGTTGACCAGCCGCGTCACCAGCCCGTTAGGCAACTGCATGTTGGTCAGCCGCACGGTCTGTATCATCTGCAACTTCACGGAATGCTTGCCATGCAAAAGCTGCCGTTCCACGTAATCCGTGAAGCCGACAAGGCGCATGGCGCGCTGAATGTTGGTCAGGTTGGGATTTTGGGTGTTGGTAAACACGCTGGCTTCGATGAAGACCGCAGACCATTGGCGCATCTCCCAGTCCTTCCACTTCTTTTCCTTATAGTCTAAGCGGCGTTTGATTTCCTCCGTCGGAAGGTTCTCGACCTCGGCATAACATACGCCTTTCAGCTTCTCAAGGTACTTCTTCCGGATTTCCTCCAGCTTCTTCCGGTTGCGGCGACGCAAATAAAAATCCGCCCCCATCAACACAATCAGCACCATGAACCCGATGCAGCAGAAAATGATGATCATGTAAGCCACACGGACCACCCACGGATAGCCGGCGAAAAGATGGACGAAAAGGTAATAATAGTAGCGCGGCACATTCCACCCCCACAACTGGTAGGCTTCCGTGAGAGGCGACAATTCTGCCCCTCCATAGTCTACCCGTCCGGTGGAGTCACCGAAAGACGGAGCCGCAAACACGGCCACGACCACGACTACTGTGATGACTGATACAGCGACCAGCACTTTTGCATCCAACTTCATCCGTACAAGTTTAAAAACACTACGCCCTGAAGAACAGGACTTATATTTTGTTTAATATATTCAGCCAACAAATGACAACAGACGAAAATTGCCCATTCCATCGGGAACAGGAAAATGTCTATATGCATGCAAAAGTAACCAGTCGCCAGTTCTAAAAAACCGGGACAAAACGCCCCAGCACCGCAAGACCAAGCCACAGCCTGATTGCTCTCTTGGCAAGAGACGAATTTGTAAACACAAAGATACTAAAACAAAAATGAACGTACAAACTTTTAGTGTTGTTTTTTCGAGTTTTTTTTAAAAAAAGAAAACCAATAAGCAAATGAAACACTGAAAGATACAAGAAGAGCGGACACCCGGAAAGGAAAGGAAAAACAACAGGCGGAAAGGAAACAAAAAGGATGAATCTATCACCGAAAGGCATTCCACGTTTGTAACGCCTACAAGCCCCATACCTCCTCCTCCGAAAAAGAAGAAAAGAAGAAAAGGCCACAGCACCTGTTGTTCAAAAACTTACTCCTCCCGATTGCTCTCTTGCCAAGAGAGCAACTGAAGTTCACATTCAACTGATTTCTAACGGATCCTGAAATTTCACACCAAGAAAATACTGCAAAAAATCACATTTTTTCAAATAAATGGAAGTTACGGCCCACGGGAAACGACCAGAACAAGAACGCCTCCCCAGAATGTACAAATTCCTAAGAAGGAAACAGAAACGAGTTGAGGAAAGCAAGAAAGACGAAAGAGAATACTATAAAAATGGAAACAGAACCGACACACTGACGCTTCCATGAAGTCAGATATTTTTATTCACAAAACCATATAAAATACTCTTCAAGGCAGACTGCCTCCTTCGCCGCACCACGCCCCGCCAACGCACGCCCCAACTGCGCTTGGAAGAAAAGGCCCCAGTTTTTTCACCCGCAGGACAAATCCAACAGGCTTTCAAGCTCCGGTCCAAAAGACGGCCAAGCCGCATTCCTTGGTTCCAGCCTTCTGAGACTTCCGTATTTCAGCGCCATCATGAAGGTTCATCAAAATGAAGGAATCTCAAGGAGTTTGAAAATGTCATTTTGAAAGAATAATTTGAAAAATCGAACAATTTTAGAGTCAAAAACAATGTTTAAAAACAGGAACCACACAAGAAACCCCAAAAAATCAAGAATTAGATAACACTTTGGATGATTGGATTTGCGAAGAAAATGGCATCAACCAGAGGAAAATAGCGTCCTTTGAAACGCCAACAGGAAAAGTCTCAGAAAAACGCCACCCAAAAGCAGGGTCAGAGAAAACCAAAAAAAAAGTCCACTGTCAAACACCCCCGCGTAGAAGCGAAACGGTTTTGAACTTACCATCGGGAAGGGAAAAGGAGTTTCAAACCTGCCTTGTTTCCGCGCGGGGAAACGAGGCAGGATTTTCCCGACACATCCTCGCGTCGGAAGGTTCAAATTCCAGCAGGGAAGACCAGGCGGACTTACCGCTGCAAACGTGAGGAAGTGATGCAAGCACCAAAATAAGTACAAAAAACAACAAAATATTTACTCCGCGGATAATATACCACCACCGAAGGAAGGCCAAACGAACCATGAAGGAATAGCTAAAAAAATATCGAAAACATTTACTTCAACAGGCATTTATCCTCAAACGAGCGAAAAAGAGAATCACAGAAAAACGAAACATTTCCCCTTCCCAAGAAACAAACACACAGCAGATACACTCATATTAGGCCATTTGCAATGCAGGCTTTTCTTAAGCCACCATGGAGGAAAGAGCCACCGCTCTCCGAAAGAACCTCTGCAAAGAGTCAGGAGAAAGAACAAAAAAATCTGTTTGATTTACATTCCGCCAACAAGGAGACACCACATCCCCATCCCCTTATTTTCTTGTCGCAGCGCAAGGGCCTGCGCCTCAAACCAGCGATTTAACTTTACAAAAATCTATTCGCCGATGACATTGAAGGGAGCAATGTCTTGCCTTTCCGCCTTTCCCTCCATTCAATGGGATTTGAAGATAGAACAAGGAACTTCTTCCACCGCCACATGGGCCGGCTTCCCGAAAAGGAGGAAACAAAAACCACGATTTCACCGCTCAAAAAACCGATTTTAAGCGGCTTTCCACCCGCCAATGGAGTGGACTCCACCCAACCCGGAATCACCTCCTCTGCACCGACGGAAAGAAGCCTGGAGGGCACCTGGGCATGCCGAAGCGGTCGAGATGGAACGAGCAAGCCCAAAACCATGACAGCGCGGAAGCGTAAGACGTTTCCGCTGCCTCGTAGAGAGAAAAAAAGCGGGCGGCAGAATAGAACAATATCGCTCTCAAGAGAAACGCAAATTTTCCTCTTGAGAAAAATCGATGAATCGCTTGAAAAAAAAATGTGAATCGCCTGAGAAAAGCCCAAACATTCCAAAAGAAGACTACCAGACAGATTATCAACGGAATAGAGACTCTCTCCAAAATAGGACAATATGAGCGTGTGGCCGGCATGCACCCAAAAAAGGTGCGCCCCACAAGGAGCGCACCTCTCAGATTCTCGTTTATGGATTGACCCGCAAGGGGCAGATCAGTCATTCAACTTGGCCTTGATGAACTCGCGGTTCAGCCGGGCGATGTTGGCGATGCTCTCGCTCTTCGGACAAACAGCCTCGCAGGCGCGCGTGTTCGTGCAGTTGCCGAAGCCCAGCTCGTCCATCTTGGCGATCATCGCCTTGGCGCGGCGTGCAGCCTCGGGACGGCCTTGCGGCAGGAGGGCCAGCTGGCTCACCTTGGAAGAGACGAACAGCATGGCCGACCCGTTCTTGCAGGCAGCCACGCAGGCACCACAGCCGATGCAAGTGGCGCAGTCCATGGCCTCGTCGGCCTTCTCCTTCGGGATGAGAATGGCATTGGCGTCTTGGGGCTGTCCGGTGCGCACCGTCACGTAGCCGCCGGCCTGGATGATCTTGTCGAATGCCGAGCGGTCCACCATGCAGTCCTTGATGACCGGGAAGCCGGCTGAACGCCACGGTTCCACCGTGATGGTGTCGCCGTCGTTGAAACGGCGCATGTAGAGCTGGCAGGTAGTGGCACCACGCTCCGTCTTGCCATGCGGGGTGCCATTAATATAAAGTGAGCACATGCCGCAGATGCCCTCGCGGCAGTCGTGGTCGAAGACGAACGGCTCCTTGCCTTCTTCAATCAGCTGCTCGTTCAATATGTCCAACATCTCCAGGAAAGAGGTGTCGCCCGGGATGTCCTTCATCTCGCGCTCGTCAAAATGGCCTTTGTCTTTCGGTCCGTTCTGGCGCCAAAATCTAAGTTTGAATGAAATATTTTTTTCCATTTTTGTTTTCTTTATAATCGTTGAACAAACCGTTTATTAGCTCTTGTAGTTACGTGTCTGCACCTTGATGGCCTCATAAACCAACGGCTCTTTGTAGAGCACAGGGGGCACGTCGTCGGAGCCTTGGTATTCCCAGCATGACACGTAGAAATAGTTCTCGTCGTCGCGCTTGGCCTCGCCTTCTTCCGTCTGGTATTCCTCACGGAAGTGTCCGCCGCACGATTCGTTGCGGTTCAACGCATCGTAAGCGATCAGCTCGCCCATCGTGATGAAGTCGTTCAGGCGCCAAGCCTTCTCCAGCTCCACGTTCACGCCTTCGGTAGAACCCGGAATGAAGAGGTTCGTCTCGAATTCCTTGCGGATTTCCTTCAGGAGCGTCAAAGCCTTCTTCAGGCCTTCCTCCGTGCGCCCCATGCCGACATATTCCCACATGATGTGGCCCAGTTTCTTGTGGATGGAGTCCACGGATTCCTTGCCCTTGATGTTCATCAGATGGTTAATGCGGTCGCGCACTTCCTTCTCGGCCTTCTCGAACTCAGGCAAGTCGGTGGAGAAGCGCGGCACGGTGATCTGGTCGGCCAGATAGTTCTGGATGGTGTAAGGCAGCACGAAGTAACCGTCGGCCAAGCCCTGCATCAACGCCGACGCGCCGAGGCGGTTCGCTCCGTGGTCGGAGAAGTTGCACTCGCCGATGGCGAACAGGCCCTTGATGGAAGTCTGCAGCTCGTAGTCCACCCAGATGCCGCCCATCGTGTAGTGGATGGCCGGATAGATCATCATCGGGTTGTAGTACTTCACGCCGTTGATTTCGTTGGCCAGCTTGCC
>CALUNJ010000072.1 GCA_944321975.1 uncultured Paraprevotella sp.
CAGAATCTGTTGTGTTACCATTACACCATAGCCCAATTCCGCATTTCGACTGCAAAGGTAGCTACTTTTTTTGAACCGGCAAATTTTTATTGCTTTTTTTCACCGCACATCCGACCAAATCGCAGTCAAATTCTCCCCTTGCCCTTTCTGGGCTCCGCCCCAAAACGATTCCGGCTGCAAAGCAACAAGAACAAGCACATTACCTAAAAAAGATAAAAACCGACTTGTTTTGGGGTTAAAAATTAAAATGATAACATATTATATGCTATCTTTGCCCGACATTTACACAAAAAATTACGAATGAACGAAACACAACAATTGGTAAAGGCCATCATAGAAGGCATACAAGAGAAAAAGGGGAAACAAATCGTCGTAGCAGACCTGACAGGCATTGGGGACACCATCTGCCAATATTTCATTATCTGCCAAGGCAACTCTCCTTCACAAGTGGAAGCAATTGCCGACTCCATCACGGAATCCACCCGCAAGAAAGAGCATGTCAAACCGACAGCCATTGACGGGCTGCGGAACGCCGAGTGGGTGGCGATGGACTACAGCAACATCATCGTGCATGTCTTCCTGCCGGCCGCACACGACTTCTACGACATAGAACACTTATGGGAAGATGCCAAGCTGACCTCTATCCCCGACATAGATTAAAACCAATCCAACCCTGAAATGAACGAAAACAACAAGAAAAATATAAAATCGCCCCGGTTCAACCTCACTTGGATGTACGCCATCATCGCAGTGGTGTTGCTCTACATGTTATTCACGGCCAAAGACAGCAGCGGATCCAGAAGCATCAGCTACACACAGTTTGAAGCATATGTCGAAGCAGGGTATGCCCAAAACATCGTGGCCGCCAAAGACAAAGGCGTGCTGAAGATGTATGTGAAACCGGCACACGTGAAAGAGGTGTTCAAAGGGGCTGACCTCAGCCAATTAGGCCCGCTTCCTTATGTCGAAGCCGAATATGCCTCCAACGACAAACTGATTGAACTCATCGAAAAGGCACAGCAGGAAAAGAAGTTCACGGGCGAACTTCGCTTTGAACAAAGCAACGACATGATGAGCAACATCTTCTGGAACTTCTTCCCCCTGTTATTCCTCATCGCCATCTGGGTGTTCATCATGCGCCGGATGGGCGGCGGAGGCCCCACGGGAAGCAACGTGTTCAGCGTGGGCAAGAGCAAAGCGCGGTTGATCGAAAAAGGCGAAGGCACTAAAGTCACCTTCAAAGACGTGGCAGGGCAGGCCGGTGCCAAAATGGAAGTGGAAGAAATCGTGGAATTCCTGAAGAATCCCAAGAAGTACACCGACCTGGGCGGAAAGATTCCCAAAGGCGCCTTGCTGGTCGGCCCTCCGGGCACAGGAAAGACCTTGCTGGCCAAGGCGGTGGCCGGAGAAGCCAATGTGCCGTTTTTCTCCTTGTCGGGTTCCGACTTCGTGGAAATGTTTGTCGGCGTGGGAGCAAGCCGCGTGCGCGACCTGTTCCGCCAAGCAAAAGAAAAAGCCCCGTGCATCATCTTCATCGACGAAATCGACGCCGTGGGGCGGGCCCGCGGGAAGAATCCGGCCATGGGGGGCAACGACGAACGCGAAAACACCCTGAACCAGCTGTTGACAGAAATGGACGGGTTCGGCACCAACAGCGGCGTGATCATCCTGGCAGCCACCAACCGGGTGGACATCCTGGACAAAGCCCTGCTCCGCGCCGGACGTTTCGACCGCCAGATACACGTGGACCTGCCCGACCTGAACGAACGGAAAGAGGTGTTCAAAGTCCATCTGCGCCCGGTCAAGACAGACGACACGGTAGACATCGACCTGCTGGCGCGGCAAACGCCCGGATTCTCCGGCGCGGACATTGCCAATGTGTGCAACGAAGCCGCCCTTATCGCCGCCCGGCACGACAAAAAGGCCGTCAGCAAAGATGATTTCCTGAATGCCGTGGACCGCATCATCGGCGGATTGGAAAAGAAGACCAAAGTCATGACCAACGAAGAACGGCAGACCATCGCCCTGCACGAAGCAGGGCATGCGACCATCTCGTGGTTCCTGCGCTATGCCAATCCATTGGTGAAAGTCACCATCGTGCCGCGTGGACAGGCACTCGGTGCCGCGTGGTACATGCCGGAAGAACGACAAATCACCACCAAGGAACAAATGCTGGACGAAATGTGCGCCACCTTGGGGGGACGGGCCGCAGAAGAACTCTTCACGGGACACATCTCCTCCGGCGCATTGAACGACCTGGAACGAGTCACCCGGCAAGCCTACGGCATGATCGCCTATTTCGGCATGAGCGACCAACTGCCCAACTTGTGCTACTACCGCAACGATGAATACAATTTCACGAAGCCCTATTCCGACCAAACCGCCCAGCTCATTGACGAGGAAGTGAAAAAAATGATAGCCGAGCAGTATGAACGGGCCAAGAACCTGCTGCGTGAACACGCAGCAGGACATGCCCAACTGGCCAAAGTGCTTGTGGAACGCGAGGTCATCTTCGCCGAAGACGTAGAGAAAATCTTCGGCAAACGTCCATGGACCAGCCGCACGGAAGAATTACTCATCCTGAACGAGGAAGCTGAGAAACGGCAAGCCTTGACCGCCGCGGCCGAACACCAGGCACCGCAAGACGACAACGGGAATAAGGAAGAAAAGAAGCCCGCCGGCCCGGCAACAGAACAAGAAAAGCAGGATGCGCCAAAAGCACCTTCCGAAAAAACCACGGAAAAGGATTCCCTGGCATCCCATCAGGACAAAAGCGAAGGAGGAGACGGAAACGCATGACAGGAAAGATGAAAAACCTGATAACCCGCAGCCTGACCGGCATCGCCTTCGTGGCGATCCTGACAGGAGGCATTTTGTGGGGCAGTGTTTCCTTCCAACTGCTCTTCACGCTAATTACAGGTTTGAGCGTATGGGAGTTCTGCCACATCGTCAACCAACGGGAGGACGTTCAAGTAAACGTCTCCATCTGCACTGTTTCGGGCATATATCTATTTCTCGCGGTATCGGGTTTTTGCAGTGGACTGACGCCTACCGGCGTCTTCATTCCTTACCTGCTTTCCGTGATTTACTTGTTGGTAAGCGAATTGTACCTCAAAAGCGAGCATGCGCTGAACAACTGGGCCTTCACCATGATGAGCCAAATGTATGTGGCACTCCCGTTTTCCGTGCTCAACGTATTGGCCTTCCAGCCTGAAACCTCGTTCAGCCTGGGCATAAGCTACCACGGTTTGCTCCCATTGGCCGTGTTTGTCTTTCTGTGGGCCAACGATTCCGGAGCCTATTGTTTCGGATCGCTTCTGGGCCGGCACAAATTATTTCCGCGCATCTCTCCCAACAAATCTTGGGAGGGTTCCATCGGCGGGGGAGCGACTGCCATCGCCGCCTCTCAGATTTTTGCCTGCTACGATGTCGTTCTCAACCGATGGGAGTGGTTGGGCGTGGCCTTGGTGGTCATCGTCTTCGGCACGTGGGGCGATTTGGTCGAAAGCCTGCTCAAACGGCAACTCGGCCTGAAAGACAGCGGACATATCCTGCCGGGGCACGGCGGCATGCTGGATCGCTTCGACAGCGCCTTATTGGCAATCCCAGCCACCGCCATTTATCTTTATACCCTCACGCTGTAAGTATAGCATAAGAAAAGGAAACTCAACCCCGCCTGCGGCGGGACAACAGAGCCACCATCAGTTCTGCGGCCTTCGCCGGCGCGCCGGGTTCTCCCAAACGCGCAGCCATGGCCTCGTAACCTTGCAGCATGACCTCGCGACCTCGCCGCCCCGGCAACAAAGCCGCAAGTTCGCGGCGCACATGGCTCACCGTCATCCCATCGGCCACCAGTTCGCGCACGACTTCATCCCCCGCCACCAGATTGACCAACGAAATGTACTTCACTTTCAGAAGATGACGGCGGAGGAAAGACACCAACCGGCCACAAGCCGTATAGTAGCACACCACCTGCGGCACACGGAACAAAGCCGTCTCCAACGTGGCCGTGCCCGAAGTGACCAAAGCCACGCACGCATGGCTCAACACCCTGTAAGTCTGTCCGTACACGATTCTCAGCCTTCGCCCGTGCAACACACCGGCATAAAAATCCTCCGGAATATTCGGAGCGGCGGCCAACACGACTTCATAGTCCTCCGCGTAAACAGAAACAGCCTCAGCCATGATGGGAAGATTATCCTTGATTTCCTGTTTCCTACTTCCGGCCAACAAGGCCACCACGGGTTTTCCCGTCAGGCCATTGTCCTCTACAAAACGGGCAAAAGTGTCATCGGTCGTCTTACGATAAGACGACACCTCATCCAATGTGGGGTTGCCCACATAATGTATGGGGTAATGATGCTTTCCCTCAAAGAAATCGACTTCAAAAGGCAAAATGGAGAACAATTCATCCACATCGCGCTTGATATTCTTTATGCGGTATTCTTTCCAGGCCCAAATCTTAGGAGAGATGTAATAGTAAACAGGAATCCGGCAGCGGGCATGCACAAAGCGGGCCACCGAAAGATTAAAGCCCGGATAATCCACCAAAATCACCACATCCGGCTGCCAATCCAAGATGTCCCGTTTGCATTCCTCCATGCGACGCAAAATCACATTCAAGTGCAACAGCACGGGAATGAATCCCATGTAGGCCACTTCTTTGTAATGATGCACCAACGTGCCTCCTTCGGCTTCCATCAAATCGCCTCCCAGAAAGCGGAATTCAGCCCTGCTGTCGCGCGCCTTCAACTCCCGCATGAGGTGCGAAGCGTGCAAATCACCGCTCGCCTCGCCTGCGATCAAATAATATTTCATAAAGTTTCCAAGTCCTTAAGCCCGGCCATCGCCCCATAAGCCGTCATGTCTACTTGCACGGGAGTCACTGCCACATAGCCATGTTGGAGCGCATAGGCGTCCGTGTCGGTTTCTTCCGGCTCCAGATTCACATAGCTTCCCGTGAGCCAATAGTATTTATGTCCATGCGGATGCACCGCCTCCTCCCACTCATTCACCCACATGCCATGCGCCATCCGGCAGACCCTCAAGCCGGCAAAATGCTCCGACTTGGGAAAATTCACATTCAGGCACACTCCGTGTGGCAACCCTTCGCGCAAGACCCGCTCGGAAATGTCCCGCACATAAAGAGCCGCAGGCGAAAAATCGGCATCGGCATCAAAGTCGCACAAAGAAAAGCCCACCGAAGGAAGTCCCTTCATGCACCCCTCGACCACCACTCCCATCGTGCCCGAATAATGCACGCTGACGGAAGAATTGTCGCCGTGGTTAACACCGCTCACCACAAGTGCCGGCCGGCGATCGGCCACTACATCCAATGCCAGTTTCACACAGTCCACCGGCCGGCCCGTACAAGCACAAATCTTCACCCCCGGCCGTTCCTCCACAACCTTGTAACGCACAGGGTCGTGCGGCGTAATCCCGCATGCCGACCCCGAACGCGCCCTGTCGGGAGCCATCACCAAGATATCGCCCAAGGGAGAAAGGGCATCCACCAACGCCGCCAGCCCCTTGGCCCGCACTCCGTCATCATTCGAAATCAAAATCAGAGGTTTCTTGTCGTTCATTTTCTGTTCATGTTAGTAGCCACAAAAATACGAAAAAAGGTTTATAAGATAGGCATTTTTCACTGAAAAACATTATCTTTGCGGTGTAATGCTCCTTGTAGTTATTAACAATATCGCCGAGTTTTCAACAATTTGACGTTTCTGTCTGCCCTCAACCTAACGAGGTCGTCAAGAATACGTTACTTTTGTGCCAACCAAACATTATGATATGGGAAAAATAATTGCTTTAGCAAACCAAAAAGGAGGTGTGGGCAAAACCACGACTTCGATGAATCTGGCCGCCTCGCTGGCAACACTGGAGAAGAAAGTCCTGCTTGTCGACGCAGACCCTCAGGCCAACGCCTCATCGGGACTTGGTGTGGACGTATCTGAAATCGATTGCTCCATCTACGAGTGCATTATCGACCACGCCGACGTGCGCGATGCCATCTACACCACAGACATCGAAGGGTTAGACATCATTCCCTCCCACATTGATTTGGTCGGTGCGGAAATAGAAATGCTCAACCTCCCCAACCGGGAAAGAGTGCTGACCGAAATACTCGCCCCGATGAAAGACGAATACGACTACATCCTGATTGACTGTTCCCCCTCGTTGGGGCTGATTACCGTGAACGCCCTGACTGCCGCCGACTCGGTCATCATCCCCGTGCAATGCGAGTACTTCGCCCTTGAAGGCATCAGCAAATTGTTGAACACCATCAAAATCATCAAATCCAAACTGAACCCTTCATTGGAAATTGAAGGCTTCCTGCTGACCATGTACGACAGCCGCCTGCGCCTGGCCAACCAGATTTACGACGAAGTGAAAAAACACTTCCAGGAACTGGTGTTCAAAACCGTCATCCAGCGCAATGTCAAATTGAGCGAGGCTCCCAGCCACGGACTTCCCGTCATCCTCTACGACACAGATTCCACCGGGGCGAAGAATCATCTGGCACTGGCCAAGGAAATCATTGAGAAAAACAAGTAAGCCATGGCCGTACACAAGAAATATCCCGCGTTGGGACGCGGACTGGATGCCCTGATCTCCACCAAGGAAGTGCAAACCGACGGGTCTTCGACCATCAATGAAATCGAGTTGGACCGCATCACGCCCAATCCCAACCAGCCGCGGCGCGACTTCGACACCGAAAGCCTGAATGAACTGGCCGACTCCATCGCCGAAATCGGCATCGTGCAACCCATCACGCTACGCAAGATGGACGACGGAACGTTCCAGATCATCGCCGGGGAACGACGCTGGCGGGCTTCCAAGCAAGCCGGACTGCGCACCATCCCGGCCTACATCCGCACGGCCGACGACGAGAACATGATGGAAATGGCGCTGATTGAAAACATCCAGCGGGAAGATCTGAACGCCGTGGAAATCGCACTGGCCTACCAGCACCTGATCGAACAATACAACCTCACCCAAGAGAAACTGAGCGAACGCATCGGAAAGAACCGGACGACCATCACCAACTACTTGCGGCTGCTCCGCCTGCCGGCTCCCATCCAAATGGCCTTGCAGAACAAAGACATCGACATGGGACACGCCCGCGCGCTGCTTGCCCTGGACAACCCGACCTTGCAGATCAAACTGTTCCAGCAGATCATCAAAGAAAAACTGTCGGTGCGCAAAGTGGAGGAAATGGTCAAGGCCCTGACCGAAGGGGAAAGCGTGAAAACCGGCGGCAAGAAAATCACCCCAAAAGGCGCACGCCTGCCAGAGGAATACAACATGCTGAAGGACAACCTTTCCAGGTTTTTCCAAACCAAAGTGCAACTCACATGCTCAGACAAAGGAAAGGGAAAAATCAGCATACCTTTTGCCAACGAAGGAGAACTGGAACGCATCATCGAACTCTTTGACCGCTTGAAGAATTGAAGAAACTATCTCTGACATACTGCCGCCTGCTCATCCTGTCAGCCATCCTGTGGATGCATGAAGGAAGGGGATTCGCCTCGGAATACTGCTTCATTCCCGAGGACAGCCTGCACACAGACAGCCTGCAGGCCACAGCCGATGAAAGGGTGGCCGCCCCCCTGCCCCAAGACAGCGTGAAAGCGGCCGCCACAGACAGCACCGCCCTCCCCGTAGCGCTGGACTCCACCGCCATCGGGCAACAGAGCGACTCGCTCCTGCGGAAACTCCCGCTCACGGAGAAACGCTTCATCCCCGACCCCCAACGCGCCCTGTGGCTCTCGCTCATCATTCCGGGCGCCGGACAAATCTACAACCGCAAGCTGTGGAAAATCCCCATCGTCTATGGCGGGTTCCTGGGCTGCCTCTATGCCCTGACATGGAACAATCAGATGCTAAGCGATTACTCGCAGGCCTACTTGGACATCATGGACGACGACCCCAACACGAAAAGCTACGAAAACATGCTCCCGCTGAACTATAGCATCGCGGGGCGCGAGGAACAATACAAGGAAATCTTCAAAAACAAAAAGAATTTTTACCGCAGATACCGTGACCTGAGCATCTTCGCCATGATCGCGGTCTATCTGGTGTCCATAGTGGACGCATACGTGGATGCGGAACTTTCTTCCTTCGACATCTCCAAAGACTTGGGGCTGCATGTGGAACCGGCCGTTTTCAACTTCGGCCGCAACCGTGGAGGAGCTTCCGTAGGGATTCAATGTAACTTAAACTTTTAAGACGCATGATAATAAAGAAAATCGGAATATGCTGCATGTGCGCATGGTGGGCCATCGGGCTGCATGCCCAAAACGACATCACCGTACATGACGAACGGACAGGAAAAGACGAAATCATAGAGCTGCCCGAAGGCATGACGTATGAAATAGACAGCCTGCTGAACGAATGGAACGCCAAGAACTTCCTGAACATAGACGAACAGTGCGAAAGTTCTGACGAAAACCCGCAATACAGCAAAGAGGAATATATCTCGCGACTCAACCGCCTGCCGAACATCATCGAGATGCCCTACAACGAAGTCGTGCAAAAGTTCATCGACCAGTACTGCACCAGATTGCGGAAATCCGTGTCATACATGCTGGGAGCCAACAATTTCTATGTCCCCATCTTCGAGGAAGCCTTGGAAAGCTACCAGCTCCCTCTCGAACTCAAATATCTGCCCGTCATCGAGTCGGCCCTCAATCCGGGTGCCACCTCGCGGGTAGGCGCGGCAGGACTCTGGCAGTTCATGATCACCACCGGGAAATTGTACGGGCTCGACGTGAACAGCCTCATCGACGAACGCCGCGACCCCATCAAGTCATCCTACGCGGCCGCACACTACCTGCAGGACCTCTACAAGATATTCGGCGACTGGACACTGGTCATCGCCGCCTACAACTGCGGCCCGGCCAACGTGAACAAAGCCATCCGGCGGGCCGGCGGCAGCCGCGACTATTGGCAAATCTATCCCTACCTGCCACGCGAGACACGGGGCTACGTGCCGGCCTTCATCGCGGCAAACTACGTGATGAACTACTACTGCGAGCATAACATCTGCCCCATGAGCGCCACGCTCCCGCCAAGCACAGACACGATCATCGTGAACCGCGACGTGCATTTCGACCAGATCGTGGCACTCTGCAACGTGAAACCGGAAGAAGTCAAGACGCTGAACCCGCAATACCGCACGGGGCTGATTCCCGGCTCCAAGAAAAGCTGCATCCTGCGGCTCCCCACCCACGGCATCAGCGCGTTCATCGAAGCGGGCGACTCTGTATACAACTACAAATCCGACGAGCTCTTCACCAACCGCAGCGAAGTGGCAGTCAACCAAGCCGCCCCCAAGACCACAGGCAGCAGCCGCAGCAAGGCCAAGACGGTCGTGATCAGACGCGGCGACACCCTGTCCACCATCGCGCGACGATACGGAACCACCGTGTCCAAGCTCAAACGCCTGAACGGAATCAAAGGCACGAGCATCCGGGCCGGCAAACGCATCAGAGTCAGATAACAAAATTACAGACGGCATAAACAAAAGGAGGTGACTTATGGACGACCCAGCGAAAAAACAATTCGATGAGGAGAAAATGGTAGACGATGCTTTCCAGCACCTTGTGGACACATACTTGGCTTCCCGCCACCGCAAGAAAGTGGAAATCATCACCAAGGCTTTCAATTTCGCCCGCCAGGCCCACAAAGGCGTGCGGCGGCTTTCCGGGGAACCCTACATCATGCACCCCATTGCCGTGGCACAAATCGTCTGCAGCGAAATCGGCCTGGGATCCACCTCCATCTGTGCCGCGCTCCTGCACGACGTGGTGGAAGACACCGACTACACGGTGGAAGACATTTCCAACATCTTCGGCCCGAAAATCGCCCAGATCGTAGACGGACTGACCAAAATCTCCGGCGGCATCTTCGGCGACAAGGCTTCGGCGCAGGCCGAATCGTTCAAGAAACTCCTGATCACCATGAGCGACGACATCCGGGTCATCCTCATCAAAATCTCCGACCGGCTGCACAACATGCGCACCCTCGGCTCACAGCCGCCCAACAAGCAATACAAGATCGCCGGCGAAACGCTGTACATCTACGCGCCACTGGCCAACCGGCTCGGGCTGAACAAGATCAAGGAAGAGCTTGAAGACCTGAGCTTCAAATACGAGCATCCGGAGGAATACCAGCAGATCATCGACAAACTGGCCCAGACGCGGGAACACCGCGAAAGCCTCTTCGAAGACTTCACGGGACCCATCCGCGAGGAACTCGACCGCATGGGCATCACCTACACCATCAAGGCGCGCATCAAGACGCCTTACTCCATCTGGTGCAAGATGCAGAACAAACACATCGAGTTCGAGGAAGTCTACGACATCCTGGCCGTGCGCATCATCTTCGAGCCGCAAAAGGCCGAAGACGAAATCAACGAATGCTTCCGCATCTATGTCTGCGCCAGCCGGATCTACAAGCCGCATCCCGAAAGGCTGCGCGACTGGCTCAACCACCCGAAGGCCAACGGCTACCAAGCCTTGCACGTCACCCTGATGAGCCGCACCGGGCAATGGATCGAAGTGCAGATCAGGTCCACGCGCATGGACGAAATGGCCGAACAGGGATTCGCCGCGCATTGGAAATACAAGGAAGGCACCAAGACCACCGCCGACAGCGAAGACGAACTCGAAAAGTGGCTCCACACCATCAAGGAAATCCTCGACGACCCCCAACCCAACGCCCTGGACTTCCTCGACGCCATCAAACTGAACCTCTACGCCTCGGAAATCTTCGTGGTCACCCCCAAAGGCGAATTCAAGACCATGCCGGCCGACTGCACCGCCCTGGACTTCGCATTCAGCATCCACACGTTCCTGGGCAGCCATTGCATCGGAGCCAAGGTCAACCACAAACTGGTGCCGCTCAGCCACAAGCTCCACAGCGGCGACCAGGTGGAAATCCTGACCTCCAAGACGCAACGGGTGCAGAAGGAATGGATCAACTTTGCCACCACAGCCAAGGCCAAAGGGAAAATACAGGCCATCCTGCGCCGCGAAGAGCGCGAGCAGCAAAAACAAGGCGAAGAACTGCTCAACGAGTTCTTCGAAAAAGCCGACATCGAGCCGAACAGCCTCAACATTGACAAATTGTGCGACCTGCACCACATCAAGTTCCGCGAAGAACTGTTCCAGGCCATCGGCTGCAAAAACATCGTGCTGGGCGATGCCGACCTAAACGCGCTCCACGACAAGGCACCCGGGAACAGATCCAGCAGCTGGACGCACTTCATCCCCTTCCTGAAAAAGAAATCCCAGCCCGAGAAGCCACAGGACGAAGGGAAACAACCCGCGAAAAAGCCCCTTGTCGACCGGAAAAAGACCGTCGTGCTCAGCGAAGAAAACCTGCACGGCTTCATCATCGCCGACTGTTGCCGCCCGATCCCGGGCGACGACGTGTTAGGCTATCTGGCCGACGACGGGAACGTCTACATCCACAAGCGCCAATGCCCCGTGGCGACCAAGCTCAAGACCAGCGACGGGAACCACATCCTTGCGGCCACGTGGGACGTGCACAAGACCTTGTTCTTCCCCGCCACCATCAAAATCAGCGGCATAGACCACGTAGGCGTGCTCCACGACATCACGGGCGTGCTCTCGGAACAACTCAACATCAACATCCGGAAACTGACCATCACCACGCAAGACGGCATCTTCGACGGCGAAATCCAGCTGGGCGTGCATGACGTGGAGGACGTGAGAAACATCTGCAACAAGTTGAAAAACATGCAGGGCGTGGAAGAAGTGACGCGGATTGATTGAGCCATCCTTGCGGGCTGCAAAATTTTAAACTTGACGTTCATGCCTAATTGGTGGTGATACGAAATGCCCGGCATACAGAGTTTTCCATAGCACTTTTGTTCCGGATGTAAGCCGGAACGAAAAAGCTATGGATTTCATTTACTTTCCTTTGCAAGTGATGAAGGAAGTGGACTTCAGATAAAACGGGGACTGTAAAAAAACAGCAGGGGACTTTTCCCGTTTCCCCATCAATGGGAAATACGCCCTTTCCGTTTTTTACGCATGGAACCTTCGTGCCCTCCGCACCGGGTTTCTCCTGCATGAGAAAGCAACAGCCCTCATCGGATCCCATGCGTCTTGCCCACGTCACATCCTTTCCCTGTCCCCAGGGCCCACCTCCCAGCCTATATGGTCCTATTTTGAAAGGAATTCTTATTTTACTGACAATCAACAAAGTAAACAAGTCCTTGAAAGAAATGGATTTTTCTCAAGCGATTCACACTTTTTTCTCAAGCCAAAAAAATGTGAATCGCTTGAAGGAATTTCGCGTTTCTCTTGAGATCGATTTTGTCCTACCCGTCACACGCTTTTTCCCCTCACGAGGCAATAAACACTCCTTCCGCTTCAACGCCACAAACTTTCAGGCTGCCCCCGCCAATCTCCCACAGCACCGGCATGCCGCCCAAAACGCTTCTTACACCGGAAAGATTCACACCAACCCGTCCAAAGCCAGCTTCAGCCGCATCAGCTCCTCGCGCACGGCCTGCAGCCGCGTGACCACCTCCACGTTGCGCTCCACCTCGTCGGGCGTGGCTTTCAGGGCACGGCGGGCGGCGGAAAGTTTCATGCCCTTCACCTTCACCAAGTTGTAGATCAGACGCACCTGCTCGATGTCCTCCTGCGAATACCGCCGGATGTTGCGCCCCCCCTTCTTGGGCGCGATATTGGGAAATTCCTTCTCCCAATAGCGGAGCAATGTTTCAGACACGCCGAACATTTCCGCCACCTCGCTGATGGAATAATAAAGTTTCAACTCTTTGTTAGGGTTCA
>CALUNJ010000073.1 GCA_944321975.1 uncultured Paraprevotella sp.
AGTGAGCGGCTTTGCACTAAAGCCCTGTCACGCTCAGCTTCGGCTTTCTGCTTCTCTGCCGCCAATGCCTGTGTCAGGTTGGAAAAGCCACCATCAAGATAAAAAACTTCTTCATCGTTCTATCTTTTTTGTCGTGCCCGTCAGCCATCCACCGGGACAGGTTTTTAATTGGTTTTAAGGTCTAAAGAGGGCGTGAGGCTGCTTGTCGGACAACTTGTAGCAATAGCGGAATCCCCATTCCGATGAGAACACAAGCCATCAAACAACAGCCTCACGCTTATGGATACACACGCCCTTCTCCTTCCTGTCGCGTGAAGGAAATAGGCATGAACATATACATTAAGCGTGAGCATCTGTTGTATCACTTTGCGTTCTCATTTAGAATTTGGGGATTTTCTATTGCACAAAGTAATTTCCTAAAAAGACACTCTCTTCTATTCTGCCGTCCCGCCACCACGGGACTTGTGGCAAAGGTAAAGATTTTACTTGTATCCGTCAAGGAAAAAAGGGAACTTTTTTGCGCCTCCGGGAAGAGGAAAACGGACACGCAAGTGGGTTGGAAATTTTTCTCAAGCGATTCACATTTTTTTCTCAAGCAAAAAAAATGTGAATCGCTTGAGAAAACCCCGTGTGTTTCAGAAGCGAGTGTTATTTGTTGAAAAAGAAGCGGATGTGATTTTCGCAGGGAGCGGGTTTGCAGCTTGTGGCGGGGGAGGAAGGGCGGAGGCAGGGAAATGGCGTTTCCCGGCCGTGGATGTATGGGAAACCGATGGCGGGTTGCCGGCGGTTTCCGGAAGCGGGGGGGGGCGGTTCCGGGTTTCGGACGATGGTCAGCGGAAGGGGGAGGGGTAGTGGCGCAGGGCGTTCCGGAGCCGCTGTGCCTGCCGGCCCGTCACTTGGTCCATCAAGGCCCAGAAGCGCGGGCCGTGGTTCATTTCCCTTGTGTGGCAAAGTTCGTGGAGCAGCACGTAGTCCGACAGCTCGCGCGGCAGGATCATAAGGTAGAGCGAAAGGTTGATGTGCCCCCGGCTGGAACAACTGCCCCAACGGGTGCGTGCCGCATTGACTCCCACGCGGCTGTAGCTGAATCCGTGGCGGCCGGCCAGTTCGTGCAGGCGGGCCGGGAGGATGGCCTTGGCTTGTTTGCGCAGGGCTTCCGTGATGACTTTGAAGAGCCAGGGTTGCAGGGTGTCGAAGGGGGTTTGCGGGGGATAGACGATGTCCACGCGGTGCGGCTCGTGGCGGACGAGGAATTGCTTTTGCCTTCCTTCGGTGAAGCGGAGGGCCAGCTGGTCTGTTTCTATCTTGAAATTCTCGTTGATCATTGGGATGGGTTTTGCCGTGCCCTCTCTTCCTTGGCCTTCGGGGCAGGCTTGGACGTGGTGGTGCGATGAGGGGGCGGGGGATCCTGGTTTTTTTCCGGAGGCTTCCGGGAGGCGTTCCTTAAAATCCCCGCCGGGTGTCTGCCTTGCTGCAAAGACCACGGCGGGGAATGGGATCATTTCATCCGGTGCGGGCGGTGCCCCCGGGGTTTCTTATTTGAACACGCTGAGGTTCCACTCGGCATGCCAGGGAATCGAGAAGGTTTTCTTGTCTTTGTCCCACATCATGGGCAGCCAGATGTAGCGGCTGTCTTGCAGGTCTTTTTTCTTCCACATGTCGAAGCAGGCGATGTAGGCGTTCTTCTTGCCTTGCACGGGGATGACGTAAGTGCTTTGCCCGTAAAACGTCTTTTCGGCGTCGGGGCCTGTGCAGGGGTCGCCCAGCACGGTCCATTCTCCCATGATGGAGTCGGCCACGGCCAGTTCCGCGCGGTTGGGGTCCCAACCCGTGCATCCGCTGGAGAGCATGTAGTATTTTCCGTTGTGCTTGAACACGGCTGGTGCCTCGCGCGCCATGCCGACGAAGCGGCGCACGAAGGTGCCGTCGGGTTTGGTGTAGTCGTCCGTCAGCCGGTTGATGTGCATGGTCTGGTTTTCTTCAGAGGAGGCGAATTGGTAGGCGGTGCCGTCGTCGTCGACAAACAGGGTCTGGTCGCGGCTCATGTGGCCGTTGGGGCGGAAGCCGTCCAAGTACTTGAACGGCCCTGTCGGCGAATCGGCAATGGCCACTCCGGCTTCGGCCTTACCGTAGTCGGGGCTGTCGATGTGCATCCACATGACGAATTTCTTGGTTTTCTTGTTGTAGATGACCTTGGGGCGTTCGAGCACCTGCGTGGGGTGGATGTCGCTGTCGGGGTCGTCTTTGATGGCTTTCAGGGCGATGCCCTCAAATTTCCAGTTCAGCAAGTCTTTGCTGGAATAACAGCTCACGCCGGTCACGTCTGTGCGGTAGCGTTCCCATGTGGCGTCGGAGGGGAGCACGGTCTTGCCGACTTTGTATTCCCCATACCAGTAGTAAGTGCCTTTGTGGTAGAGAATGCCCCCGCCATGCGCGTTGATGGGGTTGCCTTTCGTGTCGTTCCACACTTCTTTGGGGCGGAACGATTCGTTTTTTTGTGCTTGTACGTGCATGAAGCCCCATGTACATACGGCCAGCACTGTGAATACGATTCGTCTGATCATAATAAAATGCTTAGGGTTAAAAAAACAAATATCAAATCAAAGGTAACATAATCTTTCGGACAAATCAAATGTAGAATGCTAAAATTGCACAAAAATGAAAAAGGGCCACCTCCACAGGCCGCCCTTTTCGTCGTTAGTATGTTATGAAAAAATTTGAGAGAATTGAAACTTCACAGTTTCATAGCGTTTTATTAAGCACTAACTTGTTTATATAGAAAAAGCATAAAAATGTTCCGTTCATTCGCGGGGGATTTTCCCCGCCGAGAGGGTTTGCATGAACTCTTCGTCCATTTCGCCCGTAAAGTTGACGATGGTGAAGTTTTTCTTGTCTGCCGTCAGGCTCAGCATCACCAGTTCGCAAATCGTGTCGCCGTGCTTGCGCACGAACACGGGGTTCGTCCTCTCCGGATCCTCTTCTCCCCATGGGGTGAATCTGTTTTTGTTCTTTTCCATGAGTTCTTCCGCTTTCCGGAAGAGTTTTTTCCCATGTCCGGTGGAGGTGACGATGCGCGCGCTTTTCAGTTTCGAGAGCAGGTAGGCCGGTATTTCCTCGTCTTTTTCCTTGTTCTCGGAGGCCATGACCTCGACGAGTTTTTCCATCATTTTGGGGCTGATGGTCTGGCATCTCAGGTTTTCTCCCTGTTCTGCGGCGCATTGTTCCATGAATTTCGCTGCGAAATCTTGTCCCCATGCCACATGGAAAGAGAATGCAATCCACAATAAGCAAAGACCGCGTTTCATTGTTTCTGGTTTGGTTGGTCACCCGGGGCGGGATGCAGCAGCGAGTCTTGCCGCTGTGTCTCGCTCAGACTTTGGGACACCATCTGGAGGGCGTCGGTCATTTGGTCGTAGGCCATGGCCGGGTCGTCGTATGAGTCCTGGTAACTTTCGTAGTTGTAGCCGTTTCCTTCGTCTGCTGGATGACGGAAAGAGTTTTGCGCGGCATTGCCCAGGGTGAGGATGATCGCCACGGAGGCTGCCGCCTTGTAGAATGGCATCAGGCGTTTGGCCAATGTCATGCGGCGGGCTTTCACCACGTGCTCTTCATGGCCGATGCGGGCCATGATCCGGGTGTCGAAGTCGGGACCCGGCTTGCTGTCCTGCCACAGCTTTTCTCCGGCGAACCATGCCTTGTAAGTCTGCAGGTGTTCTGGCACACGTTCCTGGCTGAAGAAAGCCTTCAGGATGGCTTCTTCTTCCACGCTGGTCTGGCATTGCCAGTAGCGTTCCACAAGCTGTTCTATGTACTTATAGTCCATATTCTTGTATTTCGGTGTACCTTTTTCTGATCTGTTGCCTTGCGTGGAACAGGCTGGCTTTCACTTGTCCTTCGCTCAGTCCCAGCGTTTCGGCGATTTCCTTGTAACTTTTGCCTTCGATTTCTCTCAGGTGTATGATGGCCTGTTGTGCGGGGGGGAGTTCCCGCAGCAGGTTTTGCAGGAGCCCCCATCCTTCGCGGGCGGCCAGTTTCTCGTGGGGAGTGGAGGCGTCAGGATGCCCGTGCAGGCTTTCGTCCAATAGCACGTGCTGTGCACTTTTCTTTTGGCTCCTGTCGATGGAGAGGTTTCTACAGATGGTCGTGCAATATGCTTCGATGGAGTCTATGCCCGGCCATTCTTCGCGTTTCCCCCACACTCTGATCAGTGTGTCCTGGACGATGTCTTCCGCTTCGGCTGTGTCGAATGTGATTCCGAGAGCCATCCGGTAGAGTTTGTCTTTTAATGGCAATATATCGTCCCGAAAACTGATTTTCTTCATCTCTCTCTGTAAGGATGACGGGCGAGTGCCTGGAAAGTTGCACCCACCCGCCATTTTTTTTGTTTTTTTTTAGATTTTCGTTTTCTCTTGTCTTTTCTCGCTTTATCTTTTTATCGCTCGATGATGGTGCCCGACGCGCCGTCGATGGCCGTGGCCACGGTGATGACCACCTTGTTCACGCCTGCATGGATGGCCTGGAATGCATTTTCCAATTTGGGGATCATGCCGCCTTGTATGGTGCCGTCGGCCACGTATTGCCGGAATTCCGTTTCGTTGAGGTGGGAGATCACGCTGTCGTCGTCTTCGGCATTGCGGAGCACGCCTTTTTTCTCAAAGCAGTAGATGAGCGTCACGTCGAAGTCTCCGGCCAGGGCCTTGGCGGTTTCTCCAGCGATAGTGTCCGCGTTGGTGTTCAGGATTTGCCCTTTCCCGTCGTGGGTCAGCGGTGCCATGACCGGGACCACGCCGGCGCGGATGAGGGTGGACAAGGCTGTTCCGTCCACGGTTTCCACGTCGCCCACGAACCCGTAGTCCACATCTTTCACCGGGCGTTTGTGGGACCGGATGAGGTTCATGTCCGCGCCCGTCAGTCCCAGGGCGTTGATGCCGGTTGCCTGCAGGCTGGCCACGATATGCTTGTTCACCAGTCCGCCATACACCATGGTGACCACTTCCAGCATGGCGTCATCCGTGATGCGCCGTCCGTTCACCATGTGGCTTTCTATGCCCAGCCGCGTGGCGATGTGGGTGGCCGAGCGTCCTCCGCCGTGGACAAGGACTTTGTGCCCTTCTATGGCGGAAAAGGCCTGGAGCAGCTTGTGGAGCGATGTTTCTTCTTCCACGATCTTTCCGCCCACTTTGATAACCGTGAGTTTCTCTTTCATAGGATGATGGATTTATTCTAAGTAAGTATAACCGTAAAGCCCCGATCGGTAGTTGCTGAGGAACTCCTTGCCCTCTTCGAGCGAGATTTTGCCGCTTTGGATGGATTTGGACACCCAAATTTCCAGCCGCCGGGCCAGTTTCCGGGGATCGTATTGCACGTATTCCAGCACTTCGGCCACCGTTTCGCCGTCGATGACCTGGTCAATGCTGTACCCTTTTTCGTCGACGGAGACGTGTACGGCGTTGGTGTCGCCGAAGAGGTTGTGCATGTCGCCGAGGATTTCCTGGTATGCCCCCACGAGGAAGGCGGCCAGATAGTAGGGCTCGCCTTTTTTGAGGGTATGCACCGGCAGGCTGTGCGAGATGGAACTGTTGGTCACGAAGTTGGCTATCTTCCCGTCCGAGTCGCAAGTGATGTCCTGCAAGGTGGCGTGGGTGTCGGGCCGTTCGTCCAGCCGCTGGATCGGCATGATGGGGAAAAGCTGGTCTATGGCCCACGAGTCTGGCAGGCTTTGGAAAAGCGAGAAATTGCAGAAATATTTGTCGGCCAGCAGTTTGTCCAGCGAGAGCAATTCTTCCGGAATGTGCTTTTGGGTTTGGGCCAGCATGTTGACTTCGCGCGTCACGCTCCAGTACATGCTTTCAATGTCGGCGCGGGTGCGCAGGTCGACGATGCCGTGGCTGAACAAGTCGAGTGATTCCTCCCGGATTTGCTGGGCGTCGTGCCAGTCCTCCAGCAACGTGCGGGGGTTGAGGTTGTCCCAGATCTCGTACATGTCTTTCACCAGCTGGTGTGCGTCGGGCGATGGCTCGAAGTTCTCGTCCATGCGTGGGAGCGAGGCGGTTTCGAGCACTTCCATGATGAGCACGGAGTGGTGGGCAGAGAGCGACCGGCCGCTTTCGGTGATCAGGTTGGGATGTGGAAGATGGTTCTTTTCGGCCGCTTCCACGAAAGTGTAGATGCAATCGTTCACGTATTCCTGGATGGAGTAGTTCACGGAACTTTCACTGTTGCTGGAGCGCGTGCCGTCGTAGTCTACTCCCAGTCCGCCGCCGCAGTCCACGAATTCCACGTTGTAGCCCATGTGATGGAGTTGGATGTAGAATTGCGAGGCTTCCCGCAGGGCGGTTTGTATGCGGCGTATTTTGGTAATCTGGCTGCCGATGTGGAAGTGGATGAGTTTCAGGCAGTCTTTCAGCCCGCGTGCTTCGAGCATGTCGAGGGCTTCGAGCAGTTCGCTGGAGGTCAGGCCGAATTTGCTGGCGTCTCCGCCGCTTTCTTCCCATTTCCCGCTTCCGGAGGAAGCCAGCTTGATGCGTATGCCGATGTTGGGCCTGACGTTGAGTTTCTGGGCCACTTCATAAATGATGTCCAGCTCGTTTAGCTTTTCCACGACCAGGAAGATGCGTTTGCCCATTTTTTGTGCCAGCAGGGCCAGTTCTATGTAGTTCCGGTCTTTGTAGCCGTTGCAGATGATGGGTGACGAAGAGTCTGTGTTGACGGCTATCACGGCGTGCAGTTCGGGCTTCGACCCGGCTTCCAGACCGAGGTTGAACTTTTTGCCGTGGCTGACCACTTCTTCCACCACGGGGCGTATCTGGTTGACCTTGATGGGGTAGATGATGAAGTTCTCTCCCTTGAAGTTGTATTCTTTGGCTGCTTTCTCAAAGCAGTTGCTTGTTTTTTCGATCCGGTTGTCCAATATGTCGGGGAAGCGCACCAGGACGGGAGCCGTCACGTCGCGGACGGCCAGTTCGTCTATCAGTTCCCTGAGGTCGACTTTCACACTGTCTTTCCGAGGGCTTACATAGACGTTGCCCTTTTCGTTGATGCCGAAATAGTTGACTCCCCATCCGTTGATGTTGTAGAGTTCTTCGGAGTCTTCAATGCGCCATTTTCTCATTGCGTTATCTTAGAGGTTTAATAATTCACGGAGTAAGCGGACGGCGTCCTGTATTTTTTTGTAGTCGTCCAGCAGGGAGACATCCAGTGTGTATCGTGCCCGGCTGTAGAACGGTTCGCGTGTAGCCAATGATGCCTGGATATAGGCTTTCAGTTCTTCGTCGGTCTTGCCTTTCAGTAGCGGGCGTTCCGTTTTTCCCATTTTCAGGTGTTGGAAGAGCACGTCCGGGCTGGCTTTCAGGTATACGGTCATGGCTTGCCGGTTCATGTAATCCATGTTGTCGAAGAAGCAGGGGGTTCCGCCTCCGCAGGAGATGACGACATCTTCAAATTCAGCCACTTCGTGCAACACGTTTTGTTCTACTCTGCGGAAGCCGTCTTCGCCTTTTTCGGCAAAGATCTGGGGGATGGTGTGGCGGAAACGTTCCTCAATGTACCAGTCCAGGTCATAGAACGGCAGTTGCAGGTCTTGGGCGAGCGCCTTGCCCACGGTCGTTTTTCCGGCTCCCATGTAGCCGATGAGGATGATTCGCGTCATTTTTTTGTGTTGTAGGTTCTTCTTCTGGAGGTTTTGGGCTTGTCTTCTTGCTCTTTGACGATGGCCATGCATTCTTCCAGCGTCAGTTCCGCGGCGCGTTCGGCGAACGCCTTGGGGAGCTTGTAGTTGGTGCCTTTGTAAGCGATGTAGGGGCCGTATCGTCCTTTGAGCACTTCCAGTTCCGGTTCTTCCTCGAATTTCCGCAAGTGGCGTTCCACTTCGGCCTGTCGTTTGTCGAGAATGAGGCCGACGGCTTCTTCCAGTGTAAGGGTCATGGGGTCGCAGCCCTTGGGGAGCGAGACGTATTTTTTGTCGTGCAGCACGTAAGGACCGAACCGTCCTGCGCCGACGGTGACGCTGGTGCCTTCGAAGGTGCCGAGTTCGCGCGGGAGTTTGAACAAGTCGAGGGCTTCTTCCAGGGTGATGGTTTCCAGGCTTTGCTCTTTTTTCATTTGGGCAAAGCGGGGTTTTTCCGGGTCGTCAGCCGTGCCGATTTGCACCACCGGGCCGAACCGCCCTATTTTTACCGATACAGGTTTGCCGCTTTGGGGGTCGGTGCCCAGTATTCGTTCGCCCACTTTGTGCTCTGATTTGGCGTTGAGCGTTTTTTCCACTTCCGGTTCGAAGTCGTCGTAGAAGTCCTTCATCATGGCCTTCCATTCGGTTTTTCCTTCCGCGATGTCGTCGAATTTCTTTTCCACTTCGGCCGTGAAGTTATAATCCATGATTTCGGGGAAATATTGGAGCAGGAAGTCGTTCACCACCGTGCCTACGTCCGTGGGGATGAGTTTTCCTCTTTCCGCCCCGATGATGGTTTTCTTGTGCTGCTGGCTGATGGTGCCGTCTTTCAGCGAAAGGGTCAGCAGGCTCTTTACCACGCCGGCTTTATCGCCTTTGGCCACGTATTCGCGTTGCTGGATGGTGCTGATCGTGGGGGCATAGGTGGAGGGGCGCCCGATGCCCAGTTCTTCCAGCTTTTTCACCAGGCTGGCTTCGTTGTAGCGCGGCGGATGTTGTGAGAACCGCTGTGTGGCCAATATCTCTTTGTGTTCCAGTTTTTGGCCGACAGCCATGGGGGGGAGCAGGTTGCTTTCGAGCTCGTTTTCCTGGTCTTCGTCGAAACTTTCCTTGTACACTTTGAGGAAGCCGTCGAATTTCACCACTTCGCCGGTGGCCACGAAGGTGGCTTTCAGTCCTCCGATTTCGATGACGGCCGTGGTCTTTTCGATTTCGGCATCGGCCATCTGCGAGGCGATGGTGCGTTTCCATATCAGGTCGTATAGGCGGCGTTCCTGTGCGGTGCCTTCGATTCCCGCCTGGTCCATGTAGGTGGGGCGGATGGCTTCGTGTGCTTCTTGCGCTCCCTTTGACTTGGTGTGGTATTGACGGCTTTTGGCATAGCGTTCGCCCATCAGGTTTTTCACGACCTCCGCACTGGCATTGATGCACAACGAAGAAAGGTTCACGGAGTCCGTACGCATGTAGGTGATGCGTCCGGATTCATAAAGCCTTTGGGCCACCATCATGGTTTGTGCCACGGTGAAGCCCAGTTTGTGGGCGGCTTCCTGTTGCAGGGTGGAGGTGGTGAAGGGGGCGGCCGGTGTGCGCTTTTGGGGGCGCGTGGCGATGTCGGTGATCGTGAAGGTGGCGTCTTTGCAGTGTTCCAGGAATCGCGTGGCTTCTTCTTTGTCCTTGAATCGCTGATTCAGTTCCGCTTTGATTTCATTGTTCCCTTTTTCGCCGGGAAGGGTGAACAAGCCGGTGACCCGGTAGCTTTCTTCGCTTTTGAACTGCTGGATCTCCCGTTCGCGTTCCACGATGAGGCGCACGGCCACGCTTTGCACGCGTCCGGCCGAAAGGGCGGGTTTCACTTTGCGCCACAGCACGGGCGATAATTTGAAACCCACGATGCGGTCGAGTACCCGCCGGGCCTGTTGTGCATTCACCAGGTTCAGGTCTATGTCGCGCGGATGCTGGATGGCTTGTAAGATGGCCGGTTTGGTGATTTCGTGGAACACGATGCGCCGTGTGTGTTCCGGGGTGAGTCCCAACACTTCATAGAGGTGCCATGAGATGGCTTCTCCCTCGCGGTCCTCATCGGAAGCCAGCCACACGGTTTCCGCGTTCCGGGCTTCCGCCTTCAGTTCGTTCACTAATTTTGTTTTTTCCGCAGGGATTTCATATTGGGGGGCGAAACTGCTTGTGTCGATGCTGAATTCTTTCTTCTTCAAGTCGCGGATGTGTCCGTAACTCGACAACACTCTGTAGTCCGATCCCAGGAATTTCTCGATGGTCTTGGCCTTGGCGGGAGACTCCACGATCACCAAATTTTTCTGCATGCTTTGTCCTTTTCTAAAATTTTGCAGCAAAAGTAGGAAAAAAAGATAGATAACTTCTTATATATAACACTTTTTTTGGAAATAAACGAGACTGAGTTTTCTCCTGACTTCGCCACTCAAAAAATGACGACCCTGCAATGTATTGATAAATAGTATTTTGTAACCTTGTGTCACCCTAAAATGGGTGACACGGTTCAAAATATGTTCATACGAAAGAAGAAACACCCATCAGGGAGCGGCGGCATAGTTTTCGCTGAAAAGATTGGCGGCAAGATGAAAGAGCTTGCACAATCGGCATAGCCAAGAAACCAGAAGAAATAGACACGTTCATTTCCTGGAGCCGTGAGTGGATAGACTAAGAAGCAGGAACGGCGGCATCCCCGTTTGGATTTGCTCGGCGAGGAACGGCGCCAATGCGAGGCGGAGCTGTCAAGTGCGGAACAGATGCTTTCCTGTATCACAAATATCTCGATAAACGGCGCGGGCCTGATTCTTGACCGCGTATTTGACAAAGTGGGGTTCAACCGGATAGAAGCCCCTGTGTTCCGGCAGTTGGTAAAAGACAGCATGTCGGGATAGGACAAAATCGCTCTCAAGAGAAACGCAAATTTCCCGCTTGAGAAAAACCGACGAATCGCCTGAGAAAAAAATGTGAATCGCTTGAGAAAAACCCACGCCTTTCAAGATAATATTTACATTTCTGATTATCAGTAAAATAAACCTCACCCTCAAAAATAGGACAAAATGGAACCGGAGCACACTCCCCCCTTGGCGGAGAAGCGGAAAAACAGCCCCCACCTTTCTACCGCTCCCCCAAAAGCCCAAGACCGAAGCCCCCGGGAAAAAGAACCTGCGGCGGAATCCGGAAATGGCCAGGGAATCTTACAATGCCAGGCCTCACTCCTCCCCCAACGAAGGATGCATGGCCAAAGCCTTGTCCTCGGCGGCTTCCATGATCTCGCGCTCGCCGGGTCCCTTGTCGTTGATGCCGCAAAGATGAAGGATGCCGTGAATCATGACGCGGTGCAACTCACGGTCGTAAGAAGCCCCCACCTGTCCGGCATTCGTCCGCACGGTGTCGAGACTGATAAAGAGGTCGCCGGAAATGATGTCCCCTTCGGTGTAGTCGAAGGTGATGATGTCCGTATAATAGTCGTGTTGCAGGTATTGGCGGTTCACTTCGAGGATTTTCTCATCATCCACGAAAATGTAGGCAATCTCGCCCACCTTCTTCCCGTACCCCGCCGCCACGGCCTTCACCCATGCCGTGTTCTCGCGCTTCTTGAAATCCGGCATTTTCACGCCTTCCGTCTGATAGCTAATCATGTGTGTGTCTCTCCCTTTCTTAATCGTCAAACAAACGGCCCTGCCAGTCCGCCGCATAGCGGTTGCGCCCCAGATGTTTGTAGGCCAGATCGGTCACCTCGCGCCCGCGGGGCGTGCGCTTGATGAACCCCTCCTTGATGAGGAACGGCTCGTAGACCTCCTCCACAGTGCCGGCATCCTCGCCGATGGCCGTGGCAATGGTCGTGATGCCCACCGGGCCACCCTTGAACTTGTCGATGATGGTGAGCAGGATTTTGTTGTCGATCTCGTCCAGCCCGTAGCGGTCAATGTTCAATGACTCCAGGGCATAGCGGGCGATGGACATGTCCACACGTCCCGAACCGCGCACCTGGGCAAAGTCGCGCACCCGGCGCAGGAGGGCGTTGGCAATGCGCGGCGTGCCACGGCTGCGGCCGGCAATCTCCAGGGCCGCCTCGCGCTCGATGGGCACGGCAAGGATGCGCGCCGAACGCTCCACGATGCGCGAAAGCACTTCGGCGTCGTAGTATTCCAAGTGCAGGTTGATGCCGAAACGCGCGCGGAGCGGCGCGGTGAGCAGCCCGCTGCGCGTGGTGGCCCCCACGAGCGTGAAAGGGTTCAAGTCTATCTGGATGCTCCGCGCCGACGGGCCTTTGTCAATCATGATGTCGATGCGGTAGTCCTCCATGGCGGAATAGAGATATTCCTCCACCACGGGGCTGAGGCGATGGATCTCGTCGATGAACAACACGTCATTCGGCTCCAGCGACGTCAGGATGCCCGCCAGGTCGCCGGGTTTGTCGAGCACAGGGCCAGAGGTAACCTTGAAGCCCACACCCAGTTCGTTGGCGATGATGTTGCTCAAGGTGGTCTTTCCCAATCCTGGAGGACCGTGCAACAGAGTGTGGTCGAGCGGTTCGCCACGGTATTTGGCCGCCTCGACGAACACGTGCAGGTTGTCCACCACTTTCTTCTGCCCGCTGAAATCCCCGAACCGTAAGGGCCGCAAGGCATTCTCAAACTCGCGCTCAGTGGCCGAGGGTTGGGGACGGTGTATGTCAAATCCTTCTTCCATCGTGGGACAAAGATACTATCTTTTCCGCACAAAACGGCCACGCATCCCATTTTTTGTGTAACTTTGCCGCATCGCACTCACACGAAAACGTTATGGTCTTAAACTATATCTGGGTGGCCTTCTTCGGCATCGCGTTCCTCATCGCGGCGGGCAAGCTGCTCTTCGCGGGCGACGCCAGCGCGTTCCCGGCCATCATGGACTCCACTTTCGACTCGGCCAAGAACGCCTTCGAGATTTCCCTGGGGCTGACAGGCGTGCTGTCGCTGTGGATGGGCATCATGAAAATCGGCGAACGGGGCGGACTGGTCAACCTGCTGGCTCGGGGACTCAGCCCGCTGTTCTGCAAGTTGTTTCCCGACATCCCGAGGAACCATCCCGTCATCGGCAACATCTTCATGAACATCTCGGCCAACATGCTGGGGCTGGACAACGCCGCCACGCCGC
>CALUNJ010000074.1 GCA_944321975.1 uncultured Paraprevotella sp.
TCCAGCACTTGCCGTTCCACTTGCATGCCCGGGCCGGCCATCATGGTGGAAATCATCTGCCCGAACTTCAGGGAAGCGGGCCGGCCTTCTTCCTGGGAGAATCCGCCGTTCACGATGTTGCATCCGGCGTTGCCATGCACTTTCTTCCCCTCCACGTCAAATTCCAGGAACGGGGTTTTCTCCACTTCCTTTTCTATCTCGTCCACGGCTTGTCCGTAGACCGCCGCGATGTTCCACTTCCCGGCCAAGGAAGCCAATTCGGCCGCCGGACGTTTGGCCAGCGTGAGCAATGCTTTCCCGTCGGCGTCGGTCAGCGTCAGTTCCTTTTCCGTTCCCTCATAGCCGTCCACCTTGTGCAGGGCCTCCAACACCGCCTGTTCCGTCGTCATGTCCTGGCACAACATCCGCGTGGAACCCACCTGTCCGAACGACAGCTCGCCCGGTTTTTCCGCCTCGAAAGAACCCATGATGCGGTTGCATCCCGCACAGCCGTAGAGCCGTTTCTCCTGGATGTCCAACCCGATGAAAGGCTGTTTCTCGGCCGTGGCCGGCCGGCCGTTCACCGTCGTGATGTTCCAATCCCCGTTCAGCGCTTCGGGCTTCAACGCCGTTTTTCCACTTCCGCAGCTGCCCAAAAAAAGGGCTGCACAAACCGCAGCTCCCATTGCCTGTAGTTTCTTCATACTCCTTTTAATCTTTCGTTAATAATATCCGGATGCAAAAATAATCGTTTTAACTGGAAAAATCCGAATCATTTAAAGTGTTTTAGCTTACATAAACGCCCATTGTGCCTCTCCCCCAAAGGACCTTCGGGGAAAGATGGAGGACGCGCGAAAATTCTCTCAGGCGATTCACATTCTTTTCTCAAGCGACCCGTCGATTTTCCTCAAGAGAGAAAATTCCGTTCCTCTTGAGGCCGGAACAAGCCCCCCGGAACAGGACTTCCCGGCAATCAAAACGAGACATCAAAAATCTCATTCCCAACACTTTGTACAAAACACTATCCTCAGACAAGGAAATCCGGAAGAAAAATGTTACCTTTGTAAAGCAAAAACAAAACTGTCTCCCTCAAAAAGCAACACGAGATGAATAAAGAAAACATACATTTCACGGCGGCAGAAGAAACCTTCTTCAAACTGATCCGGCTGGCTCTCTTCACTTCGCCCGACTGCCGGGTGAGAATCAGTAAAGAAGAGTGGAAAGAAGTCTACGACATGGCCTGCAAACAGGCAGTGGCCGCCATCGTGCTCGACGGCGTGGAACTGCTCCCTCCCTCGGAAAAGCCTCCGACAGACTTGCTGATGCCGTGGATCAGCCTGGTGCAGCACATAGAGAAACGCAACCGGCAGATGAACCGGCTGGCCGTGATGGTCTGCGACAAGTTTAAAAGGGAAGGCATGGGCAACGTGTTGCTCAAAGGACAGGGCAACGCGACGTTGTATCCCCGTCCGCTCCACCGGACACCGGGCGACATCGACCTGTGGGTGGATGCCGGGCGCAAAACGCTGACCCGATATGCCCGGAAATATAACCCCGGAGCCGAGGTGCTCTACCACCACGTGGATTTCCATGTGCTGAAAGACGCGGAAATCGAACTGCATTTCACTCCGTCATGGATGAACGAATGGCCTGTCAACCGCAGGTTGCAACGCTATTTCAGGGAATGGAAAAAACTCAGCCTGCTCCATCGGGTGGAACTGCCCGAAGGGGTGGGCGAAATCCCCGCCCCCACCTTGGAAATGAACCGCATCTACCTGCTCATCCACATCTACCGCCATCTTTTCGACGAAGGCATAGGGTTGCGCCAACTGATGGATTACTACTTCGTGCTGCTCCAGCCCTGTGACGAAAAGGCACGTGCCGAAGCCGTAAAGGTGCTGGGGCGCCTCCGCCTGAAACGCTTCGCCTCGGCGGTGATGTATGTGATGCAGGAAGTGTTCGGCCTGCCCGCCGACCGCCTGCTGCTCCCACCCTCGCCCGGACGGGGCAAACGGCTGCTGCATGAAATCATGCTGGCCGGCAACTTCGGGCAACACGACCGGCGCATCCGGCGCCAGGCCGGCGAGACTCCCTCCGCGCGCTTCCTCCGCAAAGTGCGGCGCAACGCCATGTTCCTTGGCGACTATCCAAGCGAAGCGGCATGGAGCCCTCTGTTCAAAATGTGGCACTACGTGTGGCGCGCCGCCCACGGGTATCTCCCGGAGAAAAGGAAACCTACCGCCGGGCACGATAGGCCAGAATAGCCGCGAACGTGTCGAAATCTTCCGGAAAAGTCAGCTTGAAATTCGACTCGCTCCCCGGAGCGATATATAGTGCATATCCGGGAAGAACCGTCGAAATGAACGTGTACAACGACTGGGAATGCCTCACCCCGAGGAGGTCTCCCTGCCGGAAAGCCTCCATCAGGGTGTCCAGGCCGAACGTCTGGGGAGTCTGTGCCCGGTAGAGACGTTCACGCGGGAAACAGTCCCGCGACGACACCCCGTCGTCGCTCATCATGTAGGCCTCGTTGCTCTGCACGGCGGTGATGGCATTCCCGTAGACCGAACAGGTGTGGAGATTCCGGGAAACCATTTCCGCCGACAACAGAGGACGCACAGCCTCGTGGGTCAGCACGACCGGGTTGCTCCGCCCGTAAATGGCGCGCAAACCTTCCACCCCGTGGCGCAGCGACTGCAAACTCGTGGCGCCAGCCGGAAAAGTGCCCGCAAACTTGTCCACCCCCGCTGCCCGGGCCGTCTCTCGCACAAAATGCTCCCATTCAGCGGCACACACCACATACACGGCATCCACAGACGCATGCTGCTGGAACGTGCGCATGGCATAAGCGATGACCGGCATGCCCGCCACTTCCATGAACTGTTTGGGACGTTCACTGTGTATGCGGCACCCCCGCCCGCCAGCCAGCAGCAACGCGATAACCTTACGTCTCGTCATACTTCCAACTCTTTTGCAAACCCCTCGCAGAATTTCTCGTGCACATGGCAGGTGTAATGGCGCAAAGCCTCGAGCACGGTGATCTCGAAAAGAAGATAGATCCAAGGCACCCCCACCAGCAACGAAAGGAACAAAACGCCCACCCGGGTATCGAACGTGAGAATATTGGCATATTTCATCAGCGGAAGGCTGGCCGCCCGGAAACGCTCCCTCAATGCCTGCGGCACACCATCGGGAAAACGGGAAAGCACCGTGGCATAAAAAGCCTGGAACTTCGGGGTCATCCGCTCCTGCCCGCGCGTGTAGTTCCCGTAAAAATAAAGATAGATTTTATGGAACCACTCCTTGCGGCTCCAAGGCAACGAACGCATCAAGGCGCGTTGCTGGGCATAGGTGTCCAGCTCGCTGCCCGCCTTCCCCTTCAGGAAAAACAAATGAATGTTGCGATAGTAATCGGCCAGGGCACACTGCCGGGCATGGCAATAAAAGCCGGAATAGGCCGAAACCAACCAGATCCATATGCCCCAGGGCCTGCCCCAGGGAGCCATCTCGCCCGTCAGCCGCAAGCAAAGGAAAAAATAAATGGAAAAGAACCACACGTCGCCGGCAAAACCGTCCAAGATCCGCCCGATCAACGTCTTCTGCCCGGTCATGCGGGCCAGTTGCCCGTCGGCGCAATCATACCAATTGGCCCATACCAGCAAAAACATCCCGATGAGGTTCATGTACAAATCGTCCCAATAAAAGAAAAAACCGGCGGCAGCCCCAATGACAATGGAAAGCAAAGTGACCGCAATGGGATGCACATGAAGCCACTTGAACAACAAGGCCCACAAATAGCCCGGCGTGCGGGTTACATAAAGCTCAAACGCCCCTTCCGTGTCCTCTGATTTCATCGTGGCTTGCACCCTTTCTTTCAATGTCGGCGATGTCATGTTTGTTTCCCCAAATGAATGCTTCTACCTTTTCCCTTAAATTCAAACCAATGCAATATTCGCAAAAAAAAGTGGAACCTGCAAACTATCCGGCAAAAAGAAACAGAAAACCTGGCACAAAACGCCATATCCACGGACAAAACGGCCACAGATGCAAGATCTGTACACAAATGTTATAGGGATGTTAAAAAGAAAACCGCAGTGGTCAGTAGAACCGATAAAATGGCTCATAAGTCCTTTTCAGCCTCTGAAGAATAAAAATACTTCCTACTTTTGTGCCCGGATAAAGCGAGAAAAAGCCACAATGAAAGAAGGAGGATTGTTTTTATGAAATTTGCAGTCATTGCAGCAGGCGAAGGCAGCAGGCTGGCGGAAGAAGGTGTGAAACATCCCAAACCCTTGGTGGAACTCCACGGAGAAGCCATGATCGCGCGCCTCGTCCGGATTTTCAAAGACAATGGAGCTGAAGAAATCGACATCATCGTAAACACGATCCATCCCGAAACCAGAGAATTCGTGCGGCGAATGGCCCAGGAAACTGGCGGAAACTTCATCCGTGTCGTGGAAAAAACCACCGCAGGATCCATGCAAAGTTTCCACGAACTGTCCCCCTTCCTGGCCGGAGCACCCTTCTGCCTGACCACGGTGGACACCATCTTCCGCGAAGAAGAATTTGCCGACTACATACGCCAATTCAGGGAGGGCGGCGAAGACGGGCTGATGGCCGTGACCGATTACGTGGACGACGAGAAACCATTATATGTGGCCACAGACGAAAACCTGCGCATCACAGGATTCCATGACACCGACAAGGGAGACCGCTACATTTCCGGCGGCATCTATTGCCTCCATCCCCGCACCTTGTCCACGCTGGACCGCTGCATCCGCCACGGACAAACCCGCATGCGGGACTTCCAGCGAGGACTGATTGCAGACGGATTCCGGCTAAAAGCCTGCGCTTTCTCCAAGATCCTGGACGTAGACCATGCGGCTGACATCGCAAAAGCAGAAGCCTTCCTCTCGGAAGAAAGGCCTTGAGACACAAAAGAAGAATGAAAGGTATTAGGAATATTCTATACACAAACAAGGGGAAAATCTGCCTCTTCCTTTGGATATGGATGGCGGCAGGCGTAATGGGCTTACAGGCTCAAAACGTCCACGGAAAAGTGACCGACGCGGAAACGGGCGACCCGCTGCCTTTCGTGAATGTCTACTACGAAGGGCAGAAAAGCACCGGAAGCCCCACCGACATTGACGGAAACTACCGGATCGCGACCCGCAAGGGCAAACTCGTGTTTTCCATGATGGGATATAAGTCGCAAACCTTCGACATCACGACTTCACGCACCCTGAACGTCAAACTGTCGGCAGACTCCAAAATGTTGAAGGAAGTGGAAGTCAAGAAAAAAAGGAAACGATACAGCCGGAAAAACAATCCCGCAGTGGAGATGATGCGAAAAGTCATCGCGGCAAAAGAGCGCACCGACCTGCATCAGAATGATTTCTTCAGTTATGACAAGTATCAGAAACTGACCTTCTCGCTGAACGAAGTGACTCCCAAAGTGTTTGAAGAAGGGAAATTCAAACGGATGCCCTTCCTGAAAGACCATGTGGAAGTGCATCCCGAAACCGGAAAACTCATTCTTCCCCTGTCGGTCAATGAAACCGTGACGCGGAAAATCTACCGGAAAAGCCCGAAAGCGGAAAAAGACATCATAACGGGAGAGCGCTCGGACGGGCTCAACGATTTGTTCAACACGGGCGACATCGTGGACAACATCATCAAGGACTGTTTCACGGACGTGGACATCTACGATGACGAAGTGAGACTGTTGCAATATCCGTTCATCAGCCCCATCTCCTCGACATCTGCCATCCGTTTCTACCGCTACTTCATCATCGACACGCTCTATGTGGGGAAAGACAAATGCTATCAGCTCGACTTCACGCCCAACAACCCGCAAGATTTCGGTTTCTCGGGCAGCCTGTACGTGTTGGCCGACTCGAGCTGGCGTGTGAAACGGGTGGAAATGGGCATCCCGTCGCGCTCGGACGTGAATTTCGTGGATGAGATGAGCATCATCCAAGAATATGAAGACCTGCCCGCCACGGGCGAACACGTGCTGGTGACAGACCAGATGATCGTGCAACTGTCCATCGCCAAATTTATCCAAAAGTTCCAATTGGAGCGGAACACGCACTACGCCAACTACAATTTCGCGGAAATCCCGGAAAAGGCTTTCAAGTTCAAAGGCGAGAAGCGCACAGAGGCCAGCGCCATGATGCGCGACGACGACTTCTGGGCGCAACACCGCACGGACACACTCACGAAGTCGGAAAGCCAAATAGACCAGTTCATCCACAAGCTGGAGAACATCAAGGGATTCAATGTCGTGCTGTTCGTGGCAAAAGCATTCATTGAGAATTTCGTGGAGACGACGGCCGATCCGAAAAAGCCCAGCCTGGTGGATATCGGCCCTGTGAATACGACCATTACCCACAATTTCGTGGAAGGATTGCGACTGCGAGCCAATGCGCAAACCACGGCCAACCTCCATCCGCATTGGTTCGGAAAAGGCTATGTGGCTTATGGCTTCGACGATGCGAAATGGAAAGGAATGGGCGAAGTGACTTATTCGTTCAACAAAAAAGATTATCTGCCGCGGGAATTCCCGGTGAACAACCTTACCTTCTCGTATGCCAATGACATCATGTCGCCCAGCGACCGCTTCGTGCCCACCGACAAAGACAATGTGTTCATTTCGTTCAAATGGACCACGGTAGACCACATGATGTATTATGAACGCTACAACCTGCTCTACGACAAAGAATGGGAAAACGGGTTACGGGTCAACTTCCAGATGAAGCGCGAGAAAGACCGTCCCACGGGCGCGCTCTTCTACCAGCCCTTGGACGGACAAGGCGGGCCTTCGACCGACCCGGCGAACTACATCCCCTATATCGAAACTGCCGAATTCGGGTTCGGCATCAAGTTCCAACCGGGCGCCACTTGGATCAACACCAAGCAACGGCGCCTCTCCACCAACCTCGACTCGCCCATTTACAGCCTGAACCACACCGTGGGCATCAAAGGCCTGATGGGAGGCGACTACAACTACAACCTCACCGAAGCCTCCATCTACAAACGGTTCTGGCTTCGTTCGTGGGGAAAGATGGATGTCATGCTCAAAGGCGGCATCCAATGGAACAAAGTGCCCTACCCGCTCCTCATCATGCCACCCGCCAACTTGTCGTACATCATGGAGGACTACACCTTCAACCTCATCGACAACATGGAATTCCTCAACGACCGTTATGCCTCGCTGATGTTCTCGTGGGACTTGAACGGGAAAATCCTGAACCGCATTCCCCTCATCCGGCGGCTTAAATGGCGGGAATACATCGGATGCAACGTGCTTTGGGGGACGCTGACGGACAAGAACAATCCCTTCCTCGCGGAAAACGCAAACGATGGGGAATTGTTCTACTTCCCCGGCAACTTCCAGTCCGACGGCACATTCCGCTACAATTCACGGGTGATGGACCGCCAACGCCCCTATGTGGAACTGGTGGCCGGCATCCACAACATCTTCAAACTGATCCACGTGGAATACGTCCACCGCATGAACTACTTGCGGCCCGGCACCCAGAAATGGGGCATTCGCTTCATGTTCCGCGTCACCTTCTGACCTCTCTTCCCGCCCTGAAGAATTTCAAGCCAGCTTCAGGCCGGGCAGTTCCAGCAAACCGGAAAGTCCGGGGATGACCGCGTCGGGCAATGCCTCGTCCACTTCCACCGGTTCCCATTCCTCGCCTTTCATCCACACGGCGCGGCAACCTATGGCTTTGGCAGGCACAATGTCTTTCCCGTATGAGTCTCCCACCACCAGGACCTCTCCGGGTTGCACGCCTGCCGCTTCCACCCCCATGCGGTAGATGGCCGGATCCGGTTTGCGCACGCCCACCAAGGCCGACTCAATCACACTTTCAAAGAGATTCAGGTGGAAATCACGGAGTATCGTTTGTATATTGCCATAAAAGTTTGACACCAGCACCAAAGGGTAGTTCGCCCCCAACACCTCCAGCACCCGGCGGCTTTCCGCCACCGTCCGGCGCGCATAGCCATAACCATAATCGGCAATGCGGGCCACAGCCTCCCGCCGTGTGGCTTCGTCCACCTTCCAATCGCCGGCTGCCTTCAAATATTCTGTTTCGACATCCACTTTTTTACGCAACAACACATGGAAATCGTCGCCGGGCAAGACGATGGGCGAACGGGCCAACGCCCGTTCTGCATAGACGTAGGCTTCACGGAATTGGGATTCGGTCACCGGCACACCGGCATCGCAGAACCCTTCCCACAAAACGTATGACCAATGGCGTGCGCCGGTGTCCAACGTGCCGCCATAATCGAATATAAAAACTTTGATGTCAGA
This sequence comes from uncultured Paraprevotella sp., assembly GCA_944321975.1. Classification (GTDB taxonomy): domain Bacteria; phylum Bacteroidota; class Bacteroidia; order Bacteroidales; family Bacteroidaceae; genus Paraprevotella. The sequence continues at coordinate 8,309 of CALUNJ010000074.1, forward strand.
GAAATCAGTCATATTCATTCAGTTTGTCATCCAACGCACGGCACAAAGCCTCATGCCGCGACCGCATGTAAAAAAACACAAGGCTCAGCACAACAATCTCAAAAACAAAATAAAACCAAGGTTGCATGACCAGGAGAGAGAGATAAAGCACGATAGCGCGTGTGTTGAACGTCAGGATATTCGTGTATTTCATCAACGGGCGGCTTCCGGCCCTGAAATCTTCCCGCAACTTCATTGGGACCTGTTCGCCAAAACGAACCTTCACATCGGCAAAAAACTTTTGAAAACAAGGACTCATACGTTCCTGTGACAAGGTGTAATTGCCATAAGAATACAAGAAGACTTTCCATGCCCAGTTGCCTTTCCAAGGCGTGGCCTTGAAATTGGCCCGCTGCTTGACGGACGTGTCCAATTCGCTTCCTTCCTTCCCTTTCAGGAAAAACAGATGAATATTGCGATAATAGTCTGCCAACTGGGCTTGTTTCACATGGCAAACCAGACCGGCCACGGCGGCCAGGAGCCAAATCCATGCGCCCCAAACGCCTCCCCATGGCATTTCCTCGCCCGTCAGCCGCAAACAAATCGCCACATAAATAAAAGCGAACCACACATCCCCCGCAAACCCGTCGAGGATGCGCCCCCAAAGCGTCTTTTTCCCACTCATTCTCGCCAATTGGCCGTCGGCACTGTCATAAAGATTGGCCCACACCAGCAGCAAAATGCCTGCCACGGTGTGCACATAATCCGGATAATAAAACATCACTCCGGCTGCCGCCCCCAAGATAATGGACAAAATGGTCACCACGTTGGGATGCACCCCGAAATGGTTGAAAAGACGCGCCCACAGCCAGCCCAGCGGACGGGTGAAATGAATGTCAAGCCACTCCTCCGTGTCCTGCGACTTGAAAGTGGCTTGCAGTTGATTGTTGCTCGTAGTCATATCTTTAACATCCTCATTACAGTCTTTCACAAAGCATACCGGGCACGGATGAGCCCGGCAATCGCCGTGGCCGCCCCATCGCGGCACGCGGAATAACTGGGCCAGTCGTTGAAGTCGATGATGCTGCACAGCCCGCCGGCCCCCACGATGGCATCCCCGCCATAGATGGGGACAGAAAGCGCGCTTCCCAATCGGTCGGCCTGCCTTTTCAATTCAGCCCGGTCAAAGAGAAATCCTTTGGCTGCCCCATTGATATGTTCCAGGCCGAACTTGCTAAATCCATGCTCGTCCGTCGGATAATAACAGAAAAAAAAGCCTGTGCCGGCCACGCCGTAGAATTTCAGCACATCACCTTTCAGGTGTTTCTCTGCCACATATTCGCGAATGCCGCGCCGCGTGAAATCCTCCACCGCCGCACGCCATTCCGCATCATTTGTCACAAAATGGATGTCATCGGATTGTTGGGCGCATGCGTCGTCCCGCTTCAGCCAGCAAGGATAAGCCATGTGTCCCACCGGCACGCCCCCGTTTCCCGAAACAGCCACAGACGGAGGCACAGACACGCCCAACTTGCGGCCCATATCGTTCACACCACGGCGGGAAAGCCCCTGCACTCCACGCGCACTGTTCCAAACCGGCACACCCCGGGATTCGGCGGCAGCGAGCACCGACAACACACGGGGACTACGGGCCATGGTAAATACGCCGTCCACTTGGGGCAAACATTCCTCCCCGAACTCGCTTTCGGACACCAGATCCACTTGAAACGCGCCAACCTCAGTCAAACGTAAAGCCACAGCCTCTAATATCGCCGCATCCCGCTCCACCGAACGTGGAGAATAACGAGGGTCACGGCGAATGCCTATCAACTTCATGCCACTTAGCTTTTTTAAAAATTTAAAATTACGGCATGCAATCAAAACCGACAAAGCAAGAGGAAAGACGGGACAGATTATAAGAAAATAAGACCTGTTTTTTGTGGGTTTACACCAGAAACAGTGCAATCCCCAGAGGAACCAGCTTCTTTTCTATCTTGGCACACCTACTTTATAGAACGCAGGAATCCAGTGGGAATCGTCTGAAAATTTGCGGCGGTGAAGCGGAAAGGGTTTTCACCGCCTTGTGAGGGAAAAGACAGCGCGACGGAACGGGACAATATCGCACTCAAGAGGCATGCAAATTTCTCTCTTGAGATTCACATTTTTTTCCCAAGTCTAAAAAATGTGAATCGCTTGAGAAAAACCAGCATGCCTCAAGAGATGTTTTAGTTTAATGATTATCAACAAGATAATATTTTCCTCCAAAACAGGATCGTATAGACTTGGGAAATGGAGCTTACGGAAGGGAAAAAAGGATGCGAAGGTCTGCCGCATGTAAAAAAATAAGGAGTACGCTCCCCCTTGATGAGGAAACGGGAAACAGTTCCCGCCAACTTTCTGCTCCCACTGCCTTTTTCTTGTTCAGGTGGATTCGAAACCTCCCCGATGCCCCCTCTCCCAAACCCTAAAGCCTGAGAGCAAAAAACTTGCGATTGTTGCGCTTTATATGAGCCGGTTATAGCCAACTTAACGGATTTATTCTTAATTTTGCACTTTAATAGCATAAAAACAGAAAATACTATGTCATTGAAAGCAGGCATCGTGGGGCTGCCCAACGTGGGCAAGAGCACCCTTTTCAACTGTCTGTCAAGCGCGAAGGCGCAGGCAGCCAACTTTCCTTTCTGCACCATCGACGCACAGTTGGGGCAAATCACCGTACCGGACGAAAGGCTGAACCGGCTGGCCGAACTGGTGCATCCGGAACGCATCGTGCCCGCCACCTGTGACATCGTGGATATCGCCGGACTCGTCAAAGGTGCCAGCAAGGGAGAAGGGCTGGGCAACCAGTTCCTGGGCAACATCCGCGGGACGGACGCCATCATCCACGTGCTGCGTTGTTTCGACAACCCGAACATCGTGCATGTCGACGGGTCGGTGGATCCCGTGCGCGACAAGGAAATCATCGACACGGAACTCCAGCTGAAGGACCTGGAAACGGTGGAAAGCCGACTGAAGCGCGTGGAAAAAGTAGCCAAGGTGGGAGGCGACAAGCAGGCCAAGACGGAATATGAGGTACTCACCCAATATAAAGCCGCACTCGAACAAGGCAAGTCCGCCCGCACCGTCTCTTTCGAAACCGAGGAGGAACAACATGCCGCCCGAAACTTGTTCCTGCTCACCGCCAAACCGGTGCTTTATGTGTGCAACGTGGACGACGCTTCGGCTGCGGAAGGCAACCGCTACGTGGACGCCGTGCGCGAAGCCATCAAGGACGAAAATGCCGAACTGCTCATCATCTCGGCCCAGACGGAAGCCGACATCGCCGAACTGGAAAGCTACGAGGAAAAGCAAATGTTCCTGCAGGACATGGGACTGAACGAATCGGGCTGCGACCGCCTCATCAAGGCCATCTATCACCTGCTCAACCTGCAGACCTTCATCACGGCGGGCGAGATGGAGGTGAAGGCCTGGACGTTCCGCAAGGGGTGGAAGGCCCCTCAATGCGCGGGCGTGATCCACACGGATTTCGAAAAAGGATTCATCCGCGCGGAAGTCATCAAATATGAGGACTACATCAAGTATGGCTCCGAAGCCGCCGTGCGCGAAGCCGGAAAGATGGGCTTGGAAGGAAAGGACTACGTGGTGCAGGATGGCGACATCATGCATTTCCGTTTCAACGTGTAAGCCATGGTGACGCAACTGCAATACATCCTGTGGAACCCGGACTTGTTCGCCTTCCACATCGGCAGCTTCGGCGTGCGCTGGTATTCGCTGTGCTGGTGCTTCGCCCTGCTGGCCGCCTATGTGCTGGTCGGGCGGCTCTACAAGCAACAGCGCATCCCCGACAAGCTCTTCGACCCGCTGTTCTTCTACTGCTTCGTGGGCATCCTGGTGGGGGCGCGCCTGGGCCACTGCCTGTTCTATGAGCCGGGCTACTTCCTCGCCCACCCGCTGGAAATGATTCTGCCCTTCCGGCAGACGGCAAACGGATGGGTGTTCACGGGCTATGCCGGACTGGCCAGCCACGGGGGCACCATCGGGCTGATGCTTGCCCTGTGGCTCTACGTGCGCAAGACGAAGGTGAACATCATGCGCGTGCTGGACAACGTGGCCATCGCCACGCCCGCCAGCGCCATGTTCATCCGCTTAGGCAACCTGATGAACTCGGAAATCATCGGCAAGCCCACCGACGTGCCCTGGGCCTTCATCTTCGAGCGGGTGGACATGCTGCCGCGCCATCCGGGCCAACTCTACGAGGCTATCTGCTATTTTCTGTTCCTCATCGCCGGCTACGTGCTCTACCACAAGTGGCCGCAAAAGGTGGGCACGGGCTTCTACTTCGGCTTCTGCCTGACAAGCATCTTCACGGCCCGCTTCTTCATCGAATACACCAAGGAAGTGCAGGAAGCCTGGGAGGCTTCCATGCTTATCAACATGGGGCAGATCCTGAGCATCCCGTTCATCCTCATCGG
>CALUNJ010000075.1 GCA_944321975.1 uncultured Paraprevotella sp.
ATCCGTTTCTTACAAGGAAACGGATGTTTTTTTGCAGAAGGGTTGCATTTAAAGGTCTTTAATTATCAATTCGTTCGCCCGGTCTATCGTGGCGGGGTCAATGGATGCAAGGTATATCTCTGTGGTGGCCATGGAGTCATGTCCGAGTGCATCCGAAATGACGTGGACAGGCACATTTTTCGACTTGGCAATGGTGGCCCAAGTGTGGCGGCTGACATATGTCGTGAGCGGAACCTGAAGTTTTACCATAAGAGCTATGGTTTTCAGCGCATTGTTTATGCGGCGTAAGGCGGTTTCGTATTGTCGGCGCTCATTTCTTCCGGGATGAGTCAGGATAGGAAGCAGGTAGGGGGAATCAGGTCTTGAGTAGCGGTCGATCAGTTCTTTGATGGGCTTTATGGTTTTGATGTGGAGCATTTGGCTCGTCTTGTGGCGGCGATAGGTCAGTATGCCGTTTCGGATGTCTGTCTTTTTTAGGAAAGCGGCATCTATGAATGACATTCCCCGGCAAAAGAAGAGAAACAGGAACGTGTCGCGGGCAAATTCGAGGTGTGGCTTGAGGCTGAGGTCAAGATGCTTGATCCGCTTGATCTCGTGGATTGAAATGGCTCGTTTGAGTGTCTTTTCCGTTCCGGTGAATACGGTGTGGAAAGGAGTGCGGTCTTTTGCCAGCCCCTGCCTGACAGCCCGGTTGTAGACAGCCCGGAGGATGCGCATGTGAAAGGATATGGAGTTGGGGGTGAGTCCGGTGGATTCCAGATAGGCCTGATAATCCTCCATCGTCATTTGGTCTATGGCTTCCAGGGGGATGTCCTCGTGGTTTCGGAATCGTTTGAAGCTGTTGAGCGCGGCGCGATAGTTCTTGGCAGTGCCGATACGGTTCAGTTTCATGAGACGTCCGATGGTGCTTTCCATGAACACGAAAAGATTCTTTCTTTTTCCGCTGCGCCGGAACTCCGTGATGATGTCGCCGGGCGAATAGTCGGATTGCAGGCGGTCGAAGTTTGCTATGATTTCGTTCAGCCTTTTCAAATCTTCGTCCAGTTTTCCGGTAATCATTTGGATGACGCCTGCCCGCTCTTTGTCTGGCATGGCCGCTGGGCAGGAACGTTTTTCGTCCCATTCCCATGGAAAGACTTTGTATTCAGTCGTGATTTGTCTGACGATACGGCGGTGGGTTACAAAATAGACGATGGCACCCGGACGTCCTTTGACTGTCGACGGGCGGAATTTTACTTTTAATGTGGTCATATTATATATAAAATAGGTAAAGGTTAGAAATGGCTCTCATCTCATAAGATAGTCTGTTCCTTTTTTAATTTGATGAATGTGAGGGTCCGGGAGAGGGGGATGTTCCGGAAACGGCAGGTGGAATGCTGCAGGTGTGGCATTCCGGTTTGCGTCCTTTCATGCGGGCATGCCATCGGCCTGCTTGTCGTTTTCCTTACATTTCACTCTGTCCGGCAGGAGGCTTTCGGTAGCTTTCCGAAGAACCGTTTTGAGGCGTTCCCACGCGGCCGACGCTATTTCAAGAGACGGGCGGATCAACGGCTTGAGAAAAAAAAGCAAATCTCAAGCGAAAAACTTTTTTTTCTCTTGAGAAAGAACTTTGATGCTCATGAGCTTTTTATCATGCTGAATGTTAAGGATATGTGATTTTTTGGAAAGGTGGGTGCCTTCCCCTTGCAAACGTGTTCCGCCGGGGCGTGGCGAGGACGGCATGATTGCGGGCGGGCCGGTGAAAAAGTCATACAGACATGTAGGCTCCGCTTCCAGGGGTCGGACCGGGGTGCCCGGAAAGAAAAAGGAGAGGGACTTCCGGCTTATTCCGTCGAAATATGCTATCTTCGCCGTAGGAATACGGAAAAGATGAAGGATTTTGCAGCAATAGACTTTGAAACGGCCAACAGAAGCGGCAGCAGCGTGTGCAGCGTGGGGGTCGTGGTGGTGCGTGGAGGCGAGGTGGTGGACAGGCTGTATCGCCTGATACGTCCCGTGCCGAACTATTATAGTTATTGGAACACGCAGGTTCACGGGCTGACGCGGCGCGACACGGACGCGGCGGCGCCGTTTCCGGAGGTGTGGGCCGAAGTGGTTCCCTTGGTCGGGGAGTTGCCGTTGGTGGCCCACAACAGCCCGTTTGACGAGGGGTGCCTGAAAGCGGTGTTCCAAGCCTACGGGATGGCTTATCCCGGTTATGTGTTTTACTGCACGTGCCGGGCTTCCCGCCGTGTTTTCGGAAAGACGTTGCCCAATCATCAGTTGCAGACCGTGGCTGCCCGTTGTGGCTATGACTTGTCATGCCACCACCATGCGCTGGCCGACGCGGAGGCTTGTGCCCGGATCGCGTTGGAGATCCTTTGACTTTTGCCGTGCGGGAATGTTTCTTGGGGGGAGGCCCGGGTTGGCAGTGCGCGTGGAGGGGGAGGGGCTTTTAGTCCAGCAGCCGTTTGGCCAGATAGCGCACGGGATACCAAAGGGCGCAATAGCCGACCAGCAGCACGGTGAAAAACACCAGCACCACATCCCAAAGCTGCACGCTGACGGGGTAGGCGTCGACCACGAAGCTGCCGGAGGATTTGCCCAGCGTGATGAACCCGTAGGTTTGCTGGAGGTAACAGAGCAGCAGGCCGAGCAGGATGCCGGCCAGCGCGCCGGCACCGGAAATCAGGCGTCCTTCGAAGAGGAAAATCCGGATGACCTGGTGGTCCTTGGCACCCAGGTTGCGCAGGGTGCGCACGTCGTCTTTCTTGTCGATGATGAGCATCGACACGGATCCGATGATGTTGAAGCAGGCCACGAGGAGGATGAAGGTGAGGAAGAGGTAGGCGATGAGTTTTTCCACTTCCATGATGCGGAACACGTCGGCTTGCTGGGCATAGCGGTCTTCTACGGTGAATCCGGGGCCGAGGAGCTGTTGGATGTCCTTCCGGGCTTGTTCCACGTCGGTGCCCTCTTTTAGTTTGAGGGCGATGGACGACACCCGCCCTTGTTGCCCGAAAAGATTGCGGGCAAAGCCCAGGGAGGTGAGGATGTAGTGGGCATCGTATTTTTCTTGCTTCACGGCAAACACGACCCCCGGCGAGTACAGTTCGCTTTGGGTGAAGCTCGCGGCCGGGTTGGCCGGGTTCACCCGTTCGCCTTTTTGGGGGGCATACACCTGCAGGGGGGTGTCGAACCTGGCCCCCAGTCCCAATTGCGCGGCCAGCTGTATGCCCGGCACGCCGAATTCCAGCACGTCGGCATGCAGGATGAACGTGCCGTCGCCATAGAGCAGGCTGCCGATGTCCGTGGCCTCGGCAAAGTTGTCGTCCACGCCTTTGATGGTGACCATGGCTTGATGGTCGCCGCAAATGACGAGGGCATTCTCTTCGAGGGTCTCCGTGTAGACTTGTATGCCGGGATAGGCCTTCAGGCGGGTGAGCCCGGGGGCGTCGGCGGCCATGGTCTTCCCTTTGGCCGGGGCCACTTCCAGTTGCGGGTCGATGGCCGTGAAAAACGAGGCCACGAGGTCTTGGAATCCGTTGAACACAGACAAGGTGCACACCAACGCCATGGTGGCCAACGCCACCCCGCATACCGAGATGGCGGAGATGATGTTGATGGCATGGTGCGACTTTTTGGAAAACAAGTACCGTCGCGCGACGTAGAACGGGAAGTTCATTTCTTCAGCAACTCGTCGATGTGTTCGATGTAGTCCAGCGAGTCGTCCACGAAGAACTTCAGTTCGGGAATGATGCGCAGCTGGTAGCGCACGCGGGTTCCCAGCTCATAACGCACGGATTTCATGTTGGCGTTGATGTTCTTCACGATTTCTTCGCTCCGGTTGCTGGGGAACACGCTCAGGTATACGCGGCACACGCTGAGGTCGGGGCTGATGCGGCATGCGCTGACCGATATGAGCACCCCTTTCAGGCTTTGGGTCTGCAACCTGAATATTTCGCTCAGTTCCTTTTGGATCAGCCGGGCGATTTTGTTTTGTCTTGTCGTTTCCATATCTTATTCTTTTTTCCGGATGAGCGTCAATCCGTCGCGCAAGGGGAGAATGACTTTCTCCACGCGGGGGTCGGCGGCGATCCGGTCGTTAAAATCCATGATTCCCCGTGTCTGGGCGTCGCGGTGGGATGGTTCCACCACGTGCCCGTCCCACAAGGTGTTGTCTGCCACGATGAATCCTCCGGGCCTGAGGCGGGGAAGCAGCATCTCGTAGTAGTCTGTGTAGTGGCGTTTGTCGCCGTCCACAAAGGCGAAGTCGGGTGTCAGTCCCATTCGCGGAACCCATTCCAATGCGTCGCCGATGATGAATTCGATGCGTGGCGCATAAGGGGACTGTTCGATCCACGGGCGGGTGAAGTCCTCTTGTTCGTCGTTGATTTCGAACGTATACAGTTTCCCGTCCGGTTCGAGCCCTTCGGCCATGCACAAGGCGGAATATCCGGTGTAAGTGCCGATTTCCAGGATGCACTTGGGCCTTGCCATGCAGACCAGCATTTTCAGCAGCCGTCCTTGCAGGTGTCCTGAAGCCATGCGGGGGCGCAAGAGCTTCACGTGCGTGTCCCGGTAGAGCCGTTTCAGATAGCCGCTTTCCGGGTCGATGTGGCTGAGGATATACTCCTCTATGGTCTCGGTTTCCTGCATGTTCGGGCCGTCGGGTTTATAGGTAGCGTGTGCGGTTGGGCAACACGTAGTCCATGGCATATTTCAACACGTCTCCCACCACGTTGATTTCGAGGAATGACGTCTGGGTGCCTTGTTTCCCTCCGCTCAGGTAGGCCACCATTTCGTTTTCGGAGAGCGTGCCGTCCTTGAGCAGTTTCTGGAGGGCGGCAAAATAGTAGGCCTGTCCGTTGGCTTTTTCCGGCATGAAGATGGCCTCTACGCCGTAGGAGAGTGCCAGGTGGCGCATGGTCTTTTCTTTGTAGCACACGGCCAGCACGGGGTATTTCCCGCGGAATGCGGCCAGTGAACGCGCCGTGAGCCCGCTGAAGCTGTCCGTGATGATGGCGCGGATCGGCATCAGGTTTGTGGCGCTGACGGCCGACTTGGCCAGGAAGGCCGTGACATCGGTCTTTTCCGGGGTGAGGGGAATCTGTATGTCGTTTTCTTCGAGCTTGTCTTTTTCCGCCTGTGCCGCGATGGTGGCCATGGTGCGCACGGCTTCCACGGGGTATTTCCCATAGGCGGTTTCCCCACTCAGCATCAGGGCGTCGGTGCGGTAGTAAATGGCGTTGGCGATGTCGGTCACTTCCGCGCGGGTCGGCCGCGGGTTGTTGATCATCGTGTGCAGCATTTGGGTGGCGACGATAACCGGTTTCTTGGCCAGGATGCATTTCTTGATCAGGACCCTTTGGATGCCGGGGATGCGTTCTTGGGGCACTTCGATTCCCAAGTCGCCCCGTGCCACCATGATGCCGTCGGCCACTTCGAGGATTTCGTCGATGTTGTCCACTCCTTCCTGGTTCTCGATTTTGGCAATGATCTTGATGTCGCTGCCATAGGCGTTCAGGATGTTCCGGATGTCGAGCACGTCTTGCCGGTTGCGGACGAATGAATGTGCGATGAAATCAATGTCCTTCTCGATGGCATAAAGGATGTTGTTGCGGTCTTTCTCGGTGAGCGAAGGCAGGTTGATACGCACGCCCGGCACGTTCACGCTCTTGCGGCTCGCCAGGGTGGCATCATTGCACACTTCGCAGTACAAGGCCTCTTCGTCTTTGTCTTTCACTTCCAGTTCCAGGTCGCCGTCGTCGATGAGCACCTTTGCTCCCACGGTCAGGTCTTTTACGAAGTCGGGGTAGGAAACATAGATGCAGCCCCTCACGGTGTCTTTGGTGGGGTCGCCTATGATCTTTACTTTGTCGCCGGTTTTATAGCCTGTGGCTTCTTCCGCATTCTTGGTGGTCCGCACTTCCGGCCCTTTCGTGTCCATCAGTATGGCTATGCGGTTGGACACTTCGCGCACGTTGTTGATGAGTTTTTCAAATCCTTCGCGGCTGGCGTGCGCGGTGTTCATCCGCACCACGTTCATTCCGGCGTTGAATAAGTCGCGGATGAAATCCACGTCGCAACGCAGGTCTGAGATGGACGCGACGATTTTGGTCTTTTTCAGCATCATGATCTTTATACCTTTTTTGGAGAAAACTTAATACCTATTTCTTATATGAGCGTAGAACTTTATTTCTTTCCTGCTTGAAGCAAGGCTTCGATGGCCAGCCGGTAGGAATCCAGTCCGAATCCGCAAATCACTCCCGCACAGGCGCATGAAATCATCGACTTGTGGCGGAATTCTTCCCGCTTGTGGACATTGCTGATGTGGACTTCCACCACGGGGGCTGTGATGGCCCGGATGGCATCCTGAAGGGCGATGGACGTGTGGGTGTAGGCTCCGGCGTTGAGCACGATGCCGATGTATTCAAATCCCACTTCCTGGATCTTGTCGATCAGTTTTCCTTCGATGTTGCTTTGGTAATATTCGATGGAAAGGTCGGGATAAGCGGCGCGGAGCCTGCACAAGTAGTCGTCGAAAGCCGTGGAGCCGTAGATTCCCGGTTCGCGTTTGCCCAGCAGGTTGATGTTCGGTCCGTTTATGATTTGTATTTTCATCTCTTTTTCTTAGTTTTGTAGAAAACTTCCGCAAAAATACAAAAAAAGAACGGAATACATGGAATACAGCGAAAAAACATCTCAAGCCGGAGGCGCGGAGGAAGTCTCCAGTCCGCTTTTGCGCCGGTATTATCAATATCTGAAACTGGAAAAAGGACTTTCGGAGAACACGGTTGAGGCTTATATGGCGGATTTGCAGAAACTTTTGGATTTCCTTTCGGCTGGTGGCATCGGGTTCCGCGAGGTGCGGGAAGACGATTTGCATGCCTTCATGGCCGGATTGTCGGACATCGGCATTCATCCGCGTTCGATGGCGCGGATTTTGTCGGGCATCCGTTCGTTTTATCGTTTCTTGTGTTTGGAAAAGGAAATAAGCCAGGATCCGACAGAACTGTTGGAGTCGCCGAAACTCGGCCGGCATTTGCCGGATGTCCTGACGTTGCAGGAGATAGACTCGATGATCGCTGCGATTGATTTGAGCCGGCCGGAAGGCCACCGCAACCGTGCGATGTTGGAAATGCTGTACAGTTGCGGGCTGCGTGTGAGCGAGCTGTGTGCGCTCAGGCTGTCGGATCTCTTTTTGGAGGAAGGATTCATCCGTGTGTGGGGAAAGGGCGGCAAGGAGCGGCTGGTGCCGATATCCCGGCGGGCGGTGGATGAATTGCACGACTGGTTCCGTTGGCGCAATGAGATCCGCATGAAGCCGGGCGCGGAAGACGTGGTTTTTCTCAGCGTCCGCCGGGGCGCTCCATTGTCGCGTATCACGGTGTTTTATTGGGTGAAGGAAATCGCGGCTTCGGCCGGGATCCGGAAAAACATCAGCCCGCACACTTTCCGGCATTCGTTTGCCACGCATTTGTTGGAAGGCGGGGCGAACCTGCGGGCCATTCAGGCCATGCTGGGGCATGAAAGCATTTCCACCACGGAGATATATACTCATGTTGACCGCAGCCGGTTACGGCAGGAAATTTTGCGTCATCATCCACGAAATATGCGTCATGAGTCTTCAAAATGAAGCCGGAGAAGGGGCTAATGGGGTTTCGTGCGTGATTTTTTGCAATATTTTAAAGATAAAAGTCACACGGTGTATTAAAGATTTGTATCTTTGCACCCGGAACTATTAACTAAAACAGTGTTAGTATGCGTAAAAATTATTATTTAGTCATGTCGTTGGCTGCTGTCGCAGCACTCACGTCATGCAAAAAGTTGGGTGAGCTTTCAGCCGACAATTTCACCGTGACTCCGACTCCGTTGGAGGCTGTGGCCGGACAGGTGTCTGCCACGATCGATGGCAAGTTCCCCGAGAAGTACATGAAAAAGAAAGCCGTGGTCACGGTGACTCCGGTGTTGAAGTATGAAGGTGGCGAAGCGAAGGGAGAGAGCGCCACGTTCCAAGGAGAGAAAGTGCAGGGCAATGACCAGACCATCGCTTACAAGGCAGGTGGCACTTATTCGATGAAGTCGGTGTTTGACTTCGTCCCGGCAATGATGCAGTCTGATTTGTATCTTCAATTCGATGCCAAGGTGGGCCGGAAGACTGTGACGGTGCCCGAAGTGAAGGTGGGCTATGGCGTAGTGGCCACTTCGCAGTTGTTGCAAAACACGTTGGCTTCCGTACAGCCGTCTTTGGCCGCCGATGCTTACCAGCGTATCATCGCTGAAAAGCAGGAAGCCAATATCAAGTTCTTGATCGAGCAGGCTAAGTTGCGCGACTCTGAGTTGAATTCTGAAAACGTGAAGGCTTTTGTGGCCATGATGAAAGAGATCAACGATGCGAAAGAGACGCGTGCGTTGAAGAATATCGAGATTTCGGCTTATGCTTCTCCCGATGGTGCCCTTGACCTGAACACCCGTTTGGCTGAGCAACGTCAGAACAACACGGACAAATACCTCCAAAAGGAGATGAAGAAGATCGAGATGGAAGGCCAGGTCGACACGAAATACACCGCTGAGGATTGGGAAGGTTTCCAGCAGTTGGTCGCAGCCAGCAACATCCAGGACAAGGATGTCATCTTGCGCGTGTTGTCGATGTATAAGGATCCGGAAGAGCGCGAGGCTCAAATCAAGAACATGTCTGCCGTGTTCACGGAATTGGCTGAGACCATCCTTCCGGAGTTGCGTCGTGCGCGTTTGACGATGAACTACGAGATTATCGGCCGCAGCGATGACCAGATTGTGGCTCAGTTTGGCAGTGACGCTTCCAAGTTGAGCGTAGAAGAGTTGCTCTACGGTGCCAACCTTTCTTCCGTGTCCAACAAGGAGGCTTGGTATCAGAAGGCTTCCCAGCTCTATCCGAACGACTACCGTGCTTACAACAACCTCGGCATGTTGGCTTATCAGAAGGGCGACATGAGTGCAGCCGAGAACTACTTCAACAAGGCCAAATCGCTGAAGGCTGACGCTGCCGAGGTGAATGCCAACTTGGCACTCATTGAATTGGGCAAGGGCAACGTGAGTGCCGCCGAGACCAACCTGGGCAAGGCTGCCGGCGCACAAGGCTTCAACGAAGCCAGCGCGGCTTTGAACATTGCCAAGGGGTCTTACCAGCAGGCTGCCAGCGCTGCCAATGGCGTGAAGTCTAACACGGCGGCTTTGGCCCAGATCCTGAACAAGGACTATGCCGGTGCAAAATCCACGTTGGAAGCTGTGGCCAACAAGGACGCTTATACTTCTTACCTGTTGGCTATCGTGGCAGCCCGCACCAACGATGCTGCCGGTGTGAACACCAACTTGAAGAACGCAGTCAGCAAGGATTCTTCTTTGAAGGCCCGTGCAGCCAAGGATCTCGAATTTGCACAGTACAAATCTGCCGTCGAGAGCTTGTAATTCGAACCTTTCGCGTAGATGAAGAGAGCGATTCTCTATACGTTTTGTGGATTCACCCTGCTCAGTTGTGGAGGCTCTGAAGGCCGTTTCCGGCTTAAAGGAGAATTCGACCACCTGCAGCAGGGTGAATTCTATATATACAGTAATGATGGCGGCACTTCCGACCTCGACACAATTCAGGTTGTGGGAGGGAAGTTTGACTACGAAACGGTTTTGGAAGGCCAAGCCACGTATTATTTGTTGTATCCCAATTTTGCGGAACAAGTCATTTTCGGAACTTCGGGGGATGTCGTGACCATTAAAGGGGATGCGCGCAACCTGAAGGCGGTGGAAGTGAAAGGCAACCAAGCCAACAAGGATATGACGGCTTTCCGCCTGGCTCAAGATGGAAAAGGGGCAGCCGACATCAGAAAGGCCGCGGCAGATTTTATCACTCAGTCGCCGGCTTCGCCCGTAAGTGTGTTCCTATTCAAGGAATATTTCCTCCGGCCCGGAAGCGGGGCTTCTGCCGAAGACGTAGGAAAACACTATCGTGCGTTGTGCAAGGCTCAACCCGACAACCTGCAGTTGCTGCAATGGCAGGCGGATGTGGAGGGTTTGTCTTCTTCCCTGAAGAAGGGGAGCCGCTTGCCTGATTTCCATCTGGTGATGGAAGACAGCAGCGAGGTGCGTTTCTCGGATTATGCCGGTAAGCCTCTTTTGCTGAATTTCTGGGCGGCATGGGAAGGAGGTGGTTCCACCTTGCTGTTCCGCATCAAGCGTCTGTTGAGGGACAATCCGGGAAAGATCCATGCGGTGAGCATTTCCTTGGACGTGAACAAGGCGGCCAAGGAAGGCGTGGAGCGCATGGACAGTGTGACATGGCCCAGCTACTGTGATTTCCTGGCGTGGGAAAGCCCCGTGGTGCGGCAGTTTGGCGTGCGTTCCGTTCCGTATTGCATTTTGGTCGGAGCCGACGGCAAGGTGATTGCCACGGGGGCCTATGAAAAGGATATCCAGCCGGAAATCCAGAAGTTGCTCAAACCGGAATAGAGACCTGAGGAATATGCTGGTCAAAGTCTATGGGGCATCCGTGCAGGGGCTTTCTGCCATACCGGTCACCATTGAAGTGAATGCTTCGCAGGGGGGCAAGTTCTACTTGGTGGGATTGCCGGACAATGCGGTGCGCGAGAGTCACGAACGGATTGTGGCGGCCATAGAGAACAGCGGCTTTCATTTCCCTTCCTATAAATTTGTGGTCAATATGGCACCGGCTGACATCCGCAAGGAGGGGGCCGGTTTCGACCTTCCCTTGGCCATCGGCGTTTTGGCCACGGCGAATGAGGTGCATGTGGATTTGTTGGACCGCACCATGTTGTTGGGGGAATTGAGCCTGGACGGAAGCCTGCAACCGGTGAAGGGGGCTTTGCCCGTGGCGATCAAAGCCCGTGAGTTGGGCTTCGAGCATCTGGTCGTTCCCGAACAGAATGTGCGCGAGGCGGCCGTGGTCAATCGTTTGAAAGTGTACGGGGCAAGACACATCGCGGAAGTGGTCAAGTTCCTCAATGGCCACGAGGGGCTGGGGCGGACGGAGATAGACACCCGCGCCGAGTTTTTCGCCCGTCAGGCCGATTTCGAGTTTGACTTTGCCGACGTGAAGGGGCAGGAGAGCGTGAAGCGGGCTTTGGAAGTGGCCGCGGCCGGGGGGCATAATGTCATTATGATTGGCCCGCCGGGTAGCGGGAAGTCCATGATGGCCAAGCGGTTGCCCTCCATCCTTCCGCCGCTGTCCTTGGCCGAGAGCCTGGAAACCACCCAGATTCATTCCGTGGCCGGAAAATTGGGGCGCGACAGTTCGCTCATAGCCCAACGCCCTTTCCGTGCGCCGCATCATACGATTTCACAAATCGCCTTGGTGGGAGGCGGCACGAATCCCCAGCCGGGCGAAGTCAGCCTGGCCCACAACGGCGTGTTGTTTTGTGACGAGCTGCCTGAGTTCTCGCGCGCCTCGCTCGAAGTGTTGCGCCAGCCGCTCGAAGACCGGCAGATCAACATTTCCCGTGCCAAGTATAGCATCACTTATCCTTGTTCGTTCATGTTTGTGGCTTCCATGAATCCTTGTCCATGCGGTTATTACAACCATCCCACAAAGGCTTGTGTCTGCACGCCGGGACAGATCCATCGTTATTTGCACAAGATTTCCGGCCCCTTGCTCGACCGCATCGACCTGCAGATTGAAATTACGCCCTTGTCCTTTGAGGAGATGTCGCGCACGGCTCCAGGCGAGAGCAGTGCGGCGATCCGTGAGCGGGTCATCCTGGCGCGCCACATTCAGGAGCAACGCTATGCGGAAGTCGACGGTGTGCATTGTAATGCGCAGATGACTCCGCGGCTTTTGCGGGAGCATGCTTCGCTCGACGCGGCATGCACGGAAATGTTGCGGGCGGCCATGACACGCCTCCAACTTTCGGCACGGGCCTATGACCGCATTTTGCGTGTGGCCCGCACCATCGCGGACTTGGAGGGTGGGGGCGAGATACAGATGGCCCATATTGCCGAGGCCATCGGCTACCGCAATCTGGACCGTTCGAATTGGGGGGAATAAGTTTTTCCCGCCTGGGAACTTGCTTGTGCGATGATACCGGACCGTTTTCCAAGGCCGTCGTGGCGTCCTGTTCCTTCCGTTGGATAACTTCGTGGGGCTGAATACATCAGCCTTCCTTCTGTGGCCTCAATCTATAGTGACTGGTTGGAGGGAAACGGGTTTCATGTCGGTGGATCCCCGTCGGTTTTCAGCACTGTTTTCCGACCCGGCCCCCCATTCTGCAAGCCCAAGTCCAAATCCATATTGTCTTGTTTTTTGCGTCTTTTCATTTTGCTGATAACCAATAGGATAGATGAAATTTGAAATACCCGGGCTTTTCTCAAGCGATTCACATTTTTTTCTCAAGCGGTTCTTCATTTTTTCTCAAGCGAAAAATTTGCATTTCTCTTGAGGTGGATTTTGTCCTGATTCGTTACGCGCTTCTCTCCTCGCGGCACCGTGGGGAATGCTTCCGTCTCAGCATCGCTAAGCCATGGGGGCTTGTCCATGGCATTTCTACTGTCCCGGATTTGCGGAGAGTTTGCTCCCCCGTTGGATAATGCCTCGTTTGCGGGGGAGCATGAACTTACGCCGCGTCGTGCGTGTGGCGGCATGGGGTCAGGCGAAGTCCAGCACGAAGGTGGTGTGCCAGCCTTGTGCGTTGGTGGGCAGCAGGGAGATGGTGCCTTGGGAGGCGGCCATGATTTGCCGGCACACGGACAGGCCGAGTCCCGACCCTTGGCGTTTGGTGGT
>CALUNJ010000076.1 GCA_944321975.1 uncultured Paraprevotella sp.
CGACGACTTTTTTTCAGGGCGGAAACACAAACGGGAACGCAAGGAGCTGGGGGAGAACACCTTGGGGAAAGAAAAAATCACGGGCGGGAAACGGGCGGGGAGCGGGCGGGGAGCGGAGGCGGAAGGCACACCTTATTATTATGGCGCGCGGAAGGGACAGGCCGGGGGGCGGCCGGCGGGAGGGGCGCTTGCGGGGACGGCGGGCCCCGCGCCGGGAGGGGGAAACGCGGGGCCCGCGGGAAAAAGACGGACGACGACCGGCAAAAAAACGCCCCCGGGGGAAACGCGAATTTCCCTCAAGACGTTCACATTTTTTTCTCAAGCAAAAAAAATGTGAAACGCCCGAGAAAAACAAAAGCACTGCTTGGAACAACATATCATGCTGGAAATCACAAAAATGGGAAATTACGGGCAACCGAAGAAAAATATTTAACACACACAAGAAACGAGAAAATACAAAAAAACGTGAAGACACCTGTAAACACGGCAAAAAAGCATCCCGAACTCCCTCACTCGGGAATCCGGGATGCCAGCTGCTGATATAGGAAATAATATTTTCGTTCTCTACGTCATTTTGAAACTTTCTTTCCGTCTATGACATAGATTCCTGAAGGCAGTCCGTGAAGCGCACGCCCTTTTTCCACTGCACTCCTCACCAACTTTCCATCAGTCGTATATACATCCACCTTAGAAGCATCGTGATCGACCCGAACATTTTGGATGGAAGTCTTAACCCCATCAATATAAAGGTTCAGATGCTCCGGAGCTGCTCCTTCCAATTCAAGGTATGCACGGAAACCGTTTACTTCCTCACCGGCCTGCATCGGCGCAAACTCACCGGCATTGAACTGGTATGCATTATTGCCGCCCACCGCAGTCACTTGGGATGTGCCGACCAAACGCACGGTCAATGCGCCGTCCGTCAACTCCACGGCCTCGCGGGCAATTGCGCCGGCATCAATGGTAACCTCCTCGCAGGTCCACAAAGCAACCTCTTCGCCCACCTGAACCAGATAGGGCACTCCGGCCTCCATCTCGCGCACATCCTCAAACATCAGATCGCAATGCACTCCATTCAACTTCACCGACTCCAACGCTTTTACATCGGCAAAGAGTTCCCGGACTTGGCTGGCAGACAAATCAAACGGCAGGCAAACCATGTTCCACGTCCCAGCTTGCAAGGTCTGACTCATGGCCACCGTGCCATAAGCACCGTCTTCCACATCGAAAGTCTTGTCGGTTTCGCTCAACTCCATGGTTTCCATACCATAATATTTCAATGACACGTCAGCCAACCCGACCCAGTTCGCCGTATTCCCGGCTCCACTGATCAGACCGATTTCCGTAGAACGCGAAGACACAGCCCCTTTCACTGTGAAATAATCGAGCACCGTCGAAGTCACTTCCGTACGTTGTCCGTTCAGATAAAGGCTGATGTCCATGCCGGACTGATCCGCCGAACTCAACTCCACCTTTCTGAAGGCCGCCGCAGTCAGTTCGTAATTGCCCTCCGGCAATGACGTAATCGTCTGGTAAATGGGGCGTTGACCGTCTTTCCACTCGTTGCCCGGAGCAATCCAGTTCTCATAGAAGCGACCCGCATACTCGCTGTTCTGGCCGACATTTTCCAACGTGCGGAAATTCACTGTGGCATCGTTCAACCAAGAACCGTCCGACACGCACGCCGGATTAGCCACCTTAAATGTCATGTCAAAGTAAATGCCGTTCGTTGGCGTGGCGTTCACCACATAATTCTGACGTGCCGTTTCCAATTCAGTGTATGCCTCATGCACTTCGGCAGCCACCGTTGCCGCCTCGGCATTCTGTTTAGCCCGGTTGCTGTTGTTTTGGAACAACGTGAGCACGGAAGCCCGCGAAGGCTCTGAATTTTCAGCGATTTCATCCACCACGTTGCACAAATCCAAGTAGCTCTTATATTCCGGCCACACGGCACGGGCATTCTCAATTTCCCCGATCAGGTTCGACAGCGCGACATTCAAAGAATCCATGCCGATGTTTTCCACATCCACCGCCACGGCCTTGTCCAGCAACGCGCCTACGGCATCGGGCAAAGAATCACGGTCAAGGCTGTTCGCCACCGCAACCTGTGCATTCCAGTTGGAAAGCAAGTCATCCTCGCCCACTCCCACATATTCCAGTGTGAAATCATTCAGCACACACCACATGTCCGCACGGGCACAAGCGGCTCCTACCGTCAGTTTTCCATCGGCCACGAATGCAGACACTCGCACCCGGTCGAGCGCGGGGTCGGCATTCAAGTCCTCGGCATTCTGTCCCAGATGAAGTGCCGTGTTCGTCCCATCGGCACGGGTCTTTGCCGAAGGATAAACCGAAATCTGGCTGGCGCCCGTAGTTTGCACATAAAGGCGGAAGCTGTTGTTAGAGGATCCCAGGTCGCTTCGAGCCTGCAAAGACACCCGGTAGTTTCCAGAAGGCAACCCCGCCACCGTCTGTTTCAGGTCGAAAGTCGTGTGCCACAATTCCATCACCCCGTCGCTGAATTTCGGATAATTCAAATCGGTGCGCGTCAGCGTCCATCCAATGGTATTCCCGCCATTGAAATCAGCATTCTGCAAACGGCCGGTCAGATCCACCGGATGTTCTACAGACGCATTATAGATGCGATATTGCTCGCAAGCGGCCTCCAAGGCATGGTAAGCCTCCATGGCCTCAATCGCCGTGCCAGAAGCCATGGCCTGTTCCGCCGCCTCCACTGCGGCCTGCAAAACCCCGTCCACATCGGTGCCATAAGTCAGCGTGGCCGCCTCATCCATGGCCTCTTTGATCAACATCAAGGGGCTATGATATTCCAACTTGACATCGGCCATCGACACCCAACGCGTGCCATTCCCATCGCCGGCGCGCAGCCCCACGCTCAACACTCCATCCGCCACCTCGGTCATGACCTCGGTAGCCGTCAGCACCTTCACGCCCGACACGGCGGAAGTCTCATCGTTGGCAAACAAGTTGATCACACCGCCCGTCACTTCCTTTTGCGTGGCCGCGCTGAACACGTAACGACCTGCCGGAAGAGCAGACATCGCCTGGTAAATCAGCCGTTCTCCCGCCACGAAATTGGCTGTGGCCCAACGTTCGATCATATTCTCTCCTTTCGCATCCCCACGCTGGGCATCCGAACCGTCAATGGCAAAAATGCGATAATTCCCGCCATTTGTTTCTGTCCGCCATCCCGTAGCGGAGTCATACAGCACATCTGCCGGCGAAGCTGCCAGATTACTGTTCTGCAGCAAAGACGTCATGTCCACCGGAGTTTCCGCATGGGGCACAAAAGCCATCCATGCCGCCCGCATCGCCGCATAAGCCGAATAGAACTCCTCGGCAGAACCCGCCGCCGCAAAGGTCTGCAACGCCGCCTCCAAGCCTGCATCGGTCACGCCGTTTTCTTCCACATACTTGCTATAATCCGCATAAACCGCCTGATAGTCCGCATAACGGGCCTTCACCAACCGGGCTTCGCCCAAGGCGCGTTCCAGGGCCACGGCCGCAGCCATGTCCGTGTCCGTACCGGCCGCCAATTCAGCCAATTCGGCATGGATTTCCGCTGTCACGGAGTCTTCCGGCACAGCCGCAGCCTCACGCCGCAAGTTCGCCACGTCAGCCGCCAAATCAGCCGTGCCCAAATACTCCAAGGTGAAATTATCCATTGCGAACCAGTTCAATCCGCTTGAAGAGTAACCTTGATTTTGGTCGACCATATTCTTGGCACCCAGCGTCACTTCGCCATTCTCTCCCACGTAGAAGTCCACCGTGTAGCGTTCAGACACGCCATCCTGTGTGGAAACCGCCACGTTCGAGCCGCCAGCATACAGATAGACATCCTTCACAAAGTTCTTGCCTTCTTCTCCTGCGAGACTTTGCTGCGCGGCTATAATGGAAGCCTTCAATTCATACTTGCCAGGTTGCAGGCCCGTCACACGTTGTGAAATATCGAAACGCTCCTGTCCCCAACAATCCATTCCGTTTTCAGAAGCTTCCCTATGCCGCTCGATGAAAGGCCGGTTGAAACCGGTGACATCCGTTATCTGGGTTTGGAAGCCCTCCACATCCGTGGTCCACTTCGTCACGTCCTCACAATCCGGATCTGCGAGCAGGGAAGTCACTTCGTTTTCATTGTAGATGATATTGAAGACCTTATAAAATTCTACTCCAGACTGGTTGACCAACTTGAACACCAGCTTGTGATTGTTCTCATCTTCCAACCTATAATTATAAGTGCCCCCTGTCGCTACTTCCTGGCCGTCAAGATACCAGGTTTCGCTTTCTATATAGTTCCAATTCTGATAAGTAGTCGAGAGACGCAATTGCCGCCCCACGGCCATCTTTACATCCGTGGTGTCGCCACAAACTATGTTTTCCCCATTGTAGCTCGCCGAAGCCGTGAACGTGGCCTTGAGTCCCTCCCCGCGCATGGCGATGGAGAACATCTGCGTGCTTTCCACGCCCTTGCTGTTCGTGTACGTCACCCGGTAAATGCCCGAATGCTCCACCGTGACCTGGCGCTGGCTGCCCGTCGCGCCGTCTTCCCAACGCCAATTGCCCGTGTCGCTCTCGCCTTCCGGCAGAGAGGCCGAGAGGGTCAGCACCGTACCCGGGGCCACATTACGGATCTCCGCATAGTCACGCGTCTCGGAGGCACTCGCGATTTGAGGGAACAACAGCGTGGGGACTTCGTCGGCCGTGGCACGGCGCCCGTCATTGTGCATCAGGTCGCCGAAGCCCAGGTGGTCGTAGCCCCCGCTGTTACCCCCGTAAGAGCCGCCGCCAAGCTCCATCCCGATGGCGTCCTCCATCTCGTGGCAGAACTGCATCGGGATGCCCATGCGGTTCTCATAATGGTTGATGAAAAGCTGCCAGATCGGGCGGAACTGCCCGCGGCCCGTGGCGTTCAGGCCCGTCATCCACCAGTTGGTCGTGTAGGGCAGGTCGTCGTGGCCCGCGTTGTAGGCCGCCACGTATTCCGCCGCGCCGGCCACCATCGCCGAGCCGGCCTCGCCCTCGATCAAGCCGTTGTTCAGGTTGCAGAACGCGTTGTCGCCCTGGTTGTAGGCCGACTGGAAGGCATACGAAAGCAAGCCCAGCGCCGCCATCGAGTGCCCCTGGTCGCGCCCGCTCTCCTGCATCTGGTTCAGGTAGCCCAGCGGGCCGCGGTCGTCCTTGTGGAACCAGGGGATCAGGCCCCAGCCAAAGCCGCACAAGCCCTCGGCGTAGGGGTCGGGGTGGGCGGCCGTCACGCACAGGGACTCGTTGCCCGGCCCTTCCTTGATCCAATACATACCATAATTATAGATGTCCGGCGAATCGCAAAGGATGCCCAGCGACACGCAGAACAACGCGTTGCCCAGGCCCCAGTTGCTGTGGTAGTGGTACCAGTTGCCCTCGCGCGTCACCGTGTCGTGGCGGCGCTCCAGGAAGTCCTGGGCCACCGTGAACCACACGTCGACCATGTACTGCTTGAACAGCTCGAATTCCTCCTCGCCCCAAGCGTCGCTCCGGTAATCGCGCATCAATTCGGCCGCATTAATGAACTGGTAGCCCGTGAAGCCGGGAATCAGCGAGATGTTCGTGTTGCCCCCCAGCGCCGTGTTCCACGTGCGCCAGGCGTTCAACGTCTCCACCGCACGGTCGGCATACGACGTCTCGCCCGTGATCTTCCACATCAGCGCGCACTGGTAGGCATAGGCCGCACCGCGGTAGGCGTTCATGTAATTCTGGCCCGAGATGCCGCGGATGATCGTGCCCGTCACCGCCATGTTACCGGGGTTCACGATGCCGCGCGAGTTGCGAAGGGCGTCCAACGCCGCCACCATGTCCGCATCACCCGCCGCCACACGGTCGCGGATGGATTGAAAGTCGGCCTCGGAATGGAGCAAACCGGGATGATGGAACCCGCCCTGCGCCATAGCCGCACCGGTAGACAGTGCCGCACTGAACAGCCAAACCAATAAGTTTCTCTTTTTCATAATATCTTCACTTGTTGATAAATTCTCTTTTCAATGTATTAGGATTACGAATAAGGAAAAAAGATTCCGCAAAAAACGGAATCTTTTTTCCTTAAAAAAAAATTATTTCGCCACTTTCTCACGTCCTACGACGTAAACGCCTCCAGGCAACCCCTCCAAGGCCACCGACCGGCGCACGCCTCGTTTCAGCAAACGCCCATTCACCGCATGCACATCCACCAACGGGTCGGAAACCTCCGTTTGTGCCCCATCGATGCCCGTCACGCCACCTTCAATGTCAACGACCAGTTTGTTTGCCTGCGCCGCACCATTCAATGTGACATAAGCGCGGAAACCTTTCAAAGCCACCCCGCCGGCCACATCAGCCAGATAGAAAGCATTGTCACTGATGAAGTAGGCATTCCGAGGTACCGACGTAGCCGCATAATTCCCCGTCATGGTCACGCCATCCACCTGAATGGCACGGAGTTCGGGAGCTTCGGCCTCCACCCTTACATGTTCCACCGTAATCATCTCTATGGTTTCCGACACACGCACCAGATAGGGCCGGCCGGCTTCCACCGCCTGCGCCTCTCCGAAATTCAAGCAGACACTTCCATCTTGCATTTCCGCACCCACCAGTTGCTTCACTTCCGTGATATGATTGGCTTCCAGTTGTTCCGCCGTCATGTCGAAAGGCACACAGAACGTGTTCCAGCGTCCATCAGCTTTCAGCCTACGTGCGACCGTCACTTGCTGCACATCGGTATCTTCCGCCAGCGTAAAGTCTTTGTCGTTCTCGTCCAAAGCCAATGTCGCATTTCCCAGATATTCCATCGTGAAACCGTTCATCACACACCACATATCGGTTTGGTCGCACGCCGCACCCAACGTAAGGCTGCCGTCGCCCACAAACACTTGCAGTTCCGTTTGATCAAGTTCCGGATCGGCGTTCAGGTCACCGGAGTTTTGCCCCAAGTGAAGCGTGACGTCAGTCCCTTCCGTATGGGTCTGCCCCGTGGGATAGACCGTTGTCCCGATGCCTTCCGCCGTTTGTGCATAGAACCGGAAGCCACTGTTCGAATTGCCTTTGTCGCTACAGGCCTGCAGCCTTATGCGGTAATACCCCGAGGGCAATCCCGTCAGCGTCTGGTGAATATCGAACGTGGTGTGCCACAGTTCCATGACTCCCTCACAAAACTTCGGGTAATTCGTGTCTGTCCGCGTAAGCGTCCAGCCGTCCGACGTGTTCCGGTCGAAACCGGCATTGGCCAGCCATCCCGTCATGTCATAAGGATGCACGGAAGAAGCATTGGCCAACCGGTAGGCCTCCATGGCGTCCGACAAATTCCCGTAAGCGGCCAAACGTTCCCCGGCCGTGGCTGCAGCATCGGCCCGCGCCGAACGAGCTTCCTGCACGGCCAAGGCCAAAGCCCCGCCCTCGTCCGTACCGTAATCCAAGGATTCGGCCTGTGCCACCGCTTCGTCCAACAGCACCAGCGGGCTATCATAAGTCAGCCGGATGTCCGTCATGGCCGTCCAGCCGCAACTGTTCAGCCGTCCTTGTCTCAGCCCCACGGCCAGTTGCCCGTCTTCGACCAACGCCGACACACGATAGGACTGCATGGCAGCCGTGGCATACACCGGACATTCTCTGTCGTTGGCAAAAAGACAGATATTCCCCGCACGGTCGGCCTTAAAGGCCGAAGCCTGGAACACATAACGCCCGGCGGGCATGCCGGACAACGATTGGTAAACCAGCTTCACGTCGTCGGCATACGTCCATCCCCAACGTTCCACCATGTTCACGCCTTGCGCCGTGCCCCGATTTTCGTCCGGCACGGCACACACGCGGAAGTTTCCGCCTGCCGCATCCGTGAACCAGCCGCTTCCATCATCCCACATCGAAGGAGATGCTTGCTCCAGCCCCGCATTCTGCCACACGAAAGTCAGGTCCACGGCGGATTCCGCGCGGTCCAAATTCGCCAAATAAGCCTTCCAGGCACGTTCCATCGCCTCATAGGCATCATAGAATTCGGCCGAAGTCCCGGCGGCATCAAAATCGGACAATGCCTGTTCCAACATTTCGTCGGGCACACTCATGGCATGGCGGTAAGCCTCAGCCTTCCCACAGAATTCCGCATACCGGGGCCGCACCAGGTCGGCCTCGCCCAGCCACTGTTGCGCACGGACGACCCACTCCAAATCCGCCGACGGTTCGGCCAGCAATGCCTGCAACTGGCTGTATATTTCGCCCGTCACCTCTCCTTCCTTCACGGCAGCCGCGCGGGCACGCCACGTCTCCACGTCGGCATCCAGGTCTGACAGGCCGCGATAGACCAGGCTGTAATTGTCCATCGCGAACCAGTTTATCCCGTTCACCGAACGGGCATGGTCCTGATCCGTCAGGTTCTTCACCCCAAAAGCCACCTGGCCTCCCTCGCCCACGTAAAAGTCCACAGAGAAACGTTCGGGAAGGTTGTTTTGCGAAGACACCGCCACGGGTTTACCGCCGGCATAGAGATAGACATCTTTCACATAATTTTTGGAAGCCTCCCCTTCCAGCCCCTGCTGCGTGGCAATGACGGACACTCCCAACGTGTACTTGCCCGGCTGCAATCCGCCGAGGGTCTGCGAAATGTCGAAACGGCCCAATCCCCAGCGGGGCATGCCGTCTTGGCCGGGGTCACGGTAGCACTCGATGAACAGCGGATTGAAACCCGGATAGGAAGCAATGCCCGGCTGTGTCTGGAAGCCCGCCCCCTCTGTCTTCCAGGCCGAGAGGTCCTCGCAGCCCGCATCGGGCAGCATTCCGGTCAGGTCGGCCTCGTCCGGCACGATGTGGAACGTCTTTTCCACGACCACGCCCGACTGGTTGGTCAGACGGAAGAGCAGCGTGTGGGACTGGTCGTCGGGTTGTTCGTACACATACGTGCCGCCCGTGGCCACTTCCTCGCCGTCCACATACCATTTCTCACTCTCAATATAATTCCAGTTCGCATAAGCCGTAGTGAAATAGGCCTTGTTCCCACGTCCCAGCGCGACCGGCCCTGTCCCGTCGGACACCGTGCCATTGCAAGTCACCGTGGCCGTCAGGGTGGCCTTGAGTCCCTCCCCGCGCATGGCGATGGAGAACATCTGCGTGCTTTCCACGCCCTTGCTGTTCGTGTACGTCACCCGGTAAATGCCCGAATGCTCCACCGTGACCTGGCGCTGGCTGCCCGTCGCGCCGTCTTCCCAACGCCAATTGCCCGTGTCGCTCTCGCCTTCCGGCAGAGAGGCCGAGAGGGTCAGCACCGTACCCGGGGCCACATTACGGATCTCCGCATAGTCACGCGTCTCGGAGGCACTCGCGATTTGAGGGAACAACAGCGTGGGGACTTCGTCGGCCGTGGCACGGCGCCCGTCATTGTGCATCAGGTCGCCGAAGCCCAGGTGGTCGTAGCCCCCGCTGTTACCCCCGTAAGAGCCGCCGCCAAGCTCCATCCCGATGGCGTCCTCCATCTCGTGGCAGAACTGCATCGGGATGCCCATGCGGTTCTCATAATGGTTGATGAAAAGCTGCCAGATCGGGCGGAACTGCCCGCGGCCCGTGGCGTTCAGGCCCGTCATCCACCAGTTGGTCGTGTAGGGCAGGTCGTCGTGGCCCGCGTTGTAGGCCGCCACGTATTCCGCCGCGCCGGCCACCATCGCCGAGCCGGCCTCGCCCTCGATCAAGCCGTTGTTCAGGTTGCAGAACGCGTTGTCGCCCTGGTTGTAGGCCGACTGGAAGGCATACGAAAGCAAGCCCAGCGCCGCCATCGAGTGCCCCTGGTCGCGCCCGCTCTCCTGCATCTGGTTCAGGTAGCCCAGCGGGCCGCGGTCGTCCTTGTGGAACCAGGGGATCAGGCCCCAGCCAAAGCCGCACAAGCCCTCGGCGTAGGGGTCGGGGTGGGCGGCCGTCACGCACAGGGACTCGTTGCCCGGCCCTTCCTTGATCCAATACATACCATAATTATAGATGTCCGGCGAATCGCAAAGGATGCCCAGCGACACGCAGAACAACGCGTTGCCCAGGCCCCAGTTGCTGTGGTAGTGGTACCAGTTGCCCTCGCGCGTCACCGTGTCGTGGCGGCGCTCCAGGAAGTCCTGGGCCACCGTGAACCACACGTCGACCATGTACTGCTTGAACAGCTCGAATTCCTCCTCGCCCCAAGCGTCGCTCCGGTAATCGCGCATCAATTCGGCCGCATTAATGAACTGGTAGCCCGTGAAGCCGGGAATCAGCGAGATGTTCGTGTTGCCCCCCAGCGCCGTGTTCCACGTGCGCCAGGCGTTCAACGTCTCCACCGCACGGTCGGCATACGACGTCTCGCCCGTGATCTTCCACATCAGCGCGCACTGGTAGGCATAGGCCGCACCGCGGTAGGCGTTCATGTAATTCTGGCCCGAGATGCCGCGGATGATCGTGCCCGTCACCGCCATGTTACCGGGGTTCACGATGCCGCGCGAGTTGCGAAGGGCGTCCAACGCCGCCACCATGTCCGCATCACCCGCCGCCACACGGTCGCGGATGGATTGAAAGTCGGCCTCGGAATGGAGCAAACCGGGATGACGGAACCCCACCTGCGCCGACATCGTACAGGCACACCACAAGAGGCCGCACAAGCCCCATCTCAATTTTAATCTTTTTCTTTTCATTACCATAAGTTTCTGTTTCGTCTTATCTTTCCAGGAAGCCAGCCGCCTGCAAAAAAGGGATGCCGCCCCTCTCTCGGAACGGCATCCCCCCATCTAAACGTCTGACTACAAGATCTGGTCGTTTGTGTCACCACAAGTCCCAGACATTGTTCTTATTGGCATCGGCCTCTATGATGTTGTGTTCGGATGCGTTTCCGCCGAAACCGATGCCTGCGTCTGACGCAGTCAACGAACGTGCCTGCATCATCACTTCTCCTTGCAGTTCTACTTCCTCCACAACGGGAGTCACATAACTTTTCTTTTCCATTTTTCGAGTCTTTTAAACATGTTTTTTAGTCGCTTATTTCAAATAGGTCTTCCCGTCGATGACATAAACCCCCTTCTGCAAGCCGTTCAGCGCCTCGCCTTTCTTCACGTTGCGCTTCACTTGCACGCCACCTACGGTATACACGTCTACCAGCTTGTCCGCGTCGGCTGCTTCCGTGCCCAGCACGTCGCCGATGCCCGTCACGGTGCCGTCGATGTCGATGAACATGCGGTTCACGTTAGACTGCGCGGGTGCGCCGGCATCGTCCACCAAGGTCAGATAAGCGCGGAACCCGTTCAGCGTCACGGCCTGGTCGGCCACATAGAACATGTCATCGCTGATGAAGAAGGCGCCCGTCGGCACTGTGCCTGCGGAGTAGTTGCCCGTGATGTCCACGAAGGCCTCGCCCGAGAATCCGATGCGCTGGGCCACAGGAGCCGCAGCCGTTACGGCCACGCCGTCCACCGTGATTTCATCCACATTGGCGTTCACCTTCACGATGTAAGGCATGCCGGCCTTCACGCCGTCGTTGACCGCCGTGGTCTGCAATGTCACGCCTTCGCCCTGGGTTGTCACGCCGGAGAAGGTGCGCACTTCGCTGATGCCGTTCAAGCCCAGCTGTTCCCGTGTCATGTCGAACGGCACGCAGAACGTGTTCCAGTGTCCGGCCTCCAGCGTGCGCTGCATCGTCACGTTGGCATACGTGTCGGCCGTCACGGCGTAAGCCTGCGTTTCGTCCAAAGCCAGTTTCTCGGCCACCGGAGCCACCTTGTAGAGCTTCATGTCGTTGCATCCAACCCAGTTGGCACCATTGCCTTCCTCAGTCATTACGCCCAGTTGAACATCGGAAGTCGTCGCATTAAAGAACGATACGCCATATACCCCATTCAGTTTCTCGTTCTTGTTCTCCAATCCCACGTCCTCGGTGCTTGCCACAGCATCCCCTTTGACATTACCTGCATAGACGGAAGCCACCAGCGGACCGCTACCTGCGCCATTGACATTTTCACCAAAAGCACGCAACGTCATTTCATAGCTGCCGGCAGGAAGGTTCACCGTCTGCCAAAGCACCCACGTTCCGGCTGCGAAAGCACCGATCTGATAGCTCTCATAAAATTCCGCTATATTATTTCCCTTGCCGTTAGCAAAGTTATTTGCCCATGAATTGGTACAAGACACCCAACCATAATCAGAAACTGCCGCCCTTACCAATCCATTTGCATCCGGATTCTTCACCAGGAACGTCATGTCAAACTGCTGCTCGCCCGTCGGGGTAGCCACCTTGGCAAATTCCTGACGTGCGGTCTCCAAGGCCGCTTCGCAAGCCACGATTTCTTTCGCAGTAGTCAGGTTCAGATAACCTTTCGCTGCTTCCAAGGTATCCTTCAAAGCCGCGCGGGCTTCGTCGCCGCCTTCCGAGTTGTCCAAATAAGCCTGGCATTCCGTGATCAACGCCGGCAGGCTG
>CALUNJ010000077.1 GCA_944321975.1 uncultured Paraprevotella sp.
AGGACGGGCACCGTCCGTGCTCCGCCGACCTGCGCCCAACGCCCTATTTCCCGGGCATCATCACCACGCCTTCCTTCTTCATGCCGTCCACCTTGATCACCACGGGGACGCTGAAACGGACATGGCGCACGTGTGCCGTCTCCTCCACCGCAGGCTGGCGGTTCAGGAAATCCTGGTTGTACACGCCGTCGCCAAGAAAATCGTTCACCGTGAAATATCCCACGCCGAAACTCGTCAGGTTTTGGAAAAAGTGAGTGCCTTGGCTGGGATCCACACGATAGTTCGTCAGTCCCGATTCCACGATGACTTTCGCCGCCGAAATATTGGGCCACTTCACGGGCACCCCCAGCCAGGAATCGCTGCTCCCCCAACGTCCCGGCCCCACCAGCACGTAGTTCGTCCCCTCCTCCAGGAAACGGCAGTTTATGCGGTCGATCTCTTCGGCGATGGCCGGATTGTTATAGGCCGAATAATGGTCTGTCTTGACATACACCACGTCATACACATCCGAAACCACCCCCTGCCCGATGGCATTATGGGAACGAATGAGAGTGGCCTCATCGGGAATCTCGGCCAAGTCCTCGTCCAGCACCATCTTGTTGTCCACCATCGGGCGGATCTGCAAGGGGTAAAACACCCCCGTGCGGTCGGCATCCAGTTTCACGGCAAACTCTATTTCAACAGGCCTGCGCATGCTTTCCTGGCCATACTTGAGCATCATGCGCAACAAGTCGGGCAAGGGGAACACCCCCTGTTGCAACACGCCGCAAAAGGTCACCAGCTTGCGCCCGCCTTCATAAATGCCGTCGCGGATCACCATGTCGTAAGGATCATAAGTGGAAGCGATGAACTGCAGCGACCCGTCTTTCTCGGCATCCCGTACGGGCACTTTCAGCAAGTTGAAGCCGTCGTCCACGCGGAAGTGCCCTTCCACGGCGTTCATGTCCAACGCAAGAAAAGCCGTCTGCGTCTCGCGCAGGGCCATCTCCATCTCGCTCGTCTGCAAGACCTTGTCGGGATGGGCCGGGCAGACACGCAAGTTCACCCCGCCGTCCACAATGTATTTCCCCAAACCCAGCGCGAGGTTGACAATGCCTTCTTCGGCCTGCTCGTCGCCGATGGGATAGTAGTTCACCGACCGCGCCACACCGGAAATGTTCGGATAAAAGCGGTCGCCATAACGGCTTCCCGCCACTTCCTGCAGGATGACGGCCATTTTCTCCTGGTCTATCACATTCATCGTGGCCGTCATGTAGGCTTTGCTGTCGCGATAGAACACCGAAGCGTAGACCCCCTTGATGGCATTGCACAACATCTTCAGCCGCACCGCCTTGTCGGCCACATTCGGAATCATATAGGTGGAATAGATGCCGGCAAAAGGCTGGTAGTGGGCATCCTCGAGCAACGAGGACGAACGTATGGCCACCGGCTGGCGCACCACGTCGAGAAACGCCGTGAGGTCCTCCCTCAGCCTCTGAGGCAGGCGGGCCTGCAGGAAACGGGCCAGGATCTCCTCGTCGGGCGCGTCGGACAAGGCGAACTGGTAGAGGTCATTGGCATCCATGAATTCATCGAACACATCGGTGCAGAGCACCACCGTCTTCGGAATCATCACATCGGCATTGTCGAACGCATTCAGGTCGGGATGCTGCATGATGATATGATCCAGGAAGGCCAGCCCGCGTCCCTTTCCCCCCAAGGAACCGTCGCCGATGCGGGCAAAATTGCTGTAACGGTCAAAACGGTTGCGCTGGAACACGGCCACCACGCCTTGGTTCTTCATCCGGCGGTAGCTGACAATCGCGTCGAAGATGATCTGCCGGTGGGCATCCACGTCCTGCAACGAGCTCCAAGTGATGTGCTTCAGGAATTCGGAGATGGGAAACAAGGCACGCGAACAGAGCCAGCGCGAGACGTTGTTGCGCGTGATGTGATAGAGCAACGACTCCTTGGGCAGGGTGAAGATATTGTCCTGCAGGTCTTTCAGGTTTTTGATGCGCGCCACCTCCTCCATCGTGCCAGGGTCAAGGAAAATGAAATCGCCGAAGCCGAAATTTTCCCGCACCAGCCGCCGGAGGTCCACACCGATCTTTTTCGAATTCTTGTCGATGAACTTGGCCCCGCACTTCTCCGCCCACACGCTCTTGTCGGTCTCGGACGATTCCAGGATGAGGGGGACAAACTTGTCTTCGGCCCGGATGGCCGAAAGCAACTCGAACCCGGCCATCTCGTCGGGCTGCCCGTCGCGGGGGAAGCGGCAGTCGCTAATGACTCCCAAGGTGTTTTCCTTGTAACGGCTATACAAATCCCACGCCTCCTCATACGTCCGCGCCAGGACGATTTTCGGCCGCCCGCGCATCCGCAAAGTCTCCAGCTGCGCGTTGAGCGCCTCCGTGGAAAACTCCAGGCTCTGCTGGAGCACAAAACGGTACAGGTTGGGGAGGATGGAGGAATAGAAACGAATGGAATCTTCCACGAGCAAGATCATCTGCACCCCGGCGGCCACGTCGTGTTCCAGATTCATTTTGTCTTCGATCAGCTTGATGATGGACAACAAGAGATCCGTGTTCCCAAGCCAGCAGAACACATAATCGAAAATGGAAAAATCCATGTGCTCCATGCTTTTGCGTATGCCGTGGCTGAAAGGCGTAAGCACCACGATAGGCACCGTCGGGTTGTCAGTCTTGATGCCACGGGCAATGTCGAACACGTCGTTGTTGTCCGTGCCGGGCATGCATATGACCAAGTCAAACGAAGTCCGGCCCAATTCCCTCTCGGCCTCTTCCTGCGAAGCCACCTGGAAAAAACGGGGCGGATAGCGCAATCCCAACTTCACATATTCATCGAAAATCTTCTCATCCACCCGCCCGTCGTCTTCCAACATGAAGGCATCATATGGATTGGCGATCAGAAGCACATTGAAAATACGGCGTTTCATCAAGTCCACAAACGACGTGTCGCGCAACAACGGGCACTCCCTGTTATTATCATCTTCCATAACCGGCAAAATTCCTTTTAAAAGTTTATGCCGACAAATAAACGGAAAAATCCGTAGACGAACAAACATAGCAGGCAAAAAATGCCGCCGGAAAAGCATCATAGTGCTTCCCCGGCGGCAGACCTTCCCCGTCCGGCAACGCCTACACGATGCCCTGCGCCATCATGGCCTTTGCCACCTTCATGAATCCGGCCACGTTGGCTCCCTTCATATAGTTGACATAACCATCCGGCTCCGTGCCATAGCGGACACACTGTTCGTGAATCCCATGCATGATGGCATGCAACTTCTCGTCCACCTCGGCAGCCGTCCAACTGAGATGCATGGCGTTCTGGCTCATCTCCAGCCCGGAAGTGGCCACGCCTCCCGCATTGACGGCCTTGCCCGGCGCATAGAGCATCTTGTTCGCCACGAAAGCGTCGATGGCCTCCGGCGTACATCCCATGTTGGAAATTTCAGCCACGCAAATCACGCCGTTGTCAATCAGCCGCTGCGCGTCCTCGCCGTTTAACTCATTCTGCGTGGCACACGGCAAGGCGATGTCACACTTCACTTCCCACGGACGGCGGCCCGGCACAAACACACTGCCCGGGAAACGCTCGGCATACGGGCTGCAAATGTCGTTCCCGCTGGCTCTCAATTCCAGCATATAGTCAATTTTCTCGCCGCTGACACCCTCTTCATCCAGAATATAACCGTCAGGCCCTGAAATGGTCACGACTTTCGCCCCCAATTCCGTGGCTTTCTTGGTGGCTCCCCAAGCCACATTGCCAAACCCGCTGACGGCAATCCGCTGGCCTTGGATGTCAATGCCTTTGTCGGCCAACATCTCGCGCACAAAATAAAGGCCGCCGAAGCCCGTAGCTTCCGGACGGATGAGCGAGCCGCCGAATTCCAGCCCCTTTCCAGTCAGCACCCCGCTCCAATCGCGCGTCAGTTTCTTGTATTGCCCGAAGAGATAACCCACTTCGCGGGCGCCCACCCCGATATCGCCGGCCGGAATGTCAATCTCTGGACCGATGTAACGGAACAACTCGTTCATGAAAGCCTGGCAAAAACGCATCACTTCCGCATCACTCTTCCCCCGAGGGGAAAAATCGGAGCCTCCCTTCCCGCCCCCCATCGGCAACGTCGTAAGGGCATTCTTAAACGTCTGTTCAAAAGCAAGGAACTTCAAAATGCTCAAATTCACAGAAGCATGAAAACGCAAACCTCCCTTATACGGGCCAATGGCGCTATTAAACTGCACCCGGTAACCAAGGTTCACCTGCACCTCTCCTTTGTCATCAACCCAAGGCACACGAAACACAATCACACGCTCCGGTTCCACCAGGCGTTCGATCAATTTTGCCCGTTCAAACTCAGGATGACGGTCATACACCTCTTCTATAGACAAAAGCACTTCGCGCACCGCTTGCAAATATTCCGCCTCGCCGGGATGCTTGGCCTCCAAGCGAGCCATGACTCTCTGAATATCCATAGCACTTACTTTTAAGAAGAACAAACATTTTGTTAGTAATCACAAGGCAAAACTACAAAAACAGGCTTAACAATCCAATAGGAAAAGGACTAAATAACATATAATAACGCCAAAATGTCAGAATGCTGAAACATACGGAAAAAGGAGCATCCCAAAAGACCACCTTCAAGCATTTGACGAAAGTGAATCCTTTGGGATGCTCCCTTTCCCAAAAAGCAAAGGAAACCCGCTTTACTTCAAAGAGAAAACAGGCTCTTTTTCTATTCCTTCTACCATCAGTTTGTCTTCACGAAGCAACCAGCCCAAAGCCAGATACAATTCCTTATCCGTCTTTACCTTTGCTGCCTTCTTCAAGTCTTTCACACCCATTGGCGTGCCTTCGTTCAAAGCATTCCATACCCGGCCTGCCAATTCACCAGCATTCTCAAACATCATACTTAATACTTTTAATTAATAAACTCATCCTCTCAAAGGACATTCTTTCATAAATACAGACAAAGATACGAATTATATCCATACGGCTTATAAAAAAACTTAAAAAAGCCGCTGAAATATAAGCTATTTTAACCAAG
This sequence comes from uncultured Paraprevotella sp., assembly GCA_944321975.1. Taxonomy (GTDB): domain Bacteria; phylum Bacteroidota; class Bacteroidia; order Bacteroidales; family Bacteroidaceae; genus Paraprevotella. The sequence goes on from CALUNJ010000077.1 coordinate 5,051, forward strand.
ATAAGAGTTTTTTACGCCTGTTTTTGGCATTTCCATTACACTAACGGCCCACTGATTCCAAATAGTCGGCAATGATGCGGGCAGCACCTTCAATGATTTTCGGACATGGGCGCTTGGCATAATAATCCGGCGTGCGGGCTTCGGCTTCGCTGCTCACCGGTGCATCACGCTTTAGCCCCAACATGTCGGCACAAGTAATAGAACCATTCTCGGCCTTGAATTTCGCGGCCAAATCCTGTACAATCGCATAATTCCGCGACTTTGTCGCACGATCCTTCCCCTCCAAGGCAGCCGTCTCCAACCCGGCCAACATGAACATGCCGCAAGCCGCCCCGCAGGTCAGGCGCATCCGGCCTATCCCGCCGCCGAACGAAGCGGACATATGAAGCGCCTGCTCCCGCGTAAAACCATAAAGGTCTGCAAAAGCAGCCACTACAGACTGCGAACAATTGTAACCTTCCTTGAAATTCGCCACTGCCCGGGCTATTCTTTCTTCCTTGTCTTTCATTGCTTTTTCCATTGATTTGATTTGCAAAATTACAAAGAATAAATTAAATTCGCGCACAAATTACACACTCATGAAAAAGACAAATCACGTTCTGTTTCTCTGTGCAGCACTCACAATGACTGCCTGCGACTTTGAGAGTTTCGACGAACGGTGTGCCAGAGAAGCAAAGGAATACACCGAAAAGCAATGCCCGCGAAGGATGGACATCTGCACGGTCATGGACAGCCTCACATATGACCTGGAGACCCACACGTTGAACTACTATTACACGGTGGAAGGAGAACTGGACACCGACAGCATGATGAACGAAGAAAACTGCGGGAAAATAGAAGAACTGCTGCGAAAGAATGTCATCAATTCTGTGGAACTGAAAACATACAAAGAAAATGGCATCAACTTTTCATACTGTTACCATTCCAAAACGACAGGAAAAGTCCGTTTCAAGGCTTGTTTCACCCCAAAAGATTACGGCACCACTCCTGCACGGACGAACACGGACGAGTGAATCGCCCCCGCATTGCCCAAAAACCGCGGTTCCTCTCTGTGGATCTTAAGTTTCATGGAGAGGAACCGCGCTTCTTACCCCACTGGAGTTCCCAGGCGGCCTGCAGCCCGTTCACGAATGGCCCACCGCTTCCAAGGCGCGTGCCAACTGATCAGGGCAAGATGTGGTTTTCAACCCACACCGTATCCCCTTCAATCTTGCAACCACTTCCTCCACAGCCATCCCAGCCACCAAGCATGAAATGCCCTGCAAATTCCCATGGCATCCGCCCACGAAAGAGACGGACCTAACCACGCCATTTTCCACCTCCACTTGAATCTGACGGCTACAGGTTCCTTCCGTATGATAGACAAAATTCATCCGCGATCCTTATTCTTCTTCCGGCTTCATATTGGTATACACCGTCTGCACGTCATCAAACTCCTCGAGTTTCTCCACCATCTTGTTTAATGTTTCGCGCACATCCGGTGTCACGTCTTTCAAGTCATTGGGAATATATGTAAATTCACCTCCCACATCCTCAAAGCCGTTTTCTTCCAAATGTTTCTGGATCGTGCCATAACTTTTCGGATCGCCATAGATCGTGATGGTTCCTTCTTCTTCATCCTCATCATAGTCTTCCTCCACCCCATAATCAATCAGATCAAGAATCAGTTCATCCATGTCGACTTGTGCCGGTTTTTTGAAAGTGAACACACATTTGTGGTCAAAAAGATAGGCCAAGGACCCCATCGTCCCCAGTGTCCCGGAAAACTTGTTAAACACAGAGCGCACATCGGCCACCGTGCGGGTCGGATTGTCGGTCAACGTGTCCACGAACACGGCAATCCCATGAGGACCATAGCCCTCGTAAGTCATGCTTTTGTATTCGCTCTGGTCTTTTCCCATTGCATTCTTTATAGCCCGTTCGATGTTGTCTTTCGGCATGTTCTCACGTTTGCATGTCGCAATGATCGAACGCAACGTAGGATTGTTTTCAGGCTCAGGGCCGCCGGCCTTCACGGCAATGGCGATCTGTTTTCCCAATTTCGTAAATGTCTTGGCCATATGGCCCCATCTTTTCAGCTTTGCTGCTTTTCTGTATTCAAACGCTCTTCCCATTGGAATAATTTTATATTGGATTTTTATCTTTTAGTTTTCCTCATTTTATAATTCAACCATCCGCCATAGGCGATGAGCACGATCGTAGGAATGACCAGACTGTCAGTGAATCCCTGCCACACGATCTGCAACAGCCATAGAAAGACCAACAGATAATAAACCACTTTTGCTACGACCAAACCTTTCATATGGCATTACCTCAATTTGGCACCCAACTTTTCCTGCAAGTTATTCACCAATTTACCCATGATGCTGTCAATCTGTTTGTCATTCAATGTCTTTGTCTCGTCTTGCAGCACGAAGTTCACCGCATAGCTTTTCTTTCCTTCTTCCAGGTTCTTGCCTTCGTACACATCAAAGAGTGTAACCTCCTTCAGCAGTTTCTTCTCTGTCGCATAAGCCACCTTTTCGATTTCGGCGAACTCCACATTCTTGTCCACCAAAAGGGCCAAGTCGCGTTTCACGGCAGGGAACTTGCTGATTTCCGAATAGCAGACCGTATGGTTGCGGATGGACTTCATCAAGAGTTTCCAATTCAGGTCGGCATAATAAACGTCATTGGACACGTCCAACATCTTCAGCAGCTTCCGGCTCACGATCCCCATCGTCACCATCACTTTTCCGCCCTTTTGCTGGATTTCTATGCCTTTCGAGTAAATGTCGTTGCGGCTTTCAGCAAACACGAGTTTCCCGAAATCCACTCCCAAACGTTTCAATATATTCAACACATAGGCTTTCAGTTCATAAAAAGAGCCTTCCTCGTCCGGATGCGCCCACGAACCGTTCACCCGTTTCCCGGTCACCCACAAGCCCAAATGGTAATCCTCGGAATAAGCGTCCAGGATGTGCTTGATGACTTCCGGATCCCGGCTGCTGCTCACGCCCGGAATGATGTCCGGACACCTGTTCTCCTCATGGTAATAATAACAATTGCCAAACTCAAAGAAACGCAGGTCGGCATTCTGACGGTTGGCGTTATGCGAAATGCTCTCCAGGCCACCAAACAGCAGGGACTGACGCAGGACATTCAGATCGGAGCTCAAGGGGTTCATCAGACGCACCAGACGTGCCGAAGGATAACTCTCCAACCCGTCGTAATAAGCTCCGCGCTGCAAAGAATTGTTCAATATCTCATTAAACCCGCAACCCACGAGTTGTTCCGCCACCAGGTTCTGCAGTTTATGGCTTTTGTCCTCCTCGCCTTTCACATTCAGCGTGGACTTCACGGCCGACGGGATCTCCACATTGTTATATCCGTATATGCGCAAAATATCTTCCACCACGTCACACGGGCGCTGCACGTCCACCCGGTAGGCCGGCACTTGGAGCTTCAAGCCTTCCGGCGTTTCCTCCAGTATTTTCATTTCCAACGCCGTCACGATCCGTTTCACCGTTTCCGCGCCGATCTCCTTTCCGATCAGGCAGTAGGCATACTGATAGCTCAAATCCACGACAAAGTCGGGCAAGGGATCCGGATATACGTCCTTGATTTCCATGGCCACCTCGCCTCCGGCCAGTTGCTTGCAGAGTATTGCCGCCTGTTTCAGGGCGTAGATCACGCCGTTCGGATCTATCCCGCGCTCGAAACGGAAAGAAGCGTCTGTGCTCAAGCCATGGCGTCGTGCGCTTTTACGGATCCACGTGGGGGTGAAATAAGCGCTTTCGAGCAACACATCGCGCGTGGTCTCATACGTCCCGCTGCCTTTTCCGCCGAACACGCCGGCTATGCACATCGGTTCTTCCACATTGCAAATGGCAAGGTCGCGCTCGCTCAACTTATGCTCCACCCCGTCGAGTGTCACGAACGGAGTGCCTTCGGGCATTGTGCGCACCACGACCTTGTTGCCCTTGATCATGTCGGCATCAAAGCAATGCAAGGGTTGGCCATAAGCAAACATGATGTAATTGGTGATATCCACGATGTTGTTGATCGGCCGCAACCCGATGACACGCAACTTGTCCTGCAACCACTCCGGGCTTTCTTTCACCTCACACCCCTTGATGGTCACAGCCGCATAACGCGGACAGGCCTCGGAATTCCGCACCTCGATGTCGATGTCCAGGTCGTGGCTATCCACGCTGAAATCCTCACATGCAGGACGGTGCAATGACGTTTCATAACCATGCTGCACCAACCAGGCATATAAGTCGCGCGCCACGCCGTAATGCGAACAAGCATCGGCACGGTTGGGCGTAATATCGACTTCAATGAGATAATCACTCTTCAGGTTATAGTATTCCGCGGCCGGCGTACCGGGCACAGCCGTATCTGGCAGCACGATAATGCCGCTGTGGTCCGTGCCGATGCCGATTTCGTCCTCGGCGCAAATCATGCCGAAGCTCTCCACCCCGCGCAGTTTCGATTTCTTAATGGTAAAACATTCGTCGCCCTCATAAAGTTTGCAACCGATGGTGGCCACCACCACTTTCTGTCCGGCCGCCACATTGGCAGCCCCGCAAACGATCTGCACGGGCTCTCCCTCGCCCAAGTTGACGGTGCACACATGCATGTGGTCGGAATTCGGATGAGGTTCACAAGTCAGCACCTCTCCAATGACCAATCCCTGCAAACCGCCCTTCACCGGCTGCACTTCTTCCACGCCGTCCACCTCAAGCCCCTCCGATGTCAGCGCATCGGCCACTTCCTGGGCCGTCAAGTCAAAATCGACGTATTCCTTCAGCCAATTATAAGAAATATTCATATTTAAACGTATTTGGATTCTATTGAAATGACGCGCAAATTTACATTTTTTCGGCCAATATTCCAAGAGCTTGCCCCAAAAGCAACGGGGCGACAACGGAGTTTTCGGCCAAATCCGATTTACCACACGCCGTTTTTCCGAGGGGAAGCCACTTGCCGCCCCCGCAGCACGGAAAAGGAGGAAGCCCGACGCCTGCGCCCCGTGGACTGAAAAGCAAACGGAAAGACGGGAACGATGTAAATTTTTTCAAAGGACGATTAGGGAATGGAAACAGAAACCGACACACGACACAAGAGGGGGGGAAACGCCTAAAGCCCGCACAAGGAAAAGCCTCAAGAGGTTCACAAATTTCTCGCTTGAGAAAAAGGAATGAATCTCAAGAGAAAAAAATGTGAATCGCTTGAGAAAAAATCCGGGCACTCAAGGACTGTACTTAAATTACTAATTTAAAGCAACATACAAACAAAAGTCCAAAGAAATCCAAAAAGCCCGGAAGCCCCGCCGCACCAAAAAACGCGACGAGGCTTCCAGACGCAAGAACAGAATCCTTTTTGTACAAATTTCTTATCACCCCATCCCCTTTCCTCATTCAAAATCAGAAAGGAAGCGGCTCGTGCGGCGGCACGCCAAATGGCGACGAGTCTTCCACCGGCGGCACGTCGGGAGGCGGCAACGGTCCTCCTCCACGCTCAGCCCCGAAGGCCATGGACTCTCCCGGCATGGGCACATAAGCATCTTCTTCCGGATCTTGAAAACGGGCATACTCAGCCCGGAACTTCAGCAACACGTCGCCTACCGCGCCATTACGGTGCTTGGCAATGATGATTTCCGCCATGCCATGCAAGTCGTGCCCCTTCTCGTCCTGGTAAATCTTATAATATTCCGGACGGTGGATGAAACACACCATATCGGCATCCTGCTCTATGGCACCCGACTCCCGGAGGTCGCTCAACTGCGGCCGCTTCCCGTCAATGCCTTCCCGGTTTTCCACGCCACGGTTCAACTGGCTCAGGGCTATAATGGGAATGTTAAGTTCCTTGGCCAACCCCTTCAACGAGCGCGAAATCGTGCTGACTTCCTCCTGCCTGCTCCCGAACGACATGCCGCTGGCGTTCATCAATTGGAGATAGTCGATCATGATGATTTTCACGCCATGCTCACGCACCAGACGGCGCGCCTTGGTGCGCAATTCGAACACGGAAAGCGAAGGGGTGTCGTCGACGTAAAACGGAGCCCCGTAGAGATCGCGTATCTTGCTGTCCAACTGCACCCACTCATAGGGTGCCAGCTGGCCGCTTTTGATTTTCTCTCCCGGAATCTCACAGACATTGACAATCATACGATTGACCAACTGCACATTGCTCATTTCCAACGAAAACATTGCCACGGGAATCTTCATGTCCACCGCCATTTTCTTGGCCATGGAAAGCACAAAAGCCGTTTTTCCCATGGCCGGGCGGGCCGCGATGATGATAAGATCAGAGTTCTGCCAGCCAGAAGTCATGCGGTCCAACTTCTCGAACCCGCTGCTCAAACCGCTCAATCCGTCGCTTCGCGCTGCCGCTTTCTGCAACATCTCGTAAGCGTCGTGTATCACGGGGTCAATCTGCGTATAGTCCTTCTTCATGTTCTGCTGGGAGATCTCGAAGAGCTTGCCCTCGGCTTCCTGCATCAGGTCGTCCACGTCCACCGTGCTGTCAAAAGCCTTTGTCTGCACCATGCTGGTGAAGGTGATCAGCTCACGTGCCAAATACTTTTGGGCTATAATGCGGGCGTGGTATTCGATGTGGGCCGAGGAAATCACCTTTTCGCTCAACTGGGTGATATAGAAAGGGCCTCCCACTTCTTCCAGTTTTCCCGTAGAATTCAGGAATTCCGTCACCGTAAGAATGTCAACCGGTTTCTGCTGGAAATTCAACGTGCGGATGGCCTCATAAATCAACTGATGGCGGTAATCATAGAAACTTTCCGGACGCAAGATCTCGCTCACCTGGGAATAAGCGTCTTGCTCAATCATCAAAGCGCCCAGCACGGCCTCTTCAAATTCTACTGCCTGAGGCTGCACATGCCCGTAGGCATCCTCCTCCGGCACGTTCACTTTGGCGCGGGCGACGGTGCGCCTCCCCGCCTTTCTTGGTTCTGCCATAAAGTCATCAAATTTTGTGCAAAGATACGGCTTTCCCTGCAAAGTGCGCACCCTCCCCCATTCTTTTCTGCATATTTACCCAACGCCACAGGCACAGAATCGCCCCCAGCGGATTATACCTTCCCCTACAATATAAACTGCGGCAGCCTCCGGATCAAACGATTTTTCTTCAACCAGACAGGCGCCCCCCGGATGTTGCAAATGCTCTCCACGGCGCCCACTCTCTTAATGCCATTTTGGGGCATTCTTATCAAGAAGCACAATATTGAGCCTTACGCAAACATAAGTTGAGCCGTAAAACAACAAAGTTGAG
>CALUNJ010000078.1 GCA_944321975.1 uncultured Paraprevotella sp.
CATCTTCGACAAGGCCAGCCCGTTGTCCACTTTGGTCAACAACATTTCAGCCTCGTTCAGTTTCACCCGCACGGTCAGGCCGTCGGCCTTGGTCGCCACCCCCTCGCGAATCATCTTTTCCACGTCGCTGTCGAGCCGCTTGACCAATGCGAGGAAGCTCTCCGCCATCTTTTTCTTATAGCTCAACGAGACAGCCGTCCAATAAGCATCGTCCGTCTGATATATCACTTCCTGCAGCTGCGTGTCGTGCTGCGAACGCGTCAACGCCTCGGAAGTCTTCATGATACGGTGATAAGCACGGATTTTACCTCCCATATATAAAGGTTGGGCCACCGTGACGGCTCCGACCCACACATTGCGGGTATCCGTGCGGAACGCATCGGTCAGTTCGTCCCCCAATTGATTCAACGCCCCTGTCAGCCCGCTCAAAGCACCGCCCTGCATGGCCTGTTGCATGGAAGCGGCCAATTGCGGACTGGCCTGCGCAATCTGCTGGATAAGGGGAGTAGCCGCCTGCACAAAACCTTGCTGAAAACGCGTCCCCACGCCACTCAACCTGGCCTTCTGCCCATCGTCCAACAAGGAAATCTCTTCACTGAAAAACATGTAGCCGCCCGTCGCCGAGAAATCCGGAAGGAAATTCGTAAACGCCGCTTTGCGGTCGTAACGCGCTTTTTCCATCTTTTCCTTGGCCATGAGCAGGTTCTTGTTGTTCGCAATGGACAAGCTCCGGCAACTGTCCAGGTTCAGCACCCGCTGCGCCCGCAATCCGCCGGCCACGACCACCAGCATCAAAAGTCCGACAAGTCTTTTCATTGGCTTAATCTTTTAATTCGTTCTCCCGTTGCCCGATAATTGCATAGGCAACGGAGCAAAGATATAACAAAATAGGTCAAACCCGTCAAGGTTTAACCTATTTTTATACAAATTGCATGTCGGCTACATTTCAGGAACTGTCCCGAATTTCGACCAAAAGTTTTCGCTTCTTACTTCTCGTAATCGAAGCTGGCGTTCCCGATGTTGTGCCCGTCGGCAAAGATGGCCACGCGGTAAGTGCCTTTGCTGAGAAACTCGTTGACATCCCAATATACCGTCACGGGAGTGGCTTCACCATTGTATTCAATGTCCTTCTTGGCCGAATACTCCAGATTGCGGTTTTCGTAAGCGAAGGTGCCGCCGTTCGTCAGCACTTCGTTGTTGGGCTTGGTGATACGGACGTAAATGCTACGGTTGCCGGCTTGGGCCGTGATGTTCCGCGAAATCACGAAGCTCACCACAAACTTCTTCACGTCTTTCACCTTGCGGGCTTTCCGCCCCCGCTTGTTCTGCCCCTCCATCGTGATGCCCGTGGCATCCAGCTGAGAGGCGATGGCCACCTTCTCGCTCAACGTCTCTTTCTCGGTGGAAAGGCTCGTGATGGTCTGCGTGGCTTGTGTGTATTGCGCCTTCACCTGCTGATTCTCGTTGCGCAACTGCTCGTTGACACGGTTCAGCGAATCAATTTCGTGAACATAGCTGCGGAGAATCTTGCGCAAAGTGGCCAGTTCCTTCTTCAACCGCCTGATTTCAGCCGCGTCGGTGGCCTTCACCTGCTTCAACTCTTCCAACAAAGCCTCCGTGCGCTGCTGTTCCTTGTCCAATTGCGCAATCAGCGAGTCATTATTGATTTGCGTCTTCATCTCGCTATATTGCTTGGCAAAGCTGGCATACTCGTTTTCCATCTCGCGTTTGTCCATCTCCGCCAACATCAGCAGCTCTTCTTTCTCCGCCTTCTCCTGCCATAGGGAATAAATAAGGAATCCCAGGCCGGCACACAAGATTACCCCTGCAACAATTGCAATAGTGATATGCTTCTTATTCATAAACCGACTCCCGCACACAGAGTGGTGTGCATTGCTTTTTTACTAATTAAATAACGGGGGACAAAGATAAGCGTTTTTCCGCCAAAAGTGAAAAAAAACTGTTTTTTTTATGCACCATGCCCCCATTTACTTACTGGGCGGAGATGAAAGACGCCACCGGGCCGAACATGTCGCGCACTTGTGCCAGGCCTTCCTCGTCATTCGCCACCGTCACTTGCCGGCCGTCGGGAGCGAACACGGTCAGTGTCTTGTCGTCATTCAGCCGCACCAGCTTGCGCTCCTCGCCGTCCTGGGCCAGGCTCCACGTTTGGTCGCCCTCGTCGAACACCATGCGCATCTCCCCGCCTTGCGTCGCGTTCTCAATGCGGTAGCCGTCCTCTTCCGTCACGATGACATACGCATTGCCATCCGAGCCCACCACGTGCCGGGTTTCGCCCACCGAGGCCAACAAGGGTTTTCCCGTCCAAAACTCTATGGTGTTCAGCACAATCCAGTCTGCCGTCAGGCAGATTCCATACACGGGGGAAAGAATGATGCCGATGATGCCGTTCACAATCTTATATTTCGTGGCATTGACATTCCACGCGGCAAACTTGTTGAACAGTCCGAACGAACCGATGCACGAAGCATACAACACACACGCCGACAACCCTGCGGCGGCCAGAAACAATTTACTCTTTTTCATAGTCACACTTTTTAGCAGTTAATAATTAAATCCAGTTCTGAGACCAAACAAATATAAGGAAAAATCCCCTACCATCCGACTTTACGTGCATGTAGCCTCCTGCTTTTTTGCATTTATTATGTTTTTGCGGGTGCCGGACTTTCCATAAAAGATCCGCAAACCTTTCGCTTGACCCCAACAGATTGCTCCGGCAACCGGCTCGCATTCCTTTTGAAGATGGTTTCCCAAGTGTCCGCCGCCCCTTTTCTTTCGCCCCATGAGAAAAACTTCAAAAAACAACCTACCGCACTCGGTTTCTTCGTGAATTTTCCTTATTTTTGCATACGGGCTTTTATCCGTAGGAAGGAGGCGCCAAAGACCACATCATATTCCACGAACCTCTGCCCGAGGCCGAAAAAGAACGCATAGCCGCCGCCATGGCGCAATTCAACGCCCGGCGGACGGATCGACAAGGCTGCTATGCCATCAGCGTGACCACACCCTTCCGGCGTTATTACGCCCTTTGGCGCCTTTTCCCCGACGGCCGACGGCCGCCGCTGTTCATCCGCACGCTGGCCGACTCGGCTACTGTAGCCGCAGGAAAAGCAATGGCCCTGCTGAAACACTGCGCCGTGAAACTGGAATGGAAGCCAAACGAGTTTTTCATCCCCTATTATGATCAGACTTACGACACCCTTTCCTTCGGGAAATACCGGGGAAAACGCATCGCAGAAGTCTACTATGTGGATCCCGGCTATGTGCTATGGCTGGCCAACCGGTTTGAAACGGAGAAAAAGAGACTCCAGAAGCTCAAATTCATCGCCCAATGCTTTGCCGACATCCACTCCGAACTGTCGCCACCACGACAAAACACATACCGCTCCCCCAGCCGGTTCGTGGGCGAGAAAGGCAAAAACCTCTCCGACCTGCACCTGAAAGTGGTGTTCGTAAAACTGCAAGTGGACACCTACAAACCGGACTTCTACATTGACCAGCGCGTCATTGCCGCCGACAGTGCAGGCAACCGGTACGCGTTTACCGAGAAAGCCGCAGGACGAAGCCAAACGCCGAAAGCCCTGAGTTGCTTCAGCCGGTCTCTCACGCCTGGCATGAACATCACGCTCCGGTCGGCCAAGGTCATGGAACACTACGAAAGCCGGGGCGTGAAATACACACGACTCGGCTATGTGAAATACGGCTGACGGCTACTCCAATACCGTCACCTTGCGCACCACGACCTCCTTCAACGGACGTTCCTTCGACACCGGAACGTTGCCAATGGCTTCAGCCACTTGGATGCCGTCCACCACTTCGCCGAACACCGTGTATTCTCCATCCAGATGCGGCGCGCCTCCCACCGTAGTGTAAGCCTGCTTCTGGGCCTCATTGAAAGGTTTTGGCGGATGAGCGGCCACCTGCACTTCTGCTTCGTGGAGCAAAGAGTCCTTCAAGGCCTGCAGGCTTTCCTGGTCGCCCTTGCGCCTCAACAGGTACAGCTCCTTCATCCGTCCTCGCGAAAGTTCCTCATAGAGAGTGTCCACCCGGCTTTGGTAAATCGCCGAATACAGCTCCATAAGGCTGGCCGTCGTGTAAGTGTCGCCCGTCACGATGTAAAACTGCGTGCCGCTGGAAGCCTTTTCCGGATTCACGTGGTCTCCCATGCGGGCAGCCGCCAACGCGCCTTTCTTATGGAAGTGGCGCGGATAGCGGATCTCGGCAGGAATCGTGTAACGATAGTCCGCCGTGTCTACCTTGAGCGGCACGCCGGCCGGTTTGAGAGCCGGATCGCCCGTTTGCACCATGAAGCCACGAACCACACGGTGGAACAAGATGTTGTCATACGCGCCGGCTTTCGCCAACTTGATAAAATTATCGCGATGCTTGGGGGTGTCGTTATACAACTTCACTTTCATGTTGCCCATCGACGTTTCAATCAGGACTTCTGTTTCTTCCATCGTCTTTTTCTTTTGTGAACCGCAGGCCATCAAGGCAAAACAACACGCGGCATAAATAAAATGCTGAAATTTCATACTTCACACGAATTGGGAATTTCAATCTACAAAAATAGGCATTTCATCGTAATCTCGCCGCATTTTCTGGAAAAACTCTGTCCTATCTCGAAAAAAAGTTATTCCTTTGCAAGACGCTATTGTTGGAATCATGAAAAAAAGGATCGTCAAATGGACTGCGGGCATCCTGCTTGCCCCGATAGCCTTATTCTTCATATTAGCCGCGTTGCTCTACATTCCCGCCATTCAAGACTTTGCCGTACAGAAGGCCACGGCATATGCCTCCGAAGCCACGGGCATGGATGTACGCATCGGCCGGTTGCGCCTCACGTTTCTCTTTGACATCGACCTGCAAGACGTGCAAGTGACTGACGCCGAGAAAGACACGCTTCTCGATGTGGAACGGCTCACTGTGGACTTAGGATTCTCGTCGCTCCTCAAGGGGGAGATAGACGTGGAAGGCATCCGGCTGACTCAAGCATCGGTCGACACCAAGTCGCTCATCAAAAGCGTGGCAATCCGTGGACACATCGGCCATTTCTATGTCAACTCCCATGGCATCAAGCTCCCGCAAGAGACCGTCACCGTGAGCATGGCCTCGCTCTCGGATGCCGACGTGGCCATCGCTTTGGGGCATCCTGAATCCACAGACACCACGTCATCTGTCGTGAACTGGAAATTTATTATACCCAAAATAGACCTCTCACACACCCGGCTACGACTGAGCATGCCGGGCGACAGCATGCGCGTAGAGGCCGGCATCGCAGAAGCCAGCCTGCGCCACGGGCACATCGACTTGGGTACTTCGACTTATACGGCAAAAACGTTCAGCCTGCAAGCCGACTCCGTGCATTACGACCTGCCACACGAAAAACCGGCTGAAGGCTTGGACGTGAACCACATCGCCCTGCGCGGAGTGAACATCGGGGTAGACTCCATCCGGTTCGACGGGCAATCCACAGCACTGTCACTGAACCTCCGCGACGTGCAGATGAAGGAGAAAAGCGGACTGTCCGTCACCTCGCTGGCCGGTGCTTTCCACATGGACTCCGTCGGCCTGCACGTGCCGGAGCTTGTGCTACGCACACCGGATTCCTACGTGCGGTTGCAGGCCGACATGGACTTTTCGTCCGTTTCGCCACAGCCCCAAGGCCGTTTTTCCACCCGCCTGATGGGGGAATTTGGAAAACAAGACGTGCTATTGTTTGCCGGCGGACTTTCTCCGGATTTCTCCAAAGCCTACCCCAACGCCCCGGTTGTGCTCAGGATCGCCGCCGACGGCAACATGAACCGGATTGACATACACACGCTGGAAGCCCGGCTGGCCAGAGCCTTTGCGCTGAAGGCCAATGGAGCGCTGCGCCATCTGGCCGACTCCGCACGCATGGCGGCCGACCTCGACATCGACCTGCAGACCTGGAATCTTGACTTCGTGAAGGCCTTGGCCGGCGAAGGCAGCATGAAAGACATCGCCCTTCCTCCCCTGCGCATCAACGGGACAGCCGGACTCCGCGGACAACGTTACACCGCCGACCTGCTGTTGCGCGAAGGCGCGGGGCAGGCACAAGTGACAGCCCTATGGGATGCCGCACGGATGGCATATGAAGCCCGGGTGGACATCGACAGTCTCCAGCTGCATCACTTCCTGCCCAACGACTCCCTCTACCACCTCTCCCTCACGGCCAAAGCCGAAGGAAAAGGCACGGACTTCCTAAACCGGCACACAAGGCTCAGGGCCGATGCGACCCTGAAAAACCTGCGCTACGGGCATCTCGACTTGAACAACGTGCGCCTGGCTGCACACCTGCAGGACGGCAACGGGAGAATAGCCCTCGACTGCGACAACCCGTTGCTGCAAATGACCTCCCAAGCCAATGCCACCATCAGCCGCAAACACACCGACCTGAGCCTGAGCCTGGACATGAAAAGCATGGACCTCTACGCCCTGCGGCTCACCGAACACCCCTTCAAAACAGGACTCCGGCTGGACTTCGAAGGCAGCACCGACCTGAAAGACGCACACCGCCTGCATGGAAGAATCTCCGAAATAGCCCTTCTCGTGCAAGACACCGTGTTCCATCCCAAAAACCTGGACATGAACCTGCTGGCCACGTCCGACACCACATATGCCGACATCTCGGCCGGCGACTTCAAATTGCGGCTGAACGGACGGGACGGCTATGAGACGTTAATGGAAAAGGGGCAAGAATTTGCCGCCGTGGCCAACGAACAGCTCAAACGCAGGCATCTCAACCAAGACTCCCTCCGGCTGTTCCTTCCCCGCGCCACCCTCAGCGTGGTTTCCGGCACAGACAACCCTATCTTCAACTACCTCTCCACTTCCGGTTTCCGGTTCGACGACTTCCGGCTGGCCTTGGACGCCGACCCCGAACGAGGACTGAACGGCGGCGGGCACATCTATGCGCTGACAGCCGGAAACGTCTTGCTCGACACCATCCAAATGCACATTTTCCAAGATTCCACCGGCGTAAAAATGGACGGAAGAGTACGGAACGGACCGCAAAACAAGCAGTTCGTCTTCGAATCCAGGCTTAACGCCTATCTGCATGCCGTGGGAGCAGGTGTCAACCTGACCTATACGGACGAAAAAGGAGACACCGGCGTTGACCTGGGGCTGCGGGCTGATGTCGAAGACCAAGGCGTCAGGATCGTCTTCTCGCAGATCCACCCCATCATCGCCTATCGCCGGTTTGACATCAACGAAGGAAACTTCATGTTCCTCGGCAACGACCGGAGGGTGGAAGCCGACGTGAAGATGCAAGCCGACGACGGAACCGGGGCACGGGTCTATTCCACTCCCAACCCGGAAGCCCTGCAAGACTTGTCGGTCAACCTTTACCACTTCAATTTAGGCGAACTGATGTCGGTCATCCCTTATGCCCCGCGCCTCACAGGAATGCTGGGGGCCGACGCCCATCTGATCCAGACAGAAGAAGACTTGTCCGTCGTGGCCGAACTGCAGGTAGACGACATGGCTTATGAAGAGGCACCGTTGGGCGACATCGGGCTGAGTGCCGTATACCTCCCCAACGACGACGGCACGCATTTCGTTGACACCCGCGTCTCACGCAACGAAACAGAAATAGCCGCCCTCTCGGGAGCTTACAAGGATACCGGCGAAGGCGGGCACCTGCAGGCCAACCTGGACCTGACGGACTTCCCGCTAACCATGGCAAACGGTTTCGTCCCGGACCATCTGGCCACACTGGAAGGTTGGGCCAACGGGAGCCTGAGCGTGGAGGGACCCACCGACCAGCCGGAGGTGGAAGGCTGGCTGGCCACCAAAGACTTGAAAGTGGCCTCGGCCGAATACAGCCTCAACCTGAGGTTGGCCGACGACACCATCAAAGTGTCCCAAAACCAACTGAACTTGGACCAGCTGAATGTCTATTCCACCGGCAAGACTCCGCTGGCGTTCGACGGCACGGTGGACTTCGCCGACTTCAACCACATCCGCCTCGACCTGCAAGTCTACGCTTCCAACTTCGAGCTCATCAACGCCAAGCGCACCCCGCAAGCCTCGGCCTACGGGAAAGTCTATGTCGACGTCAACGCCCGCATGTCCGGCAACCTGAACTACATCAACATCGGCGGAAGGCTCGGCCTGTTGGGCAGCACCGATGTCACCTACGTGCTGAGAGATTCCCCGCTTTCGTCGGAAGACCGCCTGAGCGGGCTGGTCACATTCGTGGACTTCAGCGACACGACCACGGTCGAGCCGCAGGAAAAGGCGCAGCCCATGAACCTGAACGTGATGATGCAAGTCAGCATCGACCAAGGCACACAGGTGCATTGCCTGCTAAGCGAAGACCGCTCGAAATACATCGACCTCGAAGGCGGAGGGGAACTCACCATGAACTATAGTCCGCAAGGAGAGCTGACCCTGACGGGACGCTACACCGTGCTCAACGGGGAAATGAAATACTCCCTGCCGGTCATTCCGCTGAAGACCTTCACCATCGCCTCCGGAAGCTACGTGGACTTCAACGGCCCCATATTGAACCCCACGCTCAACATCTCGGCATCGGAACGCATGCGGGCCACCGTGACGGAAAACGACGTGCCGCGCACCGTGGCGTTCAATGTCGGCCTGGCCATCACCCGCACGCTGGCCGACATGGGACTGGAATTCACCATCGATGCGCCGGAAGACATGACCGTGCAGAACCAACTGGCCGCCATGTCCACCGAAGAGCGCGGCAAGGTGGCCGTCACCATGCTGGCCACGGGCATGTACCTGGCCGAAGGCACCGACGGAAGCGGATTCTCCACGACAAACGCCCTGAACGCCCTGCTGCAAAGCGAAATCAACAACATTGCCGGCAAAGCGCTGGAGACCATCGACCTCAGCCTCGGCGTGGACCAGGAGACCACGGCCGAAGGCACTTCGCGCACGGACTATTCCTTCCGCTTCGCCAAACGTTTCTGGGGAAACCGCGTGAGCATCATCGTGGGAGGAAAAGTGTCTACCGGCGAAAACGTGGAAAACACGGGACAGTCGCTCATCGACAACATCTCGCTGGAATACCGGCTGGACAAGAGCGCGACACGCTACATCACCCTTTTCTATGACAAAAGCTACGAGTCGCTGCTCGAAGGCGAAATCACAGAGATGGGAGCCGGACTCGTCCTGCGGCGGAAAATGACACGCATGGGCGAACTGTTCATTTTCAAGAATAGGCGGAAAGACAAACCGGAAACCGAAAATCCAAAAGAATGAAGAAGAAGCTGAAAACCACATATGGCGGGCTGGCGGTGTGGCTGTGCGCCGCATTAGCCACCGGATGCTCCACGACCCGGAACCTGCCGGAAGAAGAAGTGCTCTACACCGGCATTCAGGACATCGACTACGGGGAGAAGTCCCGGAAGAAATCCAACGACGGACAGACGGAAGGGGTCATCACCTCGCTTGCCGAAGCCTACAAGGCCGTGGACGAAGCCCTCTCCCGCCAAGACCTTTCCGCCTTGAAACGGGCCGAACTGACTCAAGCCCAGAAGGACTCCATCAAACACGTGGAAAGCATCCAGGAAGAGGCCTACGAAACCGCCAAAGAGGAGGTCAACGCCGCCTTGGCCTACGCCCCGAACAACTCCCTTTTCGGAAGCTCGAAATACCGCATCCCGCTCCCCACCGGATTATGGGTCTACAACGCCATGGTGGGAAAGAAATCCAGGCTGGCCAAATGGATCTTCGACACTTTTGCGGCCACCCCGGTCTACATCAGCACGGTCAATCCCAGGACACGTGCGCTCGTGGCGCAGAACACCCTGCGCAACTATGGCTACTTCAACGGCACGGTGGACTATGAAGTCCTCCCGGAAAAGAACCCGCGCAAGGCCAAAATCAGCTACACCGTGAGACCGCGCAACCTGTTCCGCCTCGATTCCATCGCCTACCTCCGTTTCCCCGCCGCCGGCGACAGCCTCGTCCGGAAGACGTTCGCACAACGCCACCTTTTCAGCGGAGACCCCTTCAGCGTCATTAACCTCGACGCCGAGCGCACGCGCCTTTACACGCTTTTCCGCAACGCGGGATATTACTACTACAAGCCCGAATACATCACCTTCCGCGCCGACACCATCCAGCGTCCGGGTTTCGTGCAGCTGCAAGTCGTCCCCGCCGAAGGCATCCCCGAGCCGGCCAACAAAAGATATTACCTGGGCAAAACCACCATCAGCCTCTACGGCAACGAATCCGCCGCCCTGACCGACACCCTGAAGCTGCGCGACTACACCATATATTACCACGGCGGGAAGAAAGGCCGGCCGCCCTTGCGTTTCGGGGCGCTGAGGCGCAACCTGTTCTACCGCAGGGGCATGCTCTACCGGCAGAACGTCATGAGCTTCGTGCAACAGCAGCTCTCGGGCATGGATGTCTTCAGCACCGTCAACCTGCGCTACACGCCGCGCGACACCACCGCCCTCAACGACACGCTCGACGTGGCCATCACCGGCGTGCTCGACAAGCCCTACGACGGCGAGTTCGCCACGAAGGTCACCTCGAAAAGCAACGGGCAGATCGGCCCCGGGTTGTCCTTCAGCATGTCCAAGCGCAATGCCTTCCGCGGCGCGGAGAAACTGAAATTCGAAGTCCACGGCTCTTATGAATGGCAGACCAACTCCAACGTGCAAGGGCGCAGTTCCGTCATCAACTCTTACGAATACGGCACTTCGCTCACGCTCGACTACCCGCGCCTCATCTTCCCCGGCGCACGCCGCTTCTCCCGCCAGGCGCGGACGAGCACCTCGTTCGTGCTGGATGCCACGTGGATGAACCGCGCCAACTACTTCGGCATGGTGTCGCTCAGTGCCCGCATGGCCTACACCTACCAGGCGCGCCCCACCATCAAGCATGAATTCGTGCCCTTCCGGCTCGACTACGACGAACTGCTGAGCACCACGGCCACGTTCGACTCCATCATGCGGGTCAACCAGGCGCTCTACGTCAGCATGCGCGACCAGTTCGTGCCCTCCATGCGCTACACCTTCACCTACTCCAGCCCCCGCCGCGCCCGCAACCCGCGCACATTCATCTTCGAAGTCAAAGAGAGCGGCAACGTGACGTCGGCACTCTATGCCGCTTTCGGCAAGCCTTTCCGCCAGAAAGACAAGAAACTGTTCAACGTGCCCTTCGCCCAATACGTCCGTCTCATGGCCGAGTACCGCGAGGAGTTCCGCCTCACGCCCCGCACGAGCATTGCCACCCGCGTGGGCACCGGGGTCATCTTCAGCTATGGCAATTCCACGACCGCGCCCTACAACGACCTTTTCAGCGTGGGAGGCGCCAACAGCATCCGGGCCTTCACCGTGCGCGGCGTAGGCCCCGGAAGCTATGTGCCCGGCGTGTCCGAATATTCTTACATCGACCAGATGGGGGACTTCAAGATCGAGTTGAACGCGGAATACCGCTTCCCCATCGTGTCCATCCTCTCCGGAGCCGTCTTCCTCGATGCCGGCAACGTGTGGCTGCTCGACGCCGACCCCAACCGCCGCGGAGGCACCTTCGACCTTTCGCGCATCGGCAGGGATTTGGCCTTGGGCACCGGAGCCGGACTCCGTTGCGACCTCGACTTCCTCGTGCTGCGCTTCGATGTCGGCGTGGGCATCCATGCTCCCTACGACACCGGGCGGAAGGGCTACTACAACATGCCGCGCTTCAAGGACAGCCTGGGCTACCACTTCGCCGTCGGCTACCCGTTCTAAGCGACCCGGCGGCGGAATGCAAAAAAAGTGGCCCGGCGAAGAAGGCTTTTCCGCAGAAAAAGACTATTTTTGCATAAGAGAACTTAAATCTTTCATTTTTTAAACAAACGGATATGAAACCTACATTATTCTTGCTGGCTGCCGGCATGGGCAGCCGTTATGGCGGCCTGAAACAATTGGACGGCCTGGGTCCCAACGGGGAAACCATCATGGATTACTCCATCTTCGATGCCATCCGCGCCGGTTTCGGCAAAATCGTCTTCGTCATCCGCAAGGACTTCGAAGACCAGTTCCGCTCCCAAATCCTGTCGAAGTACGAAGGCAAAATCCCCGCCGAACTGGTGTTCCAGAGCCTCGACGCCCTGCCCGAAGGTTTCAGCTGCCCCGAAGGCCGCGTGAAGCCATGGGGCACGAACCATGCCGTGCTGATGGGCAAGGAAGTCATCAAGGAACCGTTCTGCGTCATCAACTGCGATGACTTCTACGGCCGCGACGCTTTCGCCACCATCGGCAAGTTCCTCTCCGAGCTTCCCGAAGGGAGCAAGAACACCTA
>CALUNJ010000079.1 GCA_944321975.1 uncultured Paraprevotella sp.
CATAACTTAATCTGCTTTTATGTTACAAATCTACTCTTTTTATGCGTAACTGTCAGATTAAGTCTTGACTAATTCACATTATGGGATGCGTCCGCCTTTACTGCAATCTGTAATCAGTTACGATTCTTTGTACGTTTCTTGTTCGTTGTTTGTTGCTTTCCTCCACCAGCCACCTGATACGTGGCAAGAGGGTCATTCGTCAAAGTCCGTATGCCCTCCAAGTTCTGTTTCCCCTTTGCCGTGTACTTCATTTCTTTTTGCCTTTGGATTTCTTGATGCAGGCGGCGTACCAATCAAGGTATTGCCGGCGTTTGAAATCGGCCACTCCCGATGGTATTGCGCAGGCCCCGTTGCGGTAAGGGGTGAAATAGAAACATTCCCGTTCGATGTCGGCGACATTGGCCTTGCGGGAGATGTAGCCTTTCTGTTTGAGTCTGCGGAAGTTTTTCCTGTCCAGGATGATGAGTTTGCAACCGTCCGCTGATGCAGGCATGACATAATAGCGTTCGCCGGTTTGCCGATGTGCCTCATCGGCCTTTCCCACTGCCTCCCGTAAACGGAGGTTTGCTTTTAACTTTTGAAGGATGTGCATAATGTTGAAGTATTAAATGTTTATATTGTGGCGGCTGAAATAGCCTTTTTCTTCCTTGCCATCGTTGATAACCTATTCCGCATGATGAACTTGGGAAGTTCCATTTCACAGAAACAGACGTGCAGCCCGATAGCCCGTGTCATGAGCAAGTCATCGTGCTTGCCGGCCACCGCGCCGAAGGCCCCGTTCGGTTTCTCTTCGTAAACAAGATACTCGTCAAGGCAACGCCGGTCACGCTCGATGTAGGCATTCTCACGGATTACCTTCACGAGTGTGGAAATGACCATCGGCTTGGTGGCCACATTCGTGTGGAAGCCGTATTTGGTGAGCAGACCGGCCAAAATGTCCTCCTCAGACTGCTTACGTGCGTAGAGATTCGGATAAACGTTCTTAATTTGATTGAGTATGAACTGCGACTGGTCGCCGTCCACGTCACGCTCCTTGTCGTGCGTTTCGAGGGTGTTGCTCTCAATGACCAGCAATGAATTGTCGTAAAAAGCCGCTATCTGTGCCGCCTTCCACGCCAGCAAGTCAATGTCACAGTGGCCGTACCATTGGGCCACAACTACAGGCTTGCCGCCGTCGGCCATGAAAAGGCGGTCGAAAACGACGATTACCGACCAGTCCGCCTTGTTGGAACGACCGCCCACATCGACTACCGTCAGGTAACGGTTGAGCACCTTTTCCGCCTCGTCCACCTCCGGCAGTTCCCATACCCAAAGCATCCCCTGCTTGTCCTCGGAGAAGCGCAGGTTCTTCAACGCATTCTTACCCTCGTCGGCATCGGCATAGACGTCGCCCACGTAGCGCGGCTCTTTGCAATACTTGTCGAAGTCCTCCACCTTGTACTTGTCGAACACCATCGTGCCGGAATGCACAAACGCCTCAATATCGTCTGACGGATATTCGGAAGCCATGGATGCATGGTCGTTGTACTTGGCACGTTCAAGAACGTACCAATTGATGGCTTCGAGCGTAGCCCCTTTCTCCCACAACGCCCACAGACAGCGTCCGCCCTCCTCGCGGGCAGACGATACATTGGCATTTCCGAAAAGAGCGGCATCGTGACGACCGCTTCCGGCGGGGAACGGGTCAAGCGCATCACGGTGGAATGGAACTCCCACACAGCATCTTCTTCCCCGCGCGCGTTGGACATTTACGGGAAGCGAACGGGCTGGTGGGCACTTTCTCCGGACAACCGGTGGAAGCCGGCATGTACATGATCAGCAGCGGGAACAAAGTGCAGCTTTGCGGCGAAGGCTGCTCGATCGGTGCAAACCGCGCTTATATCGACATGGACAAAGTTCCCGAGGTCAAAGCCGCGGCCGGGGCGGACAGGCGCCTGATCCCGGCGGGACGGGCAACCGCCCGGTGGACGTGTATACGGCCGGCGGCGTGAAAGTGCGGGCCGACCGCACGACCGAGGGCCTGCAAGGCGGACTTTATGTCGTGGACGGCAAGAAAGTGGTGGTGAAAGAATGATGAACCGTCAAAAAGAATGGATTTATGGAAAGGAGAACCTATGTGACACCGGCATGCGAAGTGGACGAGATGGAGGCACAAGGCATGATGGCATTGTCCTTGCAAGTGGACAAAATAAGGCCATGGACTCTTTCGAAGGCATGGCGAACAAGAACAATGGATTCACGGACATCTGGGACAAAGGAAGCTAAGCGGGAACGAAACAGGAGCCTGCCCAGGGATATGGGATGACTTGAAGGCTGTCCGGATTTTCCGGACAGCCTTCAAGTTTTCGGACTGGCCACCGCCAACCTTGCGCCACCTCCCCTCCTCTTGCAATCCCGGCACAGGACAATATTGTCTCATTCCGTGTGAATGGCATATTACGTTAATAACCAAAAAGATAATACCTCCCAAAAAGAAACGCGGATTTTCTCAGGCGATTCACATTTTTTTCTCAGGCGATTCGTCGGTTTTTCTCAAGCGAGAAATTTGCATTCCTCTTGAAAGCGATTCTATCCTATCCCCCGACATGCGGTTTCTCCCCACCGCAAGGCAGAGGTCTCACTCAAGGTGTAAAAGGTGCATTTATTCGAATGCTTGCTGAATGGACTTATGTGAAGGATCAATGCGCCCTTGCTTCCTTCCGGTATTCATTAGGCGTAAGGCCCGTAATTTTCTTAAACACCCGGCTAAAATAGGAAAAATCCTCAAAACCCACCAGAAACGCCACCTGCTTGACGGATTGCTCTCCGGCAATCAGCAATAACTGGGCCTTTTCGATTTTGTTTCGCAAAATGAAATTCAAAGGGGTCGTCCCGGTTTCTTTCTTGAAGATACGGATAAAATAACTTTTCGACACACATAATTCTTCCGCAATGTTTTCGATTCCGATTTCATCCGTGACATGGTCGCGGATGAACGCGATGGCTCTTTTCACCCGGTTGTCCGCAATGTCGGTTTTGGGGCGCGCGGTTTTAAAGAATGAGGCCAGCAATTGATAAACGATCCCCCTCGACATGATTTTGTTGTACAACGGGCGTTGCTTGTTCCTGAGCAGGTTGGAAGCCAGCGTGGGGCTGTTGTCGTAGGTCGAAGGGTCGGACGCTGTCAATTTCATTGTGGGATTCAAATCATATAACCGTCCAAACAATGCCAGTTCGAACGTTCCTCCTTGAATTTCCTCGGGCAAAGCCCAGTCTTCCAAAAACTGATGTTTGGACTGGGGATCTTCGTAGATATGGGCATAATAATGGCAAAAGAGCGAGTCGCAGACATAACTGTGCCTTGTAAAGGCCGGAATGAAATACAGGTGTTCGGCGCGCAAATCCAACACATGGTCCGGAAATACCACCTGTGCCCTCCCCTCTGTCACGTAATACAACCGCGAAAACGGGCTGCTGACGTTTTTCCAATTCCAGTCGGCGTTATGCCGTGCCAATCCCACGTTGAGCACAAAGGGATGAAACGAGTCTATGTCAAAATCCATTGCTTTCTTCAATTTTAAAGTTCAATAATAGTCATTTTTGTGTTTCCACCCTTCAAAAGAAGAATTAAATAGTCCTAAAAAGGTTCCAAGAGCTATGTCCATGCGAATATTGTTCTTGTATAGAACAATAAAATCCTATAATTTTAACCCGTCATTTCCTAATTTTGCAATGATAATATTATTGATTTGCTCATTTGTAAAACACAACGATTATGCGACATTCATATTTGGGAAAGACCGGGATGAAGCTGCCGGCATTGAGTTTCGGGGCATCTTCCCTGGGCGGCGTCTTCCATTCCATCCGCGAGGCCGACGGAATGCGAGCCGTGCGGACAGCCGTAGAGAACGGGATGAACTTCATCGACGTGTCTCCTTATTATGGACATTACAAGGCTGAAACCGTCTTGGGAAAAGTGCTGAAAGACCTGCCGAGGGACACGTTCCTGCTGTCCACAAAAGTGGGACGCTACGGGAAAAACGGCGTGAACACGTGGGACTACTCCGGCCAAAAGGCCCGGGAAAGCGTGTACGAAAGCATGGAACGGTTGCACGTGGACTACATAGACCTCATCAATGTACACGACATCGAGTTTGCCGACCTCTCACAAGTGGTGAACGAAACCCTTCCGGCCTTGGTGGAACTGAGGGAAGAAGGAGTGGTGGGCCACGTGGGCATCACCGACCTGCAATTAGAAAACCTGAAATGGGTCGTCGACCATGTGCCGTCCGGCACGGTGGAAAGCGTGCTCAGTTTCTGCCACTACACGCTGAACGACGACCGTCTGGCCGACTACCTGGACTATTTCGAGCGCAACGGCGTCGGGGTCATCAACGCCTCGCCGCTTTCGATGGGGCTGCTCACGCAACGCGGCGTGCCGCAATGGCATCCAGCTCCGGCTCCGCTGGTGGAAGCCTGCCGCAAGGCTGCGGATTTTTGCCAGGCACAAGGCTACCCCATCGAGAAACTGGCCATGCAGTATTCCACCAGCGAACCGCGCATCTGCACCACACTGTTCAGTTCTGCCAATCCGGAGAACGTGTTGAAGAATCTCAGATACATCGAAGAACCCATCGACTGGGATTTGGTGAAAAAAGTAAAAGAAATCATCGGCAGCCAGTTGCGCGTGTCATGGAAAAACACTTAGAATCTTCTCAAGCCATGGACTATACCCTCATAGACGCCCACTCCCATTTGTGGCTCAGGCAAGACACCGAAGTGGACGGACAACCCATCCGGACGCTGTCCGGCGGACGCTCGCTCTTCATGGGAGAAATCCGCCAGATGCTTCCCCCGTTCATGACCGACGGGAAAAACACGGCTGAAATATTCCTGTCCAACATGGATTACGCCCAAGTAAGCGCGGCCGTAGTGACCCAGGAATACATAGACGGCGTGCAGAACGATTACCTGCAAGAAGTGCAAGCAAGATACCCCGGGCGCTTCCTGGCATGTGGGCTGTGCGAGTTCCGCCGCCCGGGCTTTTACGCACAGGCGGAAGCACTCATCCGAAAAGGCTTCAAGGCCATCAAGATTCCAGCCAATCGGTTGGACTTGCGCGAAGGGCGGGTGCCTCTCAACAGCGACGAAATGATGTCGATGTTCCACCTGATGGAGGACAACCGGATCATTTTGTCCATCGACTTGATGGAAGGTGACACGCAAACGGGAGAACTGAAGGAGGTGGCCACCGAATGTCCCGGCCTGAAGATTGCCATCGGGCACTTCGGCATGGTCACCCGTCCCAAATGGGAAGAACAAGTCAAATTGGCCTTGGCTCCCAACGTATACCTCGAATCGGGAGGCATCACGTGGCTGTTCAACGACGAGTTCTATCCGTTCAAAGGAGCCGTCAGGGCCATCCGCGAAGCTGCCTCCGCCGTGGGGATGCACAAACTGATGTGGGGCTCTGACTACCCACGCACCATCACGGCCATCACCTATCGCATGTCGTACGATTTCGTGCTGAAGAGCGACGAACTGTCGCCCGAGGAAAAGGCTCTTTTCCTCGGGGAAAACGCCAAAGCCTTCTACGGATTCCACGACCTGCCGCGTTTACCTTATATTAAAAACATGTCTGAATAAACCTGCAATGAAAGCATTACGAATAACCTCCGCGCTACACACCACCCTGACCGAAATCAAAGAACCCGCTTATGCCGCCAACGAAGTCCTGCTCCGCATTAGATATGTGGGATTCTGCGGGTCGGACCTCAACACTTATCTCGGGCGGAACCCCATGGCCAGGCTCCCGGTCATCCCGGGCCACGAGGTGGGCGCCGTAATCGAAGCGACGGGCGCGGAAGTGCCCGCCCATCTGAAAATCGGAATGAATGTCACCGTGAATCCTTATACAAACTGCGGAACATGTGCCGCTTGCCGCAACGGGCGTGTGAATGCCTGCGAACACAATGAAACTTTCGGGGTGCAGCGGGATGGCACCATGACGGAACTGGTCGCTGTCCCATGGCAGAAAGTGATTGCGGCCGAAGGGCTTTCTGCCAGAGACTGTGCCTTGGTAGAGCCACTGAGTGTGGGGTTCCATGCCGTGTCGCGCGGCCAAGTGACAGACACCGACACGGTCATGGTCATTGGCTGTGGAATGGTGGGATTGGGAGCCATCGCCCGCTCCGCCCTGCGTGGCGCACGGGTCGTCGCCGTGGATCTTGACGACGAGAAACTGGAAGTGGCACGCGCTATGGGAGCGACCTACACGCTGAACTCCCGGAAGGAAGAAATACACCCGTTCCTGCAAGCATGCACTTCGGGAACGGGGCCGGACGTGGTGATCGAAGCTGTGGGGTCTCCCGCCACATACGTGACAGCCGTGGAGGAAGTCGCGTTCACCGGACGGATTGTCTATATCGGGTACGCCAAAAGCGACGTATCGTTCCAGACCAAACTTTTTGTGCAGAAAGAATTGGACATCAGAGGGTCGCGGAACGCCTTACCGGCAGACTTCCAGGCTGCCATCCGCTACTTGCGGCATGGCACTTGCCCGGTGGAAAGGCTCATCTCGGCCGTCGCCCCACTCGAGCAAGGCGGGGAAATGCTGGCCCGTTGGGCCGCCGATCCTTCGAAGATATTCCGCATCCTGATGCAAATTGAACCGTAAACCACTCCAAGACGTAAAAAACGATGTTAGCATTAAACGCCCAAACCGCGCACAAGGCCGAACGGCCGGAACGCGTCATCCAGTTCGGCGAAGGAAACTTTCTGCGCGCATTTGCCGACTGGATGTTTTCAATCATGAACGAACAGACGGGCTTCAACGGCAATGTGGTCGTCGTGCAACCCACCATCAAGGACAAGCTGGAAAAGTTCCGCCGGCAAGACTGCCTGTACCACGTGAACCTCCAAGGACTCGACCATGGGAAGGTGGCCGACACCTGTCGGCTGATAGACGTGATCAGCCGTGCGGTGAACCCCTACTCGCAATTTGACGAATACCTGAAACTGGCCGAAATCCCGGAGGTGCGCTTCATCATTTCCAACACGACAGAGGCCGGCATCACATTCGACCCCTCCTGCCAGCCCGGCGACACCCCCGCCGCGTCCTATCCCGGGAAACTGACCCAACTGCTTTTCCGGCGTTTCCGGCATTTCCGCGGCGATCCCGCCAAGGGGGTCATCATCCTCCCGTGCGAGCTCATTCCTCACAACGGGCAGAAACTCAAGGAAGCCATCGGGCAATACATCGCCCTGTGGAGGCTCGGCGAAGAGTTCGAAACGTGGTTCCACACGTCCTGCCGCGTCTATGCGACCCTCGTGGACCGCATCGTGCCGGGATTCCCGGCCAAAACCATCGGGCAGATTACGGAAAAACTGCAATACGACGACCAGCTCGTGACACAAGGCGAGGTGTTCCACCTCTGGGTCATCGAGGCGCCGAAAAGCATGGCGCGGGAATTTCCGGCCGCAGACTGCGGACTGAACGTGCAGTTCGTGGACGACGAAACGCCCTACCACCAACGCAAAGTGACGTTGCTCAACGGCCCGCACACATTGCTCTCGCCCGTGGCCTACCTGTCGGGCATCGACATCGTGCGCGATGCCTGCCGCGACGAAACCGTCGGAAGCTACATCCGCAAGGTGATGTACGAAGAATTGCTCGAGACGCTTGACCTCCCGAAAGAGGAACTAAGGCGGTTTGCCGACAGCGTGCTGGAGCGGTTCAACAACCCGTTCATCGACCACCAAGTCACATCCATCATGCTGAACGCATTCCCCAAATTCGCCACACGCGACCTGCCAGGGTTGAAAATCTTCCTGGAGAGGAAAGGGTGTCTCCCCCGCGGCATCGTGTTCGGGCTGGCCGCCCTCGCCACTTACTATAAAGGCGGGCATCGTGAAGACGGGGCTTCCATCCGCCCTGAAGACGCTGCGGAAACCATAGAATTGCTTGGCTCTGCCTGGAAAAGCGGGAACGTGCGGACCGTGGCCGAAACGACGCTGGGGCACACTGGCTTGTGGCATGAGGACCTGAATGCCATCCCGGGACTGACCGACTTGCTGGCACAATACCTGGACGACATCAGGAACATGGGAATGAAAAATGCCCTCAAACAAATGTTGGCCCAATAGCATATGGAAAAACCGAAATATATTCTTATTCATCCGGCTGACAACGTGGCCGTGGCCTTGCAGCCTATCGCCCAAGGAGAAACCATATGTTGCCGCCAAAAGGCCATCAACTTGCTGGAAGACATTCCGGCCGGACACAAAGTGGCACTCGAAACCATCCGGAAAGGAGAGAACGTGATAAAGTACGGCTGTCCTATCGGGCACGCGACCGCAGAAATCGCCCCGGGACAGCGGATAGACGAGCGGAACCTGAAAACCAACCTGGCGGGCATCGTGGACTACCAATATTGCCCGGCAGCCGCCACGGGCGCCCCCGCCTCCGTCTCCCGCACGTTCAAGGGCTTCGTGCGCCGCAACGGCGACGTGGGCATCCGGAACGAGCTGTGGATCATACCTACCGTGGGCTGCGTCAACGGCGTGGCACAGGAACTGGCACGGCGGATGAACGAGGAAACACACGGGGCTGGCACGGACGGCATCGTGGCATTCACGCATAATTATGGTTGCTCCCAACTGGGCGACGACCATGAAAACACGCGCCGCATCCTGCGCGCCATGGCCCTGCACCCCAATGCGGGGGGCGTGTTGGTGGTGGGATTGGGCTGTGAAAACAATCAGCCGGAAGGCTTCATGGCTTCGTTGGGCGACTACGACCGGCAACGGGTCCGCCTGCTGGTCTGCCAGGAAGAGACGGACGAAATCAGCCGCGGCATGGAAATGCTGCGGGAGATCCACGCCGCCATGAACGGCGACGAACGCACGGACGTGCCGGCAGGAAAACTGAAAGTGGGGCTGAAATGCGGCGGTTCGGACGGATTGTCCGGCATCACGGCCAATCCGCTACTGGGCCGTTTTTCTGACTGCCTCGTGGCCCAAGGGGGCACCGCCGTGCTCACCGAAGTCCCGGAAATGTTCGGGGCGGAAACGCTGCTCATGAACCGTTGCAAAGACGAAGCCACATTCCGCAAGACCGTAGCACTCATCAACGACTTCAAACGCTACTTCCTTGACCACCACCAACCCATTGCCGAAAACCCGTCGCCCGGCAACAAGGCCGGCGGCATCTCCACGCTCGAGGAAAAGTCGCTGGGATGCGTTCAGAAATCTGGTTCCACAGCGGTATGCGACGTGTTGGAATATGGCGGAAGACTCGTCTCGACGGGTCTGAACCTGCTCAGCGCGCCCGGCAACGACCTTGTGGCCGCCACGGCATTGGCCGCTTCCGGCTGTCAAATGGTGCTTTTCACGACGGGACGCGGAACGCCGTTCGGCACATTTGTCCCTACGGTGAAAATTTCCTCCAACACCGGACTGGCACAAAGAAAAACCGGCTGGATTGATTTCAACGCCGGCGTGCTGGCCGAAGGAGAACCCATGCCCCAAGTGCTCTCGCGCTTTGCCGACTTCGTGACGGCCGTTGCCAGCGGGCAACAAACGCTCAACGAACAACAAGGCTACCGGGACATCGCCATTTTCAAATCGGGCATCACATTGTAAACCGGGAATATCCGTTTTCCCCCAACAGCCCGCACGGGTTGTTGGGGGAGAACGGATAGGGCGAAGGCACGGCTCTATCAAGGCACGCAGGGGATGCCAGCCTGTCACAGCGTTTGTCTGGTTGAAAAAACCGGATTCCACCTTGCGCCTTTTCAGCTGCAAGCCGCCGGAACCCAATGGGGACGTCTTTGCTCGTTTCATGCCTTAAGTGTACAAAAAATTCCGCCAATGACAAATGCCTTTTGGCGGAGTCTTGCAGAGGCCTCTGCATAGAAATACAAACAGATACAGCCGGAACCGCCCTTTTCCCTTCGGGCAGTGTTTTCTCAGAAAAATTGCACTTCCGGTGAAAATAAATCCCTGCTTTACCGTTGTAGCCCCAAAAAAAACCGTACCTTTGCAATCGGTTAATTATGTTACAATGAATTACGACGATAGAATACCACGGACACGGCAGGCATTCCTTGTTTCATCGGCCTGCGTAGCCGCTCCTGAAAGAATGGCGACGCGTCCTTTGTGTGCCTTTATCTATCGTGTAACCGGACAGGATGCCGGAACTCCCGAAATAATGGGCAACCCTCGCGTGTTAAATTCCGCTAACGATAGTGAAATTTTACAACGGGAGGGGGTACGCGCAGGCATTTAATTTTCGAGAGGTTGCCGGAGGAAGTTTTTCTTCCGACAACCATCCATTACTCAAAGACCACACAAGACAGGCCGTATCTCCGCCACGCGGCAACACGCGGGCGGAGACTTTCATATATCCCCGGATGCTTGTGGCAAGTCAAAACCTTGCCGCAAGCATCCGGGGCTTTTTGTACCTGTGCCAGATGAATTTGGAATAATTATATGTGCTATATGAGCAAAAATAGGAAAAAATTACTGGCCGTATTGCTGTCCTTCGCCCTGCTGCTGCCTTTGTCGGCGCAGGAGAAGCCGGATACGGTCTACACTTTCCGCTTCATGCCGGACAGGGATATGTTTTATGTCCCGTACAACGGCAACGATGCGGAGCTTGCCCGACTGGAGAAGTGCATTGGAAACCACAAGACGGATATCCTTGACGGCCAGTTTCCGCTTTATGTCGACGGCTATTGCAACTCCTTTGGCAGCGAGGCCGAAAACCTTGCCTTGGCAAAGATCCGCTCCAACCGGGTGAAATCCGAACTGATAACGAGGCGGAAGCTGACCGAGGAATGCTTCATCACGCGCAACCACTCGGGCAGCGGCGACTATGTGACCGTACGGCTCGTCATCCCAGCGGGCAAGGGCGAGACCGAGGACGCGAGGCTGGCCGCCGGGCGGGCCGAACAGGAGAAACTGTCAGCGGAACAGGCCGAGAGGCAGCGGATAGAACGGCAGGAACAGGAGCGCATCACCCGGGAGAAAGAACCGTCCCTCCTCGCAGCAGAGCAGGCCAGGGCCGGCAGCCTTGCGGCGGCACGGCGCGTCACGGAGACACCCGTCACGGAACCGGTAGTCGTGAAGCCTGCGGGCTCATGGTATGCCGGCATTCAGGGCGGAATGCCTTTCGGAGCAAGTGCGATGAGCAGCTTCGGCGCAGAGCGCACCACACCGGGCTGGAGCGCGGGCGTCTACGGCGGCTACCGTTTCAACCCGGTGCTTTCGCTCGAACTTCAGGCGGAATGGGGACGGCTCGCCATGAACCTGCGGGATTGCTGTCCCGACTACTGGATGGGATCTGACGGTTGCCGGTATGAAGCTGCGGTGGCAGGCATGGACGGCTGGCATATGTCCGCCCTCCAGAGCCGCACCTTCGTGCAGCGTTATGCCGCACAGCTGAATGTCAACCTGCTTGGTTTCTTCCCTGCCACACGGGACAGCCGCTGGAGCCTGGAGCTATCGCCGCACATCGCAGCCATAGGCACGGAGTCTGACTTCCGCCTCACGGACGGCAAGGCCGATGTCCTGCAGCGCGGCGCACGGTGGCATCTCGGCGCGGGCGGCCATGTGCAGGCTTCCCATACTTTCCCGGCCGGTTTGCAACTCGGCATCTACACCGGGATGACATACCTCACCGGCAAGCCGATGGACGGCACGCCGAAGCATCTGCACAAGGCGAACTACATCTGGGAAACCGGACTGAGGCTCGGATGGAGCTTCGGCGCAAAAGGAAAGGAGGACGGGCGATGAACACGACGGATATGAGACACATGGGGAAATGCAAACTGTTGCTCCTGCTGGCGGCGTTGACCATGCTGCTGCCGGTCTCCTGCGACAAGGACATACACGAGAATGAATACCCTCTTTCAGACGGGCAAGGAGCTTTGATCATAGGACTGGAAAGCCATGCGGAGGTCACTGACCTCTCGCTCTCCGTGCCGGGGCTGGACTTGCCGGCCTACATGGCCGCCCGTACCGCCGGCAGCGACAGCAAGCCGC